>NZ_FNWL01000002.1:768747-1082680 GCF_900108095.1 Natronorubrum sediminis
TTGGCTCTGACGAACGAGACGCTCCTGCTCTCGAATACGATCGTTACAACCGATTCTCAGGCAGTTTGGTCCTCGAGCGACCGATGGCGCTTCCTTTCTCCTTCGAAGTTAGTAGCCACTCATCCGAGACGTGCCATGAACGGAGTAGCGCAGTTGGACTCGTATTACCAATGGTATCTGAAAATATTAAATATAAATGGCCTTTGTAGTGAGTGGAAATGAATATCGGTCCATCGTGAGACGGACAGTTGTAGCATGGGAGACAACAACAAGCAGAATACAGACGACGAATCGTTCAGTCCTGATCGCCGCGCAATGCTCAAAGGAACCGGTGTCGCACTCGCTGGGAC
Source organism: Natronorubrum sediminis (assembly GCF_900108095.1). Classification (NCBI taxonomy): domain Archaea; kingdom Methanobacteriati; phylum Methanobacteriota; class Halobacteria; order Halobacteriales; family Natrialbaceae; genus Natronorubrum; species Natronorubrum sediminis. The sequence continues at coordinate 769,098 of NZ_FNWL01000002.1, forward strand.
AGCAGGTCTCGCCGCCTCGACGGGTTCAGCATCCGCCGTGTCCTCGTACGATATCGACGTCATCGAGGTCAGCGATAGTCTCTGGTCCTCGTCCGACCCCGATCCGCTTCCAGTCGAAGACGAACTGTTCGTCTTCATCCACGGCTGGTTCGGCGACTCGACCGTCGCGAGTCAAGCAGCCGACGTCGCCGAAGCCCTCGAGGACGGCGGCTACGAACCCGACGCCTACGTCGGCATCGAGTGGGACGCGACCACCATTAACTTCATCGGCGCGACGAACGAGACGGAAGAAGTCGGCGAAACCGTCGCCGACCTCGCCCAGGACTTCTACGACGACGGCGGCGGGAGTATTCGCCTCGTCGGCCACTCGCTGGGCGGTCGGGCCGTCCTCGAGACGATCAACGCCCTCGAGGATGGGTACGAAATCGAAACGGTGGCACCCCTCGGTGCTGCTGCAGACGGCGATGAGGTCTGTGACGTGAGTGGCGTCTTCAGCGACAGTTGGTACGACGGCATCGCGAACAACGCCGGCGAGGTTCGAAACTACCACTCCGAAAACGACTCGACGGTCGGTGCTGCCTACGGAGGCCTCACCGGGAACGCGCTGGGGGCCCAGGGCTCCGATTGCGACGAGGTGGCCGAGACGTACGCGGACATCGACGTCACTGACAGCGTCAGCAGCCACATGGGCTTCCTCGGCGACGACGTGGTTGGCGAAGACCTCGCCGCCGCAATCGTCGACGGCGAGGGTGCAGACCACGGCGAAGCGCCGGGCAACGGCGGTGGCTGGTGGGGATAATCCCGATTACTCGAGTCACGATCCATCTTCCGTCACCGCAGTTTTGCAACCCAGATAGGCGCTCACAGTCGTTCTCGTCATGTTTTCGTTGTCGCCACGCCTCCTCGAGCACGCTCGTGGCAGGCGAAAATCCCGATGTGGGAACTTTACGAAAAAGATTCAGAATCGTTTTCCGGATGATCCTCCTCAATCAGAGAATCTGCATCTCGCGTGAAAGTGCCAATTATCGTGGCACAAATTCATCAGTAGCGGCACCATCTGGATGGTCTTCGGTCGAGATTTCGACGGTGAGTTCGCCACTTCTGAGAGCTTCGAGTTCTTCATCAGTGAGTTCATACGATCCCGCAAACTGACCACTTCCCTCGTCATCTTCGATATCAGCAATCAGCTCGTACGTGGAGGAGTTGTCTCCGTTGGTGTAGATAGTAATCGCCGGCGCAAGCACGTTCTCCATTTGATTTTCCAGTCGGCTACGCAGACCACTGAAATCCCCTCCGACAGTAAGTTCACCATCGGTAAGGGATCCAGTAGCGTGGCCGAGAACAGTCGTGCCGCCGGTAAGGTCTGCGTCAAACAATTGCACGTCTTGGTCCGTGGGTGTAAGCTGGTCACGTACTTCACCGTCTTCGAACTCTTCGGTGTGGACATCCTGGTAGAACTCTTCGTTGTATAGGGTGATTATTTGGCTCTCAGTTACCGTGAACGAGCCGGCGTATCGTGAGCTTATTTCACCGAACTCGTCTCGAGTGGCTCGCGTCGAGTAGGCGTCGTCGGTCTCAGTAATCACCCACACCGATCCCCGAAACCGCCGCATATTCCCCGTCGGCGACCGACTGTTGAATCGGTATGCCTTCCGAGATGACATCCCACGTGATCGAAGAATACGGAGAACCGGACGTACTCACGGAGACGACCATCGACGTTCCCGAACCTGATCCGGACGAGGTTCGCGTCGAGGTCGTCGCCTCGAGCGTCAATCCCGTCGATTACAAGATTCGACAGGGAGCCATTCCCCATTTCGCGCCGGAACTCCCCGCGACGCTCCACTGCGACGTGTCGGGCGTCGTCGACGAAGTCGGCGCGAACGTCACGCGCTTCGACGAAGGCGACGAGGTGTACGGCATGCCCGGCGGCGCGGGCCAGCAGGGCTCGCTCGCGGATTACGTCGTCGGCCACGTCGGGACGTTCGCCCACGCGCCGGAGTCGATCCCGCTCGAGGACGCAGCGGCGTTGCCAGTCGTCGCGCTCACCGCCTGGGAGATGCTCGTCGACAAGACGACCGTCTTCCTCGGCGACGAGGTGCTCGTCTACGGCGCGACCGGCGGCGTCGGGCACATCGGCGTCCAGTTAGCCGACTGGTTCGGGGCCAACGTGACCGCGACGGCCTCGAGCGAAGAAAAACGCGCTCTCGCCGACGAGTTCGGTGCCGACGCGACGGTCGACTACACCGAGACCGACGTCGAGTCGTACGTCGAGAAACACGCTGGCGGCGACGGCTTCGACGTCGTCTTCGATCCGATCGGCGACGACCATCTCCAGACGGCCTTCGACGCCGTGGGGCCGTTCGGAACCGTGGTAACGACGGAATCGAGCTCGACGCAGGACATCTCGGCGATGCACGAACGGTCGCTCGAGCTCGGCGTCGTGCTTGTGATCCTCCCCGTGTTACTCGGCGAGCGACAGGAGCGGATCGGAGACGAACTCGCGGATATCGCGACGCTGGTCGACGACGGCGTCGTCGAACCGCACATTGACGAGCGATTCGCCTTCGAAGACGTCACTGACGCACATCGATTGGGCGAATCAGGTGACTTCCAGGGCAAGATTCTGCTCGTCAACGAATAATAGGTCAATCGAATCCGCTGAATACGACGTTAATGTTTTTGAACAGTAACATGACTCGATAGACAACAGACGGTTCGGTAAACTCACTTCGCTCACGACTTCGCCGTTCGTGTTCGTCGTTCGAGTGAAAGGAGAGTTACGCACCGTTCGTCTCGCTAACCCCCAGATTTGCCGCCGCTCGCGTGTCGCTGCGCTCCCGCTCGCAGTTTTGAGGACGCTCCCACCGGTCGCGTCCTCGTCTACGGCGACAAACGCTGGCGATCTCTCGGGAACAACGCGGGATCAAAGATCCCACGAGCACCCACTCAACGGTCAGCGACCAGTCCTACGGACTGAGTCGCTGCCGGTCTCGCAAGACGTTGCTCGATAACGCTCGCAACGACTTGCCAGCTCTCAACGTCTTCGTCTACGGACTCAGACGTTGACGATCCCGCGGGAAGAGCACTGCTTCTCGGATGTTGTCCAATCCGAGAATCGTCATGACGAGGCGTTCGCCACCGAGTCCAAAGCCGGCGTGTGGCGGCATGCCGTACTTGAACATTTTCGTGTAGTACTCGAACTGTTCCGGGTCGAGTCCCTGCTGCTCGAAGCCTTCGATGAGCTTCTCGTGTCGGTGCTCACGCTGGCCGCCCGAGACGAGTTCCATCCGCGGGTGCATCAGGTCGAAGCCGGTCGAGAGTTGCTCGTCGTCATCGTGATCTTTGATGTAGAACGGCTTGATCTCGCTCGGCCAGTCGGTGATGAAGTAGTGGCCACCGACGTCGTCGCCGAGTGCCTTCTCGCCTTCCGTTGGCAGGTCGTCGCCCCAGACGAGTTGCTCGTCGAGTTCGCCCGTCGCGTTGATGCGCTCGATGGCTTCCTCGTAGCTAAGACGTGGGAACGCCTCGTCCGGAACCTCGAACTCCGCGGCGAGACCGAGTGCCTCGAGTTCGTCCTGGCAGTTCTCGACGATAGCCTCGTAGGCTGCCGTGACGACGCCCTCGACGACGTCCATCGCGTCGTTCTGGTCGCAAAAGGCGCCCTCGAAGTCGATCGAGGTCGCTTCGTTCAGGTGTCGCGGCGTGTTGTGCTCTTCGGCGCGGAAGATCGGACCGATCTCGAAGACGCGCTCGACGTTCGACCCGGCGATGAGCTGTTTGAACAGCTGTGGCGACTGGTTCATGAACGCCTCCTCGCCGAAGTAGGTGATTGGGAACAGTTCCGTGCCACCCTCGGTCCCCGTCGCAACGATCTTCGGCGTGTTGATCTCCGTACAGTCGAACGCGCGGAACTGCTCGCGGACCGCGCGGAGGATTTCGGCGCGGATCTCGAACACTGCCTGAACCTCGTCTTTCCGGAGGTCGAGCGTCCGGTTGTCGAGTCGCGTCGAGAGTTCCGCGTCGACCTTTCCGGACGGATCGAGTGGGAGTTCGGGTTCGGCAGGAGCGACGACCTCGAGTTCCTCGGGCGTGACCTCGACGCCCGTCGGTGCGCGTGGCTCTTCTTCGACTGCACCGGAGACCTTCACGACGCTCTCTCGAGAGACGCTGAGGCCAGTTTCGACCAACTCTTCGTCCATCTCGTCCTTTTCGAACTTGATCTGAATCTTGCCCGAGCTGTCCCGGAGAATCAGGAAGGCGATTCCGCCCAGGTCACGAATCTCGTGTACCCAGCCAGCGACGGTCGCGTCGTCGCCCGGCTCGGCGTCCGCAGTGTGAATTCTATCCTGCATACCACCCGATTCACGTAGGCGGGACTTAAGCGCAATCGTTCGCGGTCGAAATACAGCCCACGACGTGAGAGTCGTGAACCGTCGACGCCTGCCGAGCACACGGTGTGAGAAGTCCCTACCACGACGAGTTTTGATCCTTCGGCCCAATCATTCGATATGAACGACCTCGAGGAACTCGCCGAGCAAATCGACCGCGACGCGACGGCCGTCGCGTTCACGGGCGCGGGAATCTCCGCACCGTCGGGCGTTCCCACGTTTCGCGGCGACGACGGCGTTTGGGAGAAGTTCGACGAAGGACAGTTCGCTTACGGACGATTTCAGCGGGATCCGGAGGGATTCTGGGACGACCGCGTCGACCTCCAGCGAGAGCTATTCGGCGGTGAGTACGAACCAAACGCAGCCCACGAAGCGCTAGCGTCGATGGGGCTGGACGGACACCTCGAGGCCATCCTCACGCAAAACACGGACGGGCTTCACGCGGATGCACTCGAGTCGGTGAGAGACGATGCGTCGTCGACGGACGACGTAGCGGTGACAGACGACGTGGCGGCGACGGACGACGCGACGACCGGAACGGCCGAGCAGACGCTCCTCGAGTTACACGGCAACTCCCAACGAGTGCGGTGTACTGACTGTGGAAAGCGAATCGACGGCGATCCGGTTTTCGAGCGCGCGGCAGACGGCGAACTACCGCCGACGTGTGACTGTGGCGGCGTCTACAAACCCGACGTCGTCCTCTTTGGCGAACAGTTGCCGGGAGCAGTCATCCAGCAAGCCCGCACACTGGCTCGAGAGAGCGACGTGTTCCTCGCAATCGGGTCGTCGCTGGTCGTCGAACCCGCGGCGTCGCTCCCCCGAATCGCCGCGTCGAACGGCGCGACGGTCGGCATCGTCAACCTCGAGTCGACGCCGGTCGATAGCAGTGCCGAGGTGGTGATCCGTGAGGACGTCACCGAAGTATTACCCCACCTCCAGTCGCTCGTGAACGGCGATTACTGATTGCGGGGAGAATTGGACCTCGCGTTATGCGTCTCGCGCTGCTTCGACCGTCTCGCGAACGGCACCGACGCCCTCGTCGTGTGCGAGGTCGCCAACGACGATCACGTCGGCGTGTGTGGCCATCGTCGCCGCGGAATCGTAATCGTGAATGCCGCCACCATAGAACAGCGTCGACTCGTCGGTCGCTTCGCTCGCGGCTTCGACGATGTCCTCGTCACCGAACGTGCCGGAGTACTCGAGGTAGACGAGTTCCTGGCCGAACATTCGTTCCGCGACTGTGGCGTAGGCGGCGACATCTTCGGCGCTGAGGTCGCAGTCGGCTTCGGTGTACGTCGCGACGTCGGCGTCGGGGTTCATCACGATGTAGGCTTCCGTCCACGTCCGGTCCCAGTCCATGTCGCCGTCGAGACGGACCCACTCCTTGTGTGCGCCCGTGATCCAGAAGGGAGAGCCGGCGTTGAGTACGGTCGGAATGAGGTAGCCCTCGAGCGCCCGGTTGTCGATGACGACGTCCGGACTCGAGGGTTCCTGATAGAGCGGCACGTCGTGTTCGGCGCAGGCGTCGACGACGGCTTCCATGTTCTCCTCGGTGATACCCATGGTACCGCCGACTTCGATCGCGTCGGTTCCAGTCGCACAGAGATCGCCGTACGTGACGCCCTCGGGAAGGTCCTTGTCGGGATCGATCTTCAGAACGTGGTTCCAATCGTCCCAGGGGCAGGTAGTCATACCCGTCGTTTCCCGACAACCGGCAAAAACGCTACGAAAGTGAACACTTCGAAGACAGTATTCGAGAACCGAGCGTGAGAGCGTTCAGACGTAGTCGAACCACTCGTCGTACTCGTCGGTCTTGCGCTCGACGACGTCGAAGAACTTCTGTTGAATGTCCTCGGTCACGGGACCGCGCGAGCCGTCACCGATGACGACGTTGTCGACTTTTCGGATCGGCGTCACTTCGGCTGCGGAGCCGGTGAAGAACAGTTCGTCGGCCGTGTTGAGTTCGCCTCGAGAGATCGAGACGGTGTCGTGGACGGTGTAGCCGAGGTCCTCCGCGAGCGTGATCACCGTATCCCGGGTGATGCCGTCGAGGATCGACTCCGAGAGGCCGGGCGTGTAAATCTCGTCGTCGCGGACGAGGAAGACGTTCTCGCCGGGGCCTTCCGCGACGTTTCCTTCCTTATTCAGGACGATCGCTTCCGCGTAGCCGTTTCGTCGGGCTTCCTCGCCCGCGAGCATGCTGTTGACGTAGAGCCCGTTCGTCTTCGCGTTCGTCGGAATCTGACTCGAGGCGTGCTTTCGCCACGAGGAAATCATCACGTCGATCCCTTCCTCGAGGGCCTCCTCGCCGAGGTACGCGCCCCACGGCCAGACGGCGATCGCCGTCTTCGTCGGGCAATCTTCGGGGCTCACGCCGAGTGAGTTGTAGCCGTAGAATGCAACCGGACGGATGTAACACGACTCGAGGTCCTGCTGGCGGATGAGGGTTTTCGTTGCCTCTGTCAGTTCTTCTTTCGAGTGATCGATGTCCATCTCGTAGGGCTTTGCTGACTGAAAGAGCCGCTCTAAGTGTTCCTCCCAGCGAAAGATCGCTGGCCCTTCCTCAGTGTCGTAACAGCGTGCCCCCTCGAAGACGCCGCTCCCGTAGTGAAGTCCGTGTGTGAGGACGTGTATCTGCGCGTCGTCCCAGTCGACATACTCGCCATCCATCCAGATCGTGTCGACATCCATCTCGTCGAATCCCATGATCGAGAGTGTTGAAAGCCAACGTAGTAAGTGTTCGCGATTTCGCGATCGGAGGCCAGGAGTTTCAGCGGGGAGATGGAAAGGGTGGTTCCGAAGAGATCCGACAGTCGTTACTCGGACCGACCTCGGAAGCGAAGCGCTTCCATCGTTACGGCGACGGAGCCGACGACACCGATCGCGACAGCTCCGAACTGCAATAGCGTCGCGAACGCCGAATAATCCGCTTCGTCGCCGTGGTCGTGGTCCCCGTGATCGTGACCCTCATCGTCATGCTCACCGTCGGCATCGTCACCCGGTGAGACGTAGACGTCGACCCACTCGCTGACGAACGCGCCGTCCGGCTCGCCCGTGATTCGGAGTTCCCAGTCACCGTCGGACGGGAACGGCTGGACGGTCGAGTACGTGCCGTCGTCGTTCTGCTCGAGGTCGACGTCGAACGTGTCCTCACCGTCTGCGGTCAACCGGACGGTCTGGTCCGATTCGACCGGTTCCCCGCCGTCGTCCAGGAATGTGACTTCGAAGACGACCGGATCGTCCTGTTGGACGTGGATTCGGTCGTCGCCGCCGGTGTCGGTCGCCGCTGGAATCGCCGTCAACTCGAGGTCGACGTCGCCTTCGCGTTCGATCGTCGCCGTCTCGGGACCGTCGTCGTCGCCGACAACGGCGGCCGTCGGGACGGAGGTGAGCAGTCCCGTGAGGAGCAAGACGAGGACGATCACGCCGACCTCGAGTCGGACCGTGCGAGTGAACGCCGAAATTGCGCCGGTAGAATTCGACGAGCGGCCGCCGTCTTCGCGGACCTCGGCATCTGTCCCGCCGGCGTCTCCCCCGCCGAATCGATCGAGGAATCCGAATCGGCTCCGGCCACCGTCGGACTCGAGTCGGCGAAGGAAGACGAACCGAGTGAGTCCGCCGAGTCCGAGCGCGACGATCACCAGGAGCGTCTTCGCGGTGAGCACCGTCCCGTAGAAGGTCGCCCCGATCGCCTCGAGATCGGGCACGTGCCACGCCGCGAGCGCGAGGCCGGTCGCGCCGGCGAGCGTCACGCCGGCGAGTGCGAGCAGCGAGTAGCGCCGAATCGTGCCGGCGGCGAGTGCAGATCGATCCGCGGGGGGCGCGTCACGAAGCATGGCGGGGACGACCAGCGCGAGGACGACCAATCCGCCCAGCCACAGCCCCGCGCCAGCGATGTGTGCGAAGTCGACGGCCGTCCCCTGCAGGCGATCGATTGCCGTTGCGGAGTGACTCGTCCAGCTGAGCGCACCGCCGACGCCGATTGCGCCGACGAACGTCCCCCCAAGCCAGACCGAGCGCGGGACCTTCCCTGCAACGGCACTCCCGAGAACGACGGCGAGGCCGAGCGCCAGGACGGCCTGAACGAGCCACGCCTGACCGAGTGGCATCCCGAGGAACTCGCCGAACGTCTCGAGCGACGGCGAGCCAATCGAGGTCGCCTGAACGTAACCAAGGAGGGCGACGGCCGTGAGCACCCCCGCTGCCAGCACGGCGAGGAGGGTGGTGAGGCGGTCATCGACGGCTCGCTTCGATACTCCGGCGCGGTCGGCGACCGGGTAGACTGCCATCGCAGCCGTCACCGGGGCACCGACGAGGCCGACGAGCGAGACGAGCAACAGTCCTCTCGCCGCGCTCTCGAGCGGCGGAACCGATTCGTCGACCTCGTCCTCGTCCTCGTAGGTCTCGAGGACCGAGTCACGATCGAGCGGTTCGTCGCCGACGCTGAAGAAGAACGTGCCCGAGGTGGTGTGTCCGTCGTCGGCGAGGACTTCCCACTCGACGGTGTACATGCCTTCGGCGTCGTCTTCGGTCTCGAATGGAACGTCGACAAGTTGCGTATCGTCGGGATCGATCTCGGCGTCCCCGCTGACATCCTCGCCGTCGGGTCCGACGATACTGATGTCGGCGTTTTGGACGCCATCACCGGAGAACGTGAGCGTGATGTCGTCGGGTGCGGACTCGAGTTGCTCGCCGTTTTCGGGGTCGGTTTCGCTGAGGTACGCGTGGGCGGCAACTGGGGTCGCGACACTCGCCAGGACGAGCGCGACGACGAACGCGATCGCGAGCACGGTGAGACCTCTCTTGGCTCGAGATTGCGTGCGGTGGTCGTGGAGAGCGGACTCGTTCGAACGCATCGGCTACCGGATCTGTCCAGTGTAGCCGACGCCCGAGTCGCCGACGTACTGTATCGTATCGACGCCGTCTTCGACATCGACCTCCGCGACCTCCTGTTCGGCCATGTCGACGACGGCGACGAAGCCGTCCGCCGGCGCGGGCGTGAAGAAGTACTCGTCGCCAGCGACGCCGGATCGGTGGAGGTGATCGGCGTCCTCCGGTCGCTCGATTTCGCCGATCTCTACGTGATCGACGACCTCGAACTCCTCGACGTCGATGACGGCCGACTCGTCGTTCATCGTGTTCGCCGTAAAGGCGTAGAGTCCGTCGTCACCGTCGTAGTAGCGCAACGCGTCGGGGCCGCCCTCGACGGAGACCGAACCGACCTCCTCACTGTCCTCGCTCGTCGCGTCGAGGAACCGAATATCGTCGCCGTCGAGGACGCCCATCAGTTCCTCGTCGGGCGTGAGGTACATGCCGCCCGCTAACTCGAGTTCGTCGACGACGTCGTTGTCGTCGGTGTCGACGACGACCGTCTGGTCGCCGTACTCGAAGTAGGCCAGTCCCGTCTGCGGGCTGTAGGCCTTGTAGTGAGTTCCTTCGTCGGCGTCGTCGAACTCGATGAAGTCGCTTCGCTCGTACTCGTCCAGATCGATCACCGGCGCACCCGGATCGTTGACGTTCGTGGCGTACCCCATCGAGCCGAAGTCCTCGTGGTAGAGTAACTTGCCGTGGCCTTCGTCGTCCATCCCGGACTGGACGGTCTCGATAACTTGGTGATCGTTCGTATCGATCACGTAAAACGCGCCTTCGTCGTCCGAGTGGGCCCACATCTCGTCATCGTTTGGGTGATACATGTGCGTCGCGTCGGGGCCGATGTCGACTTCCGCGACGATTTCTCGAGCCTCGGTGTCGATTACCAGCACCTGATCGAGTGACTCCTCGATAACGTAAATCTCCGAGAGATCGGTCGTAATCTTCGCGTCGCCCCAGCTATTGTCGTCGATATCGTCCGTGATTTCGTCGACCACGTCGCCGTCCGCAGGATCGATGATCGCGACCTCGGTCGGTCCGAACGCGAACGCGAGTCCCTCGCTTTCCTCGCCGCCAGACTCCCCGTTGTCGTCGTGATCGTGTCCGTCGTCACCGCCTGAGTCGTCGTCTTCACCGTCGTCATCGTCACCACTCGTACAGCCTGCAATACCGACGATGAGACCGGTACTTGCCAATTGAACGTATCGTCGTCGATCCATCTGTCGAGCCATGGGCGACCCTTTGTAGACAGCCACATTTGTGCTTCTGGTGCAGTAGCCGAAATTATGGTTCGATCGTCGAATCGACTATCGCTACTGTCGCCGAGCAAACGTAGATGATCTAAAACAGGCCTTCTTACGACGGGGTCTCGAGCAAGCTATCGACGAGTCGCGTGAACCGATCGACCAGTCGGTCGGGAACCGTCGGCGTCACTTCGGAGAGCAACGGTGCGGTTTGCTCCCGATTCGAGAGTGTGAGCGAGACCCGATTTCGCGAATCGTAGCGCTTCTCGACGACATCCTGCTCGAGTAAGTGATCGAGGTGGTACTCGAGCGTGCTGCGAGCGATGTCGAGGTCCTCGGCGACGGCTTCCGGACGTGACGGCTCGTGTTCGATGAGGTAGACGACGACTGCTCGCGTCGTCTCGCGGCGAAACAGTGCGAGGGTCGCGCGCTCCCACTCGTCGTACTGTGGCGGGTAGTAGTGTGTCTGGCCGTACCACTCCTCTCGGACGAGGTCGCCCGCGTCGGTGAGTCGTCGAATGTGATACTGCACTTGCCCCGGTGCGAATCCGGACTGTCTGACGAGTTCGTTGAAGTGAATGCCGGCGTGTTCGTGTACGTGTGTGCTAATCTGTCGACGAGTGGAGTTCATTGAAATCGAGAGTTGTGTCCGTTTCCAATCCTGTTTCAGGGAGTCGATCGTATCACCAGCTAGCACAGCAACGGTGATAACGCCTTTTGATCGTTCCCGACAAGTAAGAACAACGGACGTACCTTCCTGGTGGTTGCTCGAGCCCTCACTCGTCGAGTCACAGAGTCGACCGAAGAGCATAGATACCCACCGACGCGATGTAAAATTGTGTAGATGAACCACTCGAGCCCGTTCGATATCGCGTGGTTGGATCCACAGCTGGCTCCAGTGTTACTCGCCGTGATCGTCCTCGCCGTCATCGGGACGACGATCCTCTTTTGTGTCGGCGTCGTCGCCTACTCTCGACGCCGATCGACGCGATACCTCCTCATTACGGTCGTGTTGGGGCTGCTCGTCGGTCGATCACTCATCGGGCTGGGGACCGTCTTCGGCCTGTTACCGATGACACTGCATCACCTCGTCGAGCACAGCGTTGACTTTACAATCGCCGTACTCATCCTCTATGCCGTCTATCGAAGCGGCCCCGTTGGGTACACCGAGAGTCAAATTACGTCCGACGGCGGACGCGACCTCGAGAATAGCTCCGAGGACAGAGGAAATTCCGGGAACGGCTCCGACGACTGATAGTAATAACCAGTATTCGAGTAGCGAGTAGTGACGACCAGAAATCGGCGAAAACCAGTTCTATGCTAATCGGTCGAGAACGTCACGACCCTCGAGATAGGTGAACCCGTGGCGCTCGGCGTACGCTCGAGCGTCGGCCGGGGTTCGCGCCTCGCCGGTTTCGTCGTCGAGCATCTCACAGACAACGACGGCGGACGAGAGGCCGGCAGCGTCGGCGAGTGCGACGCCCAGTTCGGTGTGGCCCGCTCGCTGCTCGAGGAGGTCGGGTGCGGCTTTGAGCAGGTGGACGTGGCCGGGGACCCGAAACGTCTCGGCGAAGTCGGTCGCCGTCGGTGCCGCCGCCGCCTCGCCGAGTGAGCGGATCGTCAGCGACCGATCGGCGTCCGTAATGCCGGTGAAGGTGTCTCGGTGGTTGACCGTCAGCGAGAACGACGAGCGCTCGTCGTAGCCGAGTTCGTGGTCGCCAGCGGCCGGGTGATCGATCGCGTCGGTGTAAAACGGCAGGTCGAACGCGTCCGCCGTCTCGTGGCCGAGCGCGACGCAGACGAGGCCGCCAGCGTCGTTTCGCATCCGAGCCACCGCCTCCGGCGTCACGCTATCGGCGTGGTAGATCAGGTCCGTCTCGCCCTCGCGGTCGGCTGCGTCGTGTACGAGCACCGGCTCACCGGCACGAAGGGACTCGAGCGCGTCGTCGACGGTCCCCGTCGTCACCGCCGGGTTCGTCTCACCGTCTGCACCCGCATTCGAGCGAGGCCCGGCGTGGTGGCCAGTCATCGTCGATCACCCACGTAGACGGTGACGTGATCGTCGTCCTCGAGACCGAGTTCCTCGCGGAGTTTCTCCGGGGCAATCACCTCGAGTTGGTCCTCGTCGTGGTGCGTTCGTTCCGGGGCGATGATGTGGGCGTCCTCGTAGCGCTCGCCCGTCGCCGTCTCGATGGTCGCACGATGGCAGACGGCAGGCCCGTACGTCCGTTCGTCGTCCTCCCAGCCGTCGATCGGAACCGGCTCGAGCGAGGTGATTGCACTGCGTCGGCGGACGCTGTCCTCGCGAAGGTCGACGTTCAGCGTGCCGGGGAAGGGCTCGTAGCCGAGTCGGTCCTCGAATTGGCGCATGTAGCCCGACAGCGAGATGTAGTGGCGGCCCTCGCCCATGCCGCTGGTGACGGTGCCGTCGAGTTCGATCTCGGAGTCCGTCTCGAAGATGCGACGGTAATCCTCGTACTCGCCGTGGAGCGTCTGTTCACCGTCGTCGGTGATTGCCACCCACTGGCCGTCACTGACCGTATCGCGCTCGAGTAATCCCTCGCTCTCGAGGCGCTGGAGGCGTCGCGAGGCGGTCTGATTCGAGGCGTCTAATCGATCTGCGAGGTGAGAACAGGAGATCTTGACGTCGCCTTCGAGACCCCCCTCGAGGGCGAGCAGTTTGAGCACGGCGAGTTCGTCGTGCCCGACGGCAGCCGCGGCGGTAATTGACATACCACTTGGTTTGAGACACGACCCTAAAAGCATACCGAATGTGGCATGCGTAACAGAATTGTGAAGGTAAGTGACGTCGAGACGCCGCGTCAGTACTTCATCGTCGTGGATGCGGGTGAAAAAGCCATCGGTCGTGGCGGTGTCAGAGAGCCAAACGGCGTTTCCGAAAGTGGCGGGGCGGATTGAACCGATCCACAACTCGACCGAGATGGACAGATTCGCAACTCGAGCGGTTCAGTCGCCGACGACCGGATCTCGCTCCCAGAACTCACTTCCCTTCTTCAGTTTTGGCACCCAGGTGTCTTTTTGTTTCGCGAGCAAGGCGACGCGAGACTCCGGAACGCCGCGACACTCGGTGAACTCGGGCATGTAGGATTTGACGTCCTCGGCGAACTCGAGGACCTCCTCGTGGTCGGGCATCGCCGACCGGTCGAGACGCCCCTGGGAGTGGCCGACGTGCATGTAGGCCTTGAGTTCGATAAAGTCCGGATCAGCCTGCTGGTAGAAGCCAGCGTACCAGTCCGGGTGGTGCATGTTCTCGCCTTTGACGAGCGTCGTCCGGAGGACGGTTCGTGTCTCGTCCTTCTCGGCGAGCACGTTCATCGTCTCGAGTAACTTGTCCCACGCGTCGTCTTCCATCGCGCCGACGACCTCGTCGAAGGTGTGGCGTTCGGGTGCGTCGACGCTGACGTACAGTTGGGTCGGGTCGCACTCCCGGAGCATCTCGGGACGGGTGCCATTCGAGACGAGAAAGGTCGTGATGTCTCGGTCGTGGAACGCGTCGATCAGTTCGGGCAGGTAGGGGTAGAGCGTCGGTTCGCCGTCGAGCGAAATCGCGACGTGGCGTGGCTCCATCGACTGCTCGAAGACTTCACGGGGAACCTCGTCGTTGCCGCCGAAGCCCGAGAGGAGACGCTTTTGCAGGTCGATAGAGGCATCGACGACGGCTTCGGGGTCGTCCCACTCAACGCCGTCCATCTCGTAGGAGTGGCCCTGATGGTCCCGCCAGCAGAAGACGCAGCGCTCGTTACACCGGACGACCGGCGTCATCTGGATGCACCGATGGGACTCGATGCCGTAGTAGATGTACTTGTAACACTTCCCCTCGCCACGAAGGGCATTCGCCGTCCACCCACACGTCTGGGCGGCCGTGTGATTCTCGCTGTGATAGTCCGGGCTCGAGACCTGCATCGCCCCGTCGTCTTCTCCTTCCTTGGCGTCGGTCCCAGAATCGACGCCCGTCTCGGCGGAGTTACTCATGTTGTCCTCGCTTGAACGGGCGCAGTCAAAAGCCGTGTGGTGTCTTCGCTGTGAATCGATGCTCGAGTCGCTCGAAATCAAACGGTTACGCGTCAGTCGTGAGGCAGTTCTCCCGGTTCGGCGGGTTCCTCGTCCTCGGAAACGATTTCGCGTTCGAAGCCGTACAACACCAGCCCCGTGTTCGCGGTCATGATGACGCCCGTCATCGGCGCTGCCGGGACGAAGAGATACAACCAGACGCCGACCGCGAAGGGAGCCGCGACGACGACCGCCCAGAACACCGGCCTCGAGATGTCCACGCGCGAGGCGTCCCAGTAGGCCACGACGAAGAGCGCGACCGTCGTCACGGAGCCAAACACGGTGACGAGGATATCGACGACCATACGTCGTAGTTCGTCGTCCAGAAGAAAAGCGTTCTGAGTACCTCCTAGACGGCCCGGCCCACTCGCTCGAGCACCGCCAAGGTTCCATCCGCGTGACTTGCCTCAAGGACCTCGTCTGCCGCCGCTCGCGCCAGTTCGTCGGCGTTGTTCACGGCGAAGCTCCGATCGACGGCCTCGAACGTCGAGACGTCGTTGACCGAGTCGCCCACCGCGACAGCCGTCTCGAGGTCGATCCCGACGTGTTCGGCGATCGTCTCGAGGCCGTCGCCTTTGTTCGGTTCGGTGGCCTTGACGTGGTAGGCGTAGCCGGTGTCGACGACTTCGAGTCCGTGGCTGGCTGCGATCTCGCGCAGCGGCTCGAGGGGCTGGTCAAGATTGACTGCAACTTCGGTCTCGCGCCAGCGGTTGACCGTATTCTCCTCGCCCCAGCCGGGCGAGTAGCCGGCCGCACGGTAGTCTTCGACGACGGCCTGTGCAGCCTCCCGGTCGGCGGTGAAGAAGACGTCGTCGCCGGTGTAGACGACGCCGCCGTTTTCGGCCACAACGAGTTCGGGAATGCCGGCGAAGTGACAGAGCGCGACGGGGTAGGGGAAGGCCTTCCCGGTGGCGATGACGACGGGTGCCTCCCAGTCTCGGATCGGGTCGAAGATGCGCGGATCGATTCCCCAGCCCTCGGGACGGGTCAGCGTGCCGTCGATATCGAGCACGAGCGGCGGATCGGTTGTCATACTTGCTTGTGGGCGTGGGGTAGCCTAAAGCGGACGGGTCCCGGCACGAGACTCGAGTAAGCAATATCTACCGAAAGCGAGAAGAAGTCAGGAGCTTGCGATCAGAACCACGGAACCCAAACCGTGTGCGGGAAGACTCCTACGACGTACAGCAACGCGACTAGGAACGTTCCGAACACGATCGCTGCGGCGGGCGGGTCCACGTGCGTGTCGCCGTGGGCGTAGAAGATCCGCTGGAACAGTTCGGCGAATACGGCACAGATCACGCCGAAGACGAGACCGATGACGAGCGCGACTTCCGCGGACTGGGCAGCCAATATCGCACCTTCCTGGTAACTAACGAGGTCCGTGTCGTAGAAGTCGCTACCACCGAAGTCGTAGACTGCCATTGCGGCGGTGCCAGCGGGCAGCGTGATGTGGTGAGTAACGGGAACCTTCTCGATACCGAGGTTGAGGAACAACAGCGACGCGGCGCTGATCCCGAATCCGAGGAACGCACTCTCCGTCATGATCGCAATCCACGCACCGAGGATGCCGACGAAGAGCCCGAGCGTGGCAACGTGACCCCACTTGTACTGGTGGGGAAGCCACGGTTCGACGGTGAACCGACCAGCGCTCGCCTCATCGACTCCGTCTTTTTTGTCGGGCGTGATGGCGTCGCCACCTTCGGGTGTCTCGTCCGTCGCGGCGTTCGAGTCGACGACTTTCGATCCGCCGTCCGCAGACGTGCGGCGTTCCCCGCGTTCGAAGGGGCTCATGTCGAGGATACCGCTTCCTCGAACCTTCCCGATGATGCTGTATCCCAGGATGAGTCGGTGGAAAATCGCCGAGAGGACGACCCCCATCGCGATAGGATCGTAGGGCATTCCAAGCCCCTCCGACGCGACGGTCAACCAGTAGCCGAGGACGCCGAAGAGCGCACCGACGACGAGCACGTCGGGTTTCGTTCCGAGCGCTTGCGCGATGTTTTTCGCCTGATGATAGTCGTCTTCGAAGCCGTCCATATACCCTTTCTTCGCGGCGTAGGCCGTCGCGGCCACACCACCGGCGAAGCTCACTGCGGGGGAAAAGGCCGGGCCGAACGCGATCTCGTTCGTAATCGCGCCGCCCCCGCCGGCGATCGCGGACGCCTCGCCGGCGATCACCATGAAGCCGGTGAAGACGAATGCGGGAAGCGGACCGATTGCCGCGCCGAACGCGCCGCCGGCGAGTGCAGCGATGATGTACGCGAGGTCGGTGAGCGCCTCGATCATTCTGCGTCACCGTCGTTAGCCCACCCGAGCGATCGGTCGACGGCGTCCTGCCAGCGCCCGTAGCGCGCGTCCGCCGTGTCGCTATCCATCTCGGGGTCGAACTCGCGGTCGACCTGCCAGTTGTTCCGCAGGCTGTCGACGTCGTCCCAGTAGTTCACCGCGAGCCCGGCCGCGTATGCCGAGCCGAGCGCCGTCGTCTCGTCGACGACCGGCCTGACGATCTCCGAGCCGATGATGTCCGACTGAAGCTGACAGAGGTAGTTGTTCTTGACCGCGCCGCCGTCGACTTTCAGCGAACGCATCTCGATGCCCGAATCGGCAACCATCGCCTCCGCCACGTCTCGTGTCTGGTAGGCGATCGACTCGAGCGTCGCGCGAACGATGTGTTCTTTCTTCGTGCCGCGGGTCATCCCGACGATGGTCCCGCGGGCGCGTTGATCCCAGTGGGGAGCTCCGAGGCCCGTAAAGGCGGGCACGACGTAGACGCCGTCCGTCGAATCGACGCTTCGGGCCAGTTCGGCCGTCTGCGCCGGGTTGTCGATAAGCGAAACGTCCTCGAGCCACTCGACTGCCGCGCCGGTGATGAATATCGATCCCTCGAGGGCGTACTGGGCGGGTTCACCGGAGCGCTGGAAACCGATCGTCGTCAACAGACCGTGGTCGCTCTCGACGGCTTCGTTGCCGGTGTTCATCAGGAAGAACGAGCCCGTGCCGTAGGTGTTCTTGGCGTCGCCGGCGTCGAAACAGGTCTGACCGAACAGGGCCGCCTGCTGATCGCCGAGTGCGCCCGCGACGGGAATTTCGGCCTCGAGGAACCCTTCGGGGTGCGTCGAGCCGTACGTATCGTCGTCGCTCGAGGGCCGAACCTCGGGGAGCATCTCGCGGGGAATGTCGAACTCCGAGAGGAGGTCGTCGTCCCACTCGAGGTCGTGGATGTTGTAGAGCATCGTCCGCGAGGCGTTCGTGACCTCGGTGATGTGGTTGCCCGTGAGGTTGTAGATCAGCCACGAGTCGATCGTGCCGAAGAGCACGTCGCCGCGTTCCGCGCGGTCGCGGATGTCGTCCGGACGCGAGCGTTCCATCTTGATCGGGTCGGCGTTCTCGAGCAACCACTCGGCTTTCGTCGCCGAGAAGTAGGCGTCGGCCTCGAGCCCGGTCTTCTCGCGGATCGTCTCGACCATCCCGTCTTCCTCGAGTGCTTCGACGCGTTCTGTGGTTCGCCGATCTTGCCAGACGATGGCGTTGTGAACGGGCTTGCCCGAATCGGCGTTCCACAGCAGCGTCGTCTCGCGCTGATTCGTGACGCCGATCGCCTCGAGTTGCTCGGGACTGATGCCGGCCTGCCCGAGCGCCTGCGTGATGACGGCTTTCGTATTCTCCCAGATCTCCATCGGGTCGTGTTCGACCCAGCCCGGTTCGGGATAGATCTGTTCGTGCGTTTCGTATGCATTCGCGACAACCTGCCCGCTGTGATCGAACACGATAAAGCGCGTGCCGGTCGTCCCCTGGTCTACCGCTCCGACGTATGTGGTTTCTGTCACTGGTATTCACCCCTTCGGTGTCGCCACGCGATGATTTTACTGCTGGTCGCGTGATACTGGTAAACAATATCGACGTTCATTATAAAAGTTGCTGACCATTACGACTGCGAGAAATCGAGACCTGCTCGAGAGGGCTCCAAAATAGCGTATTCTCCGTTCCAACGAACAGTCGCGAAGTCCAATACGTGTCGGCGTTGCCCCGATTCGAGTACTTTCGACGGTCGAATCCCGTCCCCGGCTGTATGTTATGGCTGTTCGAGGAGCGTCGATAAAATAATGAATCGGGGTACCTAGAGTCGAACGAAGGGATGGCAGACGACACCGAGGTCCTCGTGCTCGGCGGTGGCTCGACTGGCTGTGGTATCGCCCGAGATCTGGCGATGCGCGGCCTCGAGGTCACCCTCCTCGAGCGCGGGACCCTGACAGACGGGACGACTGGCCGCATGCACGGCCTCTTACACAGCGGCGGGCGATACGCCGTCTCCGATCAGGCCAGTGCGACCGAGTGTATCGAGGAGAACGAAATTTTGCGAGACGTTGCGAGCCACTGCGTCGAGGAAACCAGTGGCTTGTTCGTCCAACGACCCGAGGATCCCGACGAGTACTTTCAGGAGAAACTCGAGGGCTGTCGCGACTGTGGAATCCCCGCGCGGGTGCTCTCGGGGCGCGAGGCCCGCGAGGTCGAACCCTACCTCGCGGACGACATCTCGCGCGCGATTGAGGTTCCCGACGGCGCGGTCGATCCGTTCCGCCTCTGCGTCGCGAACGCACTCGACGCGCAAAATCACGGCGCGCGCATCGAGACTCACGCCGAGGTGATCGACCTGCTGCGTGAGGGCGACGACATCTACGGCGTTACAGTTCGCCACGAGTCAGGGCCCGGGAAGCGAACGCACAATAGCGCCGGAGCGACCGAGGAGATCACCGCCGAGTACGTCGTCAACGCGACGGGCGCGTGGGCGGGCCAGATCGGAGCGATGGCCGACCTCGACGTCGCGGTTCGGCCCTCGAAGGGCGTCATGACCATCATGAACGTCCGGCAAGTCGACACCGTCATCAACCGCTGTCGGCCGAAAGGCGACGCCGACATAATCGTTCCCCACGAGACGACGGCGATTCTCGGCACGACGGACGAGGAAGTCTCGGACCCGGACGACTACCCCGAAGAACAGTGGGAGGTCGACCAGATGATCGACACCCTCTCGGAACTCGTCCCGATTCTCGAGGAGGCCCGGACGATCCGTTCGTTCTGGGGCGTTCGTCCGCTGTACGAACCGCCGGGAACGGGAACGACGGACCCAACGGACATCACGCGAGACTTCTTCCTGCTCGATCACGCCGAGCGCGACGGCGTTTCGGGCATGTCGAGCATCGTCGGCGGCAAATTCACGACCTACCGGGCGATGGCCGAGGAAATCTCGAACCACGTCTGTGCGAAACTGGGCGTCAGCGCGTCGTGTGCGACCGCCGAGGAGCCACTCCCCGGGAGCGAGAACATCGAAACGCTCGAGGCCGGGATGGACCAGTTCGGGCTTCGATCACCGGTCGCTCGCCGAAGCACGCAGCGACTCGGCAGTCGGGCACAGGAGGTCCTCGAGACGAACGAGGCGAACCCGGTCATCTGCCAGTGCGAGGGCGTTACGCGGGCCGAGATCTGTGACGCGATCGAGCAGTCGGGTTCGGATCTGAACGCCGTTCGCATTCGCACGCGCGCCTCGATGGGGAACTGTCAGGGCGGCTTTTGCTGTCAGAACATGGCGAACGAACTCCACCCCACCTACGACGAGGCGACGGTACGGGCCGCACTCGACGAACTCTTTCAGGAGCGCTGGAAGGGCGAGCGCCACGCCCTCTGGGGTGAACAGCTCTCCCAGGCCATGCTCAACTACGCCCTCCACGCGACGACGATGAACCGAGACCGGGATCCCGCCGACGCATCGATTGGGGTCGACTACGCCCGATTCGACGGAGGTGCCTAGATGGCCATCGAAGACGACGTCCTCGTAATCGGCGGCGGCCTCGCAGGCACGACGGCTGCGCTTGCGGCCGCGGCGTCTGCGAAGGACGCTCGAGTCCGCCTCGTCACGTACAAACAGAGCACGCTGCGACACGCGAGCGGCCTGATCGATATTTTGGGCTACGCGCCGGGTGACGACGCGAACGCGCCGCTCGTCGACCCCTTCGACGCACTCGAGGACCTGCCCGAGGGCCATCCCTACGAACGCGTGGGGAGTCAGGCCGTCCGCGACGCGCTCGCCTTTTTCGACGAAATCGCGGGCGACGCCTACGCGGGTGGACACACTGACGCCAACGCGCTCGTCCCGACCCACGGTGGGACGGTCAAACCGACCGCTCGCTATCCAGTCTCGACGGCCGAGGGGCTGGCGAGCGACCCTCGAGAGACCCTCCTCGTCGGCTTCGAGACGCTCCCGGACTTCGACGCCCCACTCGCCGCGAGCCACCTCGAGGCCGCGGGTGCTCCCTTCGAGGCGCGCGGGGTGACGCTCTCGTTCCCCGGCATCGTCCGCGACGACGCCAAAGTGACGCGCTACGCGCACCTGCTCGATCACGACGAGACGGTATCGACGGAAAGTGGCGAGACAGGCGCGCGAACGGCGCTCGTTACTGCTGTGGAGGGTCACCTCGAGGACGAACCGCGCGTCGGGTTCCCGGCCGTGCTGGGCGACGAACACGCCGACGAGGTCCGAAACGCACTCTCGGACGAACTCGGCGTCGACGTCTTCGAGGTCCCGATGGGTCCTCCGAGTCTGCCCGGAATGCGACTCGAGGAGCGACTGTACGACGCGCTCGAGGACGCTGGTGTTCGCGTCACCTCGGGCGTACCGGTAGTCGAGTACGAGACGACAGACGGAGACGACGACAGGGGCTGGCGCATCGATCACGTCGTCGTCGACCGCCACGGAGCCGAGATTCCCCACCGAGCCGACCAGTACGTGCTGGCCACCGGCGGACTGGTCGGGAAGGGAATCGAGTCCGACCGCGAGCAGGTGTCGGAGCCAATCTTCGACTGTCACGTTCCACACGCCGAGGACCGCTACGACTGGTTCGTCGACGACGCCTTCGGCGAACAGCCCTTCGCCGCGTTCGGTCTCTCCCCCGACCGGGAGCTTCGCCCGCTCGACCCCAACGGCGAGCCCGAATTCGAGAATCTGCGAGCCGCTGGGTCCGTTCTGGGGGGCTACGACTACGCCGCGGAGAAATCCGGCGCGGGCGTCTCGCTCGCGACGGGCTACGTCGCCGGCACGCGGGCCGGAGAGGAGGCGACACGATGACCGATCAAAAACCCGTATCGCGACGCGATCACAGCCAGACCCGACGCCGACGTGCCGACTCGAGCGACCGTCTCGAACGCGAGCAACCGACTGTGGTGATTTCGATCTCATGAGCAACGCAGAACAACCGAGCGACGAGCAGCCAGGAAACGACGAGTTCGAACCGATTCAGGTCTTTCCGGAGGCCGAAGAGATGGACCTCCGGCCGGGCGCGGACGACTGTTACAAGTGCTCGACGTGTGACACGAACTGTCCGGTCGCGAAGGTCGACGACGAGTTCCCCGGACCGAAGTTCCAGGGGCCAGAGCAGTGGCGACTCAAGCGCCAGGACGACCACGACATCGACGACTCCGTGATGAAGTGTTCGAACTGCATGCGCTGTGATAGCGCTTGCCCCTCCGAAGTGCCCCTCTCACAGATGCACAACACGGCTCGAGGGGAGTACGTCGAGGAGAACATGAGCAAATTCTCTCGGGAGTACGTCCGGAACCGGATGCTCGCGAACTACCGGAGTCTCGCCCCGCTGGCGTCGATGTTCCCCCGCACGGCGAATTTCGTGATGGGGCTTTCGATCACGCAGTGGCTGGGCGAGAAGACTCTCGGCATCACGAGCGAACGGGAGTTACCGGAGTTCGCCACGGAGACGTTCCGCGAGTGGTGGGCAAAGCGAGGGGGGCCACGAGTCGAAAGCGAGGACAAGCGAATCGCGTACTTCCACGGCTGTTACTCGAACTACAACACGCCCGAGGTCGCGAAAGCCCTCGTCCGCGTCTACGAGCACTTTGGCTACGAGATCGTGGTGCCCGAACAGGACTGTTCGGGCACGCCGATGTTCGCAAACGGCATGCTCGAGGACGCCCGTCGCGCGGCCGAGACGAACGTTCGCGAACTCGCCAGTGCCATCGAGGACGGCGCGGACGTGATCGCCTCCTGTAGCTCCTGTTCGATGTCGCTTCGCCAGGAGTATCCCGAACTGTTCGACTTCGATGGAACCGAGGACGTCGCCTCGAACACCTGGGACGCCGTCGAGTACCTCCGCGTTCACGAGGATCTACGGGCCGAACTCGAGGGGACCTCGGTCGGCGATGAGTACGACGATTTCGCCTATCACGCACCGTGTCATTCACGTAACCAGGGACTCGATGGACAGACGATAGCAGTGCTCGACGCGATTGACGGCATCGATGCCCACGACGTCGGCGACTCCTGTTCGGGAATCTCCGGCACGTACGGGTGGAAAGAAGAGAACTACGAGACGTCCATGAAAATCGGCGAGGAGATGTTCGAACACATGGAGGACTCGAACGCCGAAACCGGACTCACCGAGTGCCCGACCTGCTCAATGCAGATGGGCCACGGCACCGGTTACGAGATTAAACACACGCTCGAGGTGCTCGAGGCCGCGCTGGTGGGAACAGACAGTGATGGCCTAGAGCGCAAACGCAAGGGGAAGTAGGAGATGGATCTGGAGGAACGAATCGCTCGACGACGGTCGGCTCGACAGGGACGGGCTGTCGTCGTCGACCACGACCAACTGAGCCCCGTCGTCCACCGACCGGACCCGATCGGGCGCGGCCCCGTGTTAGAACAGCTACTCGACGCACTCGAGGCAGTCTTCGACGGCGAGTTGCCACCTCCAGTCGCCGTCGTCGGCCCGTCAGGATCCGGAACGACAGCGATCGTCACGGCGCTCTTCGGTGCACTCAACGAACGCCTCGGCGAACCCACTCGAGCGATCGGCACGACGACGCGAGCCGCGAGTTCGAAGCCGGTAACGTGGTTTATCCATGTCGACGGCCGGCGCGTCGAGAGCGATTTCGCGTTCTATCGAACGGTCCTCTCCGTCGTCTCGAACAACCACGTCCCCGAGAGCGGCGTCGGAACTGCCGATTTACGGGATCGACTCGCCGAGCGGCTCTCGCGACCGGACCGCAAAGCCATCGTCGCAATCGATCACCACGACGAACCCCAAACCCTCTCCTACGGCCGCGTTCGCGAGTTACTCGAGCCCCTCGCCGACAGCGTCTCGACCGTCGCGGTCGGGCAGGAGCCACCAGACGAATGGACGGACGACCAGCCAATCGTCACCGTCCCAGCGTACCGACAACACGAACTCGTCGACGTGCTAACCGACCGCGTCTCGACCGGCCTCGCGGCGGGCAGCCTCGATCATCAAACGATTCGAGACGTTGCGATATGGGCGGATGGCAACGCACACGACGCGCTCGCGGTCTTGTTCAGCGCCGCCAGCCTCGCGACCGAGGAAGGCAGCGACCGAATCGAACCCGAGCACCTCGAGACGGCTCGAGCCGACGTCCCTGACGAGAGTGTCCACTTGGATCGCGTGCTCACGCTCTCGGAGACGCGCCAGCAAGTGCTCGCCGATTTCGTCACCGTCGACTCCGAAGAGCAGCCGATTCGAGCCGTCGCGACGGAGATCGCCGAGCGTTCGGAGCTGACGAGGGGAACGGTCAAACGATTCATCTACGAACTCGCCGATCAGGGAATTATCGAACGGGTGCCGTTGGAAGCGACGGGAAGCGGCCGTCGTCCCAGTGCCGTCGTTCCACGGTTTCCGACGATTGCGTTCGAAGAACTCACGGAGTAGGGCTCACCGATTAGCCCGAAGTCACCGATTTTCTCTCAGTACTCGAGTGGTCCTCAGTCGTTATTGGCGATTGGCCCTCAGTCGTCGTTAGCGATTGGCCCTCAGTATTCGAGGTCGTCGGTGTACCGATCGACGAACAGGACGGCACCGACGCCGATTGCGGCTGCGACGATGGCGACTGCAGGCGTCCCGAGGGGTGTTTCACCGAGGTTTCCGCCCACTTCTTCGACCGGTAACCGGAGCGCGCCGACCATCAGACTCACCAGAAAGGCCAGCGTCGCGGCTCGATAGCGTTCCAGAGCGTACCCAACGATGTGTGCCATCGTGAACAGACCGATCACCGCTCCGACGCCGAAAATCGAGACGACCGTGCCGGACTCGATTACGGGGGCGAGTGCGTTCCCGGTCGCCAATCCGAGGACGCCGTCGACGAACTCGCTCAAAACGCCCGTCATGTACTCGTACTGGCCGAGAATCAGGAGGAAGAACGCCCCTGAGACGCCCGGCAACACCATCGCACAGATCGCGACCGCACCGGCGACGAACACCATCAACGGCCCGTGAGAGACGTCTCCCGTCGTCACTCCCGTGACGAAAAAGGCGATTGCGATGGCAACGGCCGAGACGAAGATCCGCTCGCGCGTCCAGCGATCGATCTGTCTGTAGAGGACGATCGCCGACGCGGCGATCAGGCCGAAGAAAAAGCCGTACGTCGGCACCGGATACGTCGTCGCCGCGACGTGCATCACTCGAGAGAGGACCACGATCGCCGTCGAAATACCGAGTCCCAGTGCGAGCAAGAACACGACGTCCATCCGCTCGAGTGCCGTCCGAACCTCCGCACGAGCCTCGGGATCGGTTGGATTCAACGCAGGCTGGAACGCTCTCGGGTCGATCGCCGTAATCGCCTGAATCAATCGATCGTAGATGCCGACGATCAACGCGATCGTTGCGCCCGAGACGCCCGGAACGACGTCGGCCGTCCCCATCGAAAACCCCTTGAGATAGATGGCGAGAAGCTCCCGCATTACTCGAGGGTATTTCGGATGCGTGCAAAAGCCTTCTTACTTTTGTAGCAGACTGCATCGTGACAGCCACGACACCGCCGACAGTTCGGTCGCTGCCCGATGAATCAGAACCAGGTACAGAAACCGGCGAGCGGCCAAAACGTGGTAATCCCTACTCGGCGGGATCTTCGCCAGCACCGTCGCCATCGTCCTCGGCGTCAGCCATCTCGTCTTCGAGTTCGTCCTCATCGATCTCGAGTTCGTCTTCCATCTCGTCCTCGTCGATTTGCTCGTCGTCGACCTCGTCATCTTCTTCCGCTGGCTCCTCGAGTTCGGTCTGTTCGAAGTCCTCGAGCGTGACCGTCTCGCCGTGGACGACGGCCTCTTCTGGCACTTCGGTCTGCGTCTCGTAGCCGTCCTCTCCAAATTCGCCGACCGAGACGTTGTAGTCGCCGGTCGCCATCACGTCGCTGTCGGTGTAGCCGTCTTCGACGCCGAGTTCGTTGTCTGTCGCGTACGGCACCGTCAGTTCGAAGGAGCCGTCGTCGTCGACGTCCACTTCTTGCGTGTACGTGAACGTCCGATCGGCGTTCGTCTCGAGGTCGACGTCGACGGTCGCCGTCGCGTTGTCGCCGAGCAGTTCGTCTTCGTCGTCGACTTCGCCGGAGAGGGTCGCACCGTCGACGCGCTCGAACGTTTGGACCGGCACGCCAGCTTGCAGGTCGACCAGTTCGTTCATCGGATCCTGCTGAATCTGAGTGATTTCGGCTTCGGTCATCGGGCCCATCGTCATCGACGGCTGACCCTCACCAGGCGGTGCGAGTTCGCCGTCATCGATGTGGATCACGTCACCGTCCGAGTATCCCATCTCCTCGAGGTCCTGGGCGGCTTCAGCCTGTGGATCGATGACCTGACTGTTGTACACCTCGGCGGTGGTGCCGAGGAGCATCGGCGGCGTCTCCTCGCTCTCGTGGACAGCGCGGTAGTGTTCCATGCCGTCCGCATCGTCGTAGTACAACTGTGCGAGCATCGTCTCGTGGAACGGTGCTTCGTCGAAGTCTTCCTGAAGGTCCTCGACGTTGAGGTGCTCATCGGTGTCGTGATCCGGCGGCGTCATGTAGTAGCCGTAGTCCGGACCAGACCACTGTGAAATGGCGTTGAACTTGCTACTCGCCATCGCGCTGTCGATCATGACGTAGCGCATCTCCTCGTCACCGGCCTCCTCGGCGTAGGTCTCGAGTTCCTCGTCGGTGAGGTCGGTCGGGTTTTCGCCAGCGGCGATCGTATCGAGGACTAACTCACCACGATCCTCAGATTCGGCCGTCAGGAACGCCGACGACGAGTCGGCGTGTTGCTGGAACGGGTTCGAGTGTGGCATCCGTTCACCCTGCGTCGTGATCAGATGTCCGTAGTCCCACCACGACATGACGCCGTAGGAGCCAGCCGGATAGTCGTAGTCACCGTCCTCCGGATACTCGTAGGTCCCCATGTAGTCGAGTTGGTCCGCATTCTCGTCTTCGCCCCAGTTACCCGGTTCGGGGGTATTTTCGGCGAGCCAGTGGTTCGACTCTTCCCAGGTCATCGCCTCGTGGTGTGGCCCCATGTGTTGACCCTGTTGCCAGGCGGTCGCACCGCCGGCCATCGGCGTGAGCAGCGGAACGAACACTAACATCGCGACTAACACGAGCACGATAATCTGGTACGTCTCGACCTGGCGGAGCGAATCGACGCCGCCGCGGATGTCGAGGTCGAAGAATCGAACGACGTCGGCGACGAAGATCGCGTTGACGACGGCAACTGCGAGCACGAGATAGTAGCTAAATCGGACCTGTGTCGCCGTCATGCTGATCAGGAACAGCGACCAGATGATGACGAGCGTGTACTCGGCACGGAACTCACGCCCCAGGAACGGCCGCGCGACGAGGAACGCGAGCCCGGCGAGCATCGTGTAAAACGCCGCACCGAACTCGCCGAAGACGTGGGCGTTGAAGTCGTCCGGCGGCTGGACTTCCGAGACGGTGAGGCCCGTGTCAGATGGATCGAGCGGAAGGAGCCGCCCCGTGAGGTTGCCGACGAACGTATCGTAGAGATCCGGCAGTGCGAGCCACATCACGACGAATGCACCGAGGAGCAATCCGCCGATCGCCGCCGGATAGTAGCGTCGGTCGATATTCCGGTTGTTCCAGACTCGAGCGAGTCCGGCCATGAACAGACAACCGAATGCGACGAGGGCAGCAGCAATCGGCTGCAGGAGGCCGAAACTGGTCGTACTTCCCAGCGAAACTTCCTCGATCATCACGAGCATGAAGAGCGCGGGAATCGCCATGCTGATCGCACCGACGAACGCGAGGTGGTCGGGCGACGTTCCACGAACGTAATCGAGACAGAGCTGAACGGTGAAGAAGACGGCGAAGATACCGACGAGGACGACGCCAGGCGGCCACACCCAGAGATACAAGCTGAGTGCTACACCGGCGAGGGCGCTGTACTTCGCCGGTTCCCGGAGCGCGTCCCAGTCCTTGTCGGCGACGAGTTCGTAAATCGGCTGTTCGCGCTCAGCGACACGGAGCGCGACCATCATCGAGAGGACAGCGAGTGCCATGAACAGCACCTCTGCAACGTGGTGTTGAAGCTGACCGACCGTCGACCGATAGAAGAACGTCCCTGGTGCGAGCGCGAGGACTGCGATCGACACGAGCCCACCGACCGTACCGCCGAGTCGACGACCCATGTAGAAGACCGGAATCGCGACGAGTGCCGCCATCGCCGGCACGGTGAGCAGTGCGACGGAGTAGAGCGTGCTTGAGGACGGATCACCGAGACCGACGATCATCGCGATGGTCACGATAATCTGATCGAACAAAGTCCCGAACTGACCGGCGTAGTTCCCCGTCGGAAACCCTGTCCAGATCTCGTAGGGCATCGTATTCGGGTAGTTTTCGGCCGTCCACTCGACGGTCCGCCAGTGGTACCACGAGTCGACGGCGTTCAACGCTGGCCGACCGTCGTCGGTGATGAAATTCCCGTACGACAGCACTCGTGTCACGAACATAAACAGTATCACAACGCCGATAAGCGGCAGGTGATACCAATCGCGCCACGTCTCGAGGAGGGAGGGCGAGGCCGCAGCACCCTCTTCGACGTGTTCGGTATCCGTACTCATTAGCTTCCACCAGACACAAGTCAAGAATAAGCCTTGTCATATGCCACTCAACTTTTGTTTGGCAGGTCGAACAACCACCTGACGAGAACGTTCTCCAACTCGTTATCGCCTCGCTTCACTATCCGAAGACAGCTAAGAATTACCGTCGCTGGGCGAAGGAAAAGGCTTATTCGCCGCTCACAGTAAACGAGAGCCGAATGAAGGTTTCCGTCGTCGCCTGCACGTACGCGATGGATCGATACGGCGACTTCTCGGAGTGTATCGACAGTCTCCTCTCTCAAACATACGACCAGATCGAGATTATAGTCGTCGTCGACGGAAACCGCGAGGTATTCGATCGGTTTCGATCGGACTTCGGAGACAACGCAGCCGTTTCGGCTTACTGCAACGACGAAAACAGGGGCGTCTCGTACAGTCGCACTCGAGGAGCCGAATTGGCGACGGGGGACGTTGTCGCGTTCATCGACGACGACGCTACGGCAGTGCCGACCTGGATCGAGAAGCTGGTAAAAACATACGAGCAAACCGATGCGATCGCCGCTGGCGGAAAAATGACCGCCGATTGGATCGCCGGAAAGCCAGCGGTCCTCCCCGAAGAGTTCTACTGGCTGATCGGCGTCACGTACCCGGGATTCGCCTCGAGCGGCGACGAAATTCGAAACACGTTCGAATCAAACATCTCCTTTCGCCGTGACGTCTTCGTGAATCTCGGCGGGTTCGACCCCGAACTCGGTCCCGACGCCGACTCCTACAGCCACTCAGAGGGGGCCGAAATCGGCACCCGACTCCAGCGCCGCTACGGGCGCGGCGTCGTCTACAACCCCGACGCTATCGTCGCTCACAAGGTATTCGAACACCGAACGAAACTCCGCTGGCTCCTCGCTCGAGCGTTCGAACAGGGCCGATCGAAACGTCGACTCGAGCGTCGGGAGACGGGTTCGAAGGATTCAGAGACGGCGTATTTACAGCAGTTGCTCGGTGGTTTCGTTCCCCGGCGGCTTCGGTCACTAGCCATGTCCCCATCTTTGGCTGGATTCGTGCAATTCGTCATGTTGTTCGTGTTTACTGGGGCTGTGGGAAGTGGGTACGTGTACGAACTGCTTTTTGGAGAGTAACGAGATAACCGAGAAAATGCAGGACTCGACTCTAGATTTAAGGGTTTTTCTTCGCACCCAATACGATAATTCGGCGGGAAAGACTGGGACGGAAAGACGTGATCCTATCTACTAATTCGACATACCATTTGTTCTGGTAAGGGTATATTCCAGTCACTTCGTCAACACTGAATCCATGATAATCCAATAGTTCCAAGAAAGCATCATGAGTAGGAGAGTGTACGTGATTGAGGAAATCGGTATCTGAATAGAATTCAGAGATTCCAAACGCACGGTTTCGTGAAATTTCGACGTCCCGAGGTTGCTTCCCAAATAATAGGGCGACTCGGTTTACCCAACTTGCCAAGTTTGGAACCGAATGAAGCATATGTCCATCCTGGCTGAGGATTCGATACGATTCCTCGAGGGGGTGGTCGAAGTATCTAAGATGTTCGAAGACACCGAACGAAAGGACAAGATCCACTTCGCCATCTTTGAATGGATATGGGTCCGATTCGAGATCGAGATTGTAAGTTTCAACGCCTCTTTTTTCTGCGACCTTGAGACGTTCTTTATCTACATCAATTCCGTGGACAGAACTACAGTTAAGAATATCAGCGAGCGCCCCACTCAATCCACCGTAGCCGACTCCAAGCTCGAGGATTGTATTAATTTCTCCTCGGTGTTTGGCTAAGGATGATACAAGTGGTGCAACTTGCTCGAGTGACTGACTCGTTGCACTTGCTGTGTAATCTGTAGAAGAAAGGTGGGAGGTGAAGTAATCTATCACGTCCTGATCGTCCATAATGCCACTACGTCATACAGTTTTTAAACACTATTGGTCAGCTTACGGCCACATACGTAGATATGTAGACTATTCACCATATACACATTCGAAGTATATATTTAATCCGGAGAACATACCTGCCACACTTCTTTCCATTTATCTGATATCTGAGAGGGTCATTCTCCTTGGAAAAGGTTAATAAGTGATAAAAAGTCGTTCAGACAATGAGGATACTCTGGCTTCGTCCCTCAAAAGGTGATAATATTAGCGTTCGCCGAGAGCGTATCGCTGAAAAGCTTCGAGAACGCGGATATGATATCGACATATGCGATGCAACTGGATTCGATGCTGTCAGTGCAATCAAGAAGGCTGTAACTAACGACTACGATGTGATCGCTGGAAATGTTCGTGTCGGACTCTATATTGGATATCCTCTTTCTCAAATACTCCGCAAACCATTTTTAGGAGATGTTAGTGACCCTATCTCTGATATCAATTATCTACCCGAACCACTTTTCCGTTTTTTTGAGTGGTACGAGTGGAAAGTCCTCCAACGCGCTGATGCGACTGTGTTCGTTTACGAATCAACCCATCAAAAGGCCCTCAAACGCAATATCAACGATGCAGTCAAACTCCCAAATGCGGTTAATTACGACGCATTTGCAGACCCCGATGAAGAAGTAATCGAGAAAGCTAAAAAAATCCTAACAGAAAATACTGTTGACCCCGAAAAGCCAATAGCAATCTATATCGGGGTTCTCTCACCGAGCTATTTAATAAGGAATATTCTCGATACAGCAGAAGTAACTCCCGACTGGGAATTCGTATTTCTTGGTGAAGGGCCACTGGAAAGCGAGGTGCAACAGCGAACAACAGATATAGAAAACGCACATTTTCCGGGGGCTTTTCCGTATCAATTGATGCCAGGCTTCCTTGACCAGGCCGACGTCGGGTTTTGCTTCAAAGACGCTGAGCAACCGCTCAAGTTGAAAGAATATGGCGCTGCAGGTATTCCTGCAATTGTCCGGCCGGGTGAACTTGAGCGGTGGTACAATGACGAGGAGCTTGCTTTTGTCGAGCCAGACCCAAATTCAATCTCGGCAGAACTCAATAAACTCTCTTCGAATAGTGAAATGAGGGACACATACGGCCGTAATCTTCAGACCATTGCTAAAAAGTATAGTTGGGAAAGAGTGGCTGATGGGTACCATCAATTGTTCAAGAAAATACGTAAGTAATTCAATGCGGATTGTTGGGTAGATCTCCTAGGACATCACCAACGCCAAGAATATATGTCAATCGTGTATTTCTGTGAGTTGAATCAATAGACACCACTTGCTCATTAGGACTCCACTGTGGATGGAGGCCACACCTATTGAAACCATCAAATCCGACCGGTTATGGAAACTCACCGGTTTTAACAGCATAATCACACTCGCTGGCTAATAACTCACTCGCGCGCTAGCGCTTCAGCGCGAGTTCCTATCCATCAACCATCACTATAACCATAATCGGCCAAATTGAGCGCTCGATTGTCGAACGCCAGCTGAGGAGGTACCCGACTATACAGTACCGATACGACAATTACTCCCTATTCTTTACTAGAAGGCAAATTTATACCTTTGACAATCAATTATCGACACAGAGACTCGTGGTCAAGACATAATGGATTGTGATGAAATCAGATAATTCAATTTATTAAACCATAAATAGATAGTTTAGATATTATATATGTCGATGGAAATTAAAATTCGAAAGCTTGTCCGTCATCTTGACGACAAAGGAGTATTTGAAACAGCAGGTGTAGTAGTGGATCACACTGAACGATCGGTAGCTAATCTTCTCGAGGGTTCACCTGGGTACTACCGAGGTCAAATGCTATGTCTCCGTCGGCGCTACAACACAGAGACGATTACACCCGTGTGGATTTCGCCAAAAGATATCACAGGGTTAACTGGAAAATACGAACGCCGGGAAGATGGACATCTCGATTATTTCCCCCACTTCAAACCCCGTGAGTCAGAGTGGAAGTCGGTATCATACGCTAAAGAAGTCGAATATGGCGACTCTTGTTTCGGATCGTGGGATAAAGATTCACCTCAGTTTTCACAACTTCTTTTGTATCGTGGTGCTCACCAACACTTTGTCGATGATCAAGACTGGAAAAAAACAGTTTATTATCAACAGCTCCGTGATCGGTTTTGTAAACGAGGATGGAATGACGAGGAAGCGGAAGAGTTGGCGATGAATAGGTGTCAGAAACTCGACTGGCTCCACGATAGAATGTCTGAACATGGCTATCGGTCTCAGCGAAAATTAAACGGTCATCCCCTCCATGAAGTTACGGTGACTGTTGGCCGTGATGGGGACGTCTTGTATAACTGCGAGGGCCGTCATAGATTGTCGATTTCGAAGATTCTCGGTGTCGATGCAATCCCAGTTCTGGTCTTAGCTACTCACGAAAAGTTTGATGGATCACTCACCTCTATTTTTTCAAACACTTGTGAACTATGAGCGGATACAATAGACTTGAACAAGCAGTAGGTCATTACCTCAACGACTTTCCACGAATAAAGGGAGCAGTCGAAACTACCTATCAGCGAGCGAGTTATCTCCTGTTTGCAAATAGAGATTTTAAATATAAACTTCACGACGATGTACCCCTTCATACAGCGCCTACGTGGTTCGGGGCCGAGGACGGAACTCTCGACGAGTTCTTTGTGGGCTTCTACGATGTTTGTCCTTGGAACGAAGACCAGACCCAGTACGTTGTTCACGAACTAGATGAATCGAGTGGTACCGTCTCAATTTCCGTGCTTGGCAAGGACGGTTCCGAACGTATCGCATCGACTGATGCCTGGAACTATCAGCAGGGTGCTCGAACACGTTGGCACCCGACACAGAAAGACGCGCTCATATTCAACGATATCGAGAACGGTAACGCTGTGGCGCGGATCGTTAATACTGATGGTGAGGAACTCGATCGATATCAGCAACCGATGCAAGCGATGAATCCGACTGGTGAGGACTTCCTATCTATCAATTACCGTCGACTGGATCACAACAGTCCTGCCTACGGCTACGGAACTGACGATGGATCTGAGTTAGCTACTCCGGCCGAAGATGGCATAGTCCGCATTGATCGTGATGGGAATACAGAGTTGATCGTTTCCTTTAGATCCTTGATCAGTGAAGTAGAAACAGCAGTCGACTCTGAGTATCATTATATTCATCATGGGCTCTACGCACCCGATGGCGATCAGTTCGCATTTCTACACAGATGGGTAGACGACGGGCAACGCCAGACGCGATTGTTAGTTTCGAATCGGTTCGGTAAGCGACGTCTCTTGTTAGAGAACGAGTACGTCTCACATTACTGTTGGCTAGATACAAAGCGATTGTTTCTCTGGGGAGGGTCCAAGGCCCACGGTCGTGGCTATCACATCGTAGATACTGAAAGTGGAGAGATCGACTACGTAGAAGGACTTTCCGGTTACGGCGATGGTCATCCGACGTTGTCACCAGATGGCGAGTGGGTCGTCACCGATACGTATCCTGACCGAACCCGCAAACGGACGCTTTGGCTCTACAACATATACAACAGCCGGAGTATCAAATTGGGGAATTTTTTAGCCCCATTCGAGTTTGATGGTGGGTATCGGTGTGACCTTCATCCCCGGTGGAGTCGGGATGGGAAATTTATCTCAATCGATTCAGCCCACGAGGGTGTTCGAAAGTCATATATCCTTGATGTGAGTTCGGTTTGTCAATTCGAATAGAATGATTTTCATACCATTTCGAGAATCAATAGCAGATATAACCGATATTAGACAATGTGTGCTATGTAGTCTAAAGTGAAGCTACAGGAATAATAGAAAAGTACCTAAATCCACACTCTAAACGTTCGTTGAATAGACACCACTGCGCATGAATATTGGACAAACTTCTCTTATCGTCTTTCTCTCTAAACTCCTCGGGTCTGCCCTCGGCTTCGTCGCTACGCTCTATTTCGCTCGAGAACTCGGCGCAGAAGTTCTGGGCGTCTATACCCTGGTACTCACGGTAGTCAGTTGGCTCATTTTGGCCGGTGAGTTCGGTGTCGGTCAGGCGACGACGAAGCGGATCAGCGAAGGGCGAGAACAGGGAGCGTATCTTTCGGCCGCGCTCGTGTGGATCACCGGATTCGCCGTTTGCCTCTCTCTTGCAGTCATTGTCGCACAACCAATTCTCGAGTCCTACATCGCCGAGTTCGATCACTACGTCGCCCTCTCTGTCGTCTGGTTCGTCGTCGCGTTACTCTTCATCAAGCTGTTTTACAGGACGATCGACAAGACGCTCAAAGGGGAACGAAAGGTCCACATCGAGGGGGTGCTCGAGCCAGTCAAAATCGGCGGCCAGAGCCTCATTCAGATCGTGCTCGTCATCGCCGGCTACGGACTCCTCGGGATGCTCGTGGGCTACGCCCTCGGTGGGATCATCGTCGGCATCGTCGGCCTGTACTGGGTCTCCACCCAACCATCGATGCCGAGTAAACGTCACTTCGTGAGCCTCTTCGACTACGCGAAGTTCTCGTGGCTCGGGTCGCTCAAGTCCCGGACGTTCAACGAGGTCGACATCCTCCTCCTCGGCGTCTTCGCGCAGTCGGCACTCGTCGGTGTCTACTCCGTTGCGTGGTCCATCGCGAAGTTCCTCGATATCTTCGGGGGGGCCGTGAGTTCCACGATGTTTCCCGAAATTAGCCATACTTCCGCCCAAAACGCTCGAGAAGCCGTCTCCGGCCTCGTCGAGGATTCACTCGCGTTCACCGGACTCATTGCAATTCCGGGCATCGTCGGCGGGACACTGCTCGCCGATCGTCTCCTCGAGCTATACGGTCCGGAATTCGTCGACGGGGCGACTGTCCTCGCACTGCTCATCGTCGCGACGACACTGTACTCCTATCAGAAGCAACTAATGAACGGCCTCAACGGGATCGATCGACCCGACCTCGCGTTCCGGATCAATGCGGTCTTCATCGTACTCAACGCGGGGCTGAACGTCGTGCTCATCCCGCGATTCGGTCTCGAGGGAGCAGCGATCGCGAGTATCGCGTCGGTCGCCGTCGCGACGATTCTGGCCTATGTCACGCTCTCGAGACTGGTCGATTTCCGGACGCCGTTCGGCGAAATCGGACGCCAAATTACAGCCGCTCTGGTGATGGGCGTCGTCGTCTACGGCGCACTCGAGACCGTCGAAACGACCGCCATCGTCGAGCACAACGCGTTCATCGTCGTATCGCTCGTCGGGTTCGGAGCGGGCGTTTACTTCCTCACGTTGCTCGCACTCTCTGCGCGATTCCGGTCGACGGTCGAGCGGAATATCCCGCTTCACGTCCCGTATCTGAGTTGAGGTTCGTGGCGTTACCAGGGTTCGTTTTTCAAGCCGAGTTGGTAGGCGATCATGTTCGTCGTCACGTGCAGGATCGGCGTGAGCACGACGACGACCGCGATAACGTCCCACGTAAACCACGTAAAGAACCACTCGTTCGCCAGAAGCGCCGTCAGCGGAAGCGAGACGACGACGAAGTCGAGTTGGTCGAGTCCGGGGAACATCGCGCCGCGTTCGCGTCCCGATCGACGTTTGAGAAACGACGCGAGGATGTCGCCGAGCATCGCCCCGCCCGCGAGTCCGAGTGCCGCGAGCAGGGTGAATTCCGGGACGTCGACACCGAGCGCGCCACTCACGTCGTCGGCGGCGAGCGTCAGTACGCCCGCGAGTGCGAGCCCAGCAGTCGTGCCCGCTGCCGTGCCGCGCCAGGTCTTTCCGTCGCCGAGAAGTCGGCTGCCACCCATGGTCCGACCGCCGTCGATCGGTCGACCGCCACCCGCCAGGACGGCAATATTGTTCGGAACGTAGGCGGGCAACATCGCCCAGAACGCGATCACGATCGTCTCGAGTAGTGCCATATCCGCGCCAATGAACCCCCGTCTCTTAACGGGCGGTGTTTTGGGTTGCAGACTGGACAGTGCGTTGCCAGACGAAAGCCGATTGCGCCCATTCGCGTCCGGCGACGTGTCGCTCACCGACAGGATATACACAGTATCTGTGAACTACGTACACGAAAAAGTTTTAGCACTGCTGATCGATCGTTCTCGTAGAGGGCCTGTTATCATGTCACGAGCTGTCTTCGACGAAGCAGCGTACGAGCGCCGACTGAGCCGAACGAGAGATCGATTGCGCGAGGAGGACCTCGACGCGATCGTCGTCGCCGATCCGGCCAATATGAACTACCTGACGGGGTACGACGGCTGGTCGTTCTACGTTCATCAGGCGGTCATCGTCACCCTCGAGCACGAGGAACCCGTCTGGGTCGGCCGACAGATGGACGCCGACGGCGCGCGGGCGACGACCACTCTCTCTGAACCGAATATCCGCGCCTACAGCGACGATCACGTTCACTCTCCGCACGACCTCCACCCGATGGACTACGTCGCCGGTGTCTTAGAAGACCTCGAGGTCGCGGACGGACGAATCGGTCTCGAGATGGACGCTTACTATTTCACCGCCAAGTCGTATACCCGTCTCCAACAAAACCTTCCCGAGGCCGAGTTCGAGGACGCGACGCTCCTCGTCGGCTGGGTCCGGGTCAAAAAATCCGACCAGGAACTCGAGTACATGCGCCAGGCTGCCCGGATTTCGGAAAACGCCATGCAAGCGGGATTAGACGCCATCGAAGCCGGCGTTCCGGAGTACGAAGCCGCCGCTGCGATTTACGAGGCGCTGATCACCGGCACCGACGAGTACGGCGGTGACTATCCGTCGATCGTTCCGCTGATGCCCTCGGGCGAGCACACCGGAACCCCGCACCTGACCTGGACGGACCGAGAATTCGAGGACGGCGACCCGGTTATCATCGAACTCTCGGGCTGTCGCCACCGGTATCACTCGCCGCTCGCACGGACGACGTTCGTCGGTGAGCCACCAGCAGAACTCGAGCACACCGCCGATGTCGTCGTCGAAGCCGTCGACGCCGCACTCGACGCTGCCGAGCCTGGTGTCACCTGCGAGACCGTCGAAAAGGCCTGGCGCGACACCATCGCCAAGTACGACATCGAAAAGGAGGACCGAATCGGCTACTCGATGGGACTGGGCTACCCGCCGGACTGGGGCGAACACACCGCGAGCATCCGCCCCGGCGACGAGACCGTCCTCGAGGAGAACATGACGTTCCACATGATCCCCGGCATCTGGACGGAAGACATCGGGATGGAACTGAGCGAGACGTTCCGCATCACGTCCAGTGGTGCGGAGACGCTCGCAGACTTCCCGCGAAAGCTGTTCCGCGCGTAACCCATCCCTAACGGACCGCTATACTGATCGCACTCCCACAATGACTTCGTCAACAACACACGAGACCGAACCAACGGCAGAGAGCGACCTCGATTCAGCATTGGTTACCGCACGCCGCCAACTCGAGCGTGCGGCCGCACACGTCGACGTCGATCCTGGCGTCATCGAGCGACTCAAACACCCGACACGGGTTTCACGCGTTTCGGTTCCACTCGAGCGCGAGGACGGCTCCGTCGACGTGTTCACGGGCTATCGAGCCCAACACGACGACGTGCGCGGGCCGTACAAGGGCGGCCTTCGCTACCACCCCGAGGTGAACGCCGAGGAGTGCATCGGCCTCTCGATGTGGATGACCTGGAAGTGCGCCGTCATGGACCTCCCATTCGGGGGCGGTAAAGGCGGTATCTCCGTCGATCCGAAATCGCTGACCGAAGGCGAGACCGAACGGCTCACGCGTCGGTTTGCCGAAGAGTTACGCGACGACGTCGGGCCCACGAAAGACGTGCCAGCACCCGATATGGGCACCGATGCCCAGACGATGGCCTGGTTCATGGACGCCTACTCGATGCAACAGGGCGAGACCATCCCGGGTGTCGTCACCGGCAAACCACCCGTCGTCGGCGGCTCTTACGGCCGCGAGGAAGCACCCGGACGATCCACTGCGATCGCGACGCGAGAAGCTATCGACTACGAGGACCGCAACGTTTCGGACACCACCGTCGCCGTCCAGGGTTTCGGCAGCGTCGGCGCGAACGCCGCCCGCTTGCTCGAGGACTGGGGAGCGACCGTCGTCGCCGTCAGCGACGTCAACGGAGCCATCCACGATCCCGCGGGTCTCGACACCCACGACATTCCAACCCACGACGAGGAGCCGGAGGCCGTCCTCGAGCAAGACGCTCCGGAAACGATCGCCAACGAGGACGTGCTCGAACTCGATGTCGATGTATTGATCCCCGCCGCCGTCGGGAACGTGATCACCGCGGACAACGCCGACGCCATCGAGGCCGACATCGTCGTCGAGGGCGCGAACGGCCCGACGACGTTCGCCGCTGACACCATCCTCGAGGAACGCGATATTACGGTTATCCCCGACATTCTCGCCAACGCCGGCGGCGTCACCGTCAGCTACTTCGAGTGGCTTCAGGACATCAACCGTCGCCAGTGGACGCTCGACGAGGTCAACGCCGAACTCGAGGACAAGATGCTCGCCGCCTGGGCGGACATCCGCGAGGAAGTCGAGAAACAGAATCTGACGTGGCGCGACGCCGCCTACGTCGTTGCACTGTCACGGATCGCCGAGGCGAAGGCCAAACGCGGGCTCTGGCCGTAGTGCGCGGTAGTCGACACATTCGATTTTCACACGTTGGGTGCACTGCCTCTCACCAACGTATTCCGATCGATCAGTCGTCGTAGCGCCCGATCTCGATTAGATTTCCGTCAGGATCTCGAACGTACACCGACGTAATCGGACCGACGGCTCCCGTCCGTTCGACCGGGCCCATGACGATCTCGACGTCTCGCTCCCGAAGTCGGCGCTCGACATCCTCGATGGGCGTCTCGGTCACCAGACAGCAGTCGCCCCCGCCGGGCGTCGGTTCCCTCGCGACGATGTCAACGTCGTTGTCGATCGGGTGGAGGTTGATCTTCTGCTCGCCGAATCGGAGCGCTTTGCGATCGTCACCGAAGGTTACGATCTCAGCACCTAGGTCCTCGTAGAACGCACACGTCGCCTCGACGTCCTCCACCGTAAGCACGAAGTGATCGATCCCGGTGAGCTTCATCGCTGTCCTCCTCGCGTCGCTGGTTGCCGTTCCATGAACTCCGCTTCGAGACCCCTCGAAAAATAACCCGACGATGGCCGGCGATCATACTGACCGACGGAACTCAGCACCCGTCGTTACGCCGACAGAGCCGCGGCCACCTTCTCGATCGGATGCGGCGGGTCGTTACAACCGTCGTATTCCGCCAATTGTGACCGACAGGAGGCACCCGGGGCGACGACCGTCTCGCCGTCGCTCGAGTCCACCTGATCGAAGAGCACCTCACCGATCGCCTGACTCAGCGAGTAGTGTTCGGCCTCGTAGCCGAAGGAACCGGCCATGCCACAGCAACCCGAATCGAGCGCGTCGACTTCGTAGCCGACGGTCTCGAGCACGCTGGCCGCGTGGCCGTCGTTCTTCGTCGCTTTCTGGTGGCAGTGGCCGTGGTAGGTCAGCCGTTCGTCGAGGTCGGTGGCGTCCGCGGTTGGCAGTCCAGCCGCCAGATCGAATCGCTCGAGATACTCGAGCGCGCCGTAGGTGTTCGCCGCGAGGCGTTCCACGTCGGGACCCGAGAGGAGGTCGAGGTAGTCCGACTGGAGCATGACGGCGTCGGATGGCTCGACGAGGACGACTTCCCAGCCGTCCGCGAGTTCGGGCGCGAGGGCCTCGACGTTCGTCCGGGCGCGCTCTCGAGAGACGTCGAGAAAGCCCTTCGAGTGTGCCGGTCGGCCCGTCGAGGTCACGCCGTCGGGAATCCGAACGTGAACGCCGGCCGTCTCGAGGACCTGCACGGTCGCCTTCCCGGCCCGCGGGTGGTTGTAGTTCGTGTACGTGTCGGGAAAGAGCAGGACCTTACGGTCGGCCTCCTCGAGTGGAATTCGGGAGCCACCGCGGGCGTCGAACCAGTCTTCGAAGCTCTCGTTCGCGAACGTCGGCAGGTCGCGTTCGCGAGCGATTCCGAGCGTCTTCTCGGCGAGGAATCCCGATCCGGGGAGCGACGCCGCCCAGTTCGACAGCGGCGCGAGCGTAGAGCCGAGTGCGTTCAACCGGTTGATGTTCGCGAACACTCGAGCCCGGAGACTCGCCCCGTTTCGCTGGTGGGCGGCGTGTTCGACTTCGGCTTTGAGCTTCGCCATGTCGACTTCGCTGGGACAGTCTCG
Organism: Natronorubrum sediminis; assembly: GCF_900108095.1. Lineage (NCBI taxonomy): Archaea > Methanobacteriati > Methanobacteriota > Halobacteria > Halobacteriales > Natrialbaceae > Natronorubrum > Natronorubrum sediminis. The sequence continues at coordinate 809,701 of NZ_FNWL01000002.1, forward strand.
AGCGCAGCCCTTGCAGCCGATACAGAGGTCCATCACCTCGGTCAGGAATTCCTCGTCGGTGGCGTCGGCGTCGAGTTCGCCACTCATCGCGCCCCGGAGCATGTTCGCCCGGCCGCGGGTGCTCAGGCTCTCCTCTTCTGCTGCGCGGTAGGTCGGACACATCACGCCGCCGGTCGTCTCCTGGTCGCCGCGACAGCCAGCACAGCCGTGACAGAGTTCGACCATTCCCTGGAATCCGTTCTCGTTCTCCCAGTTCAGCGCCGGCTCGAGGCCCGAATCGAAGGCGTAGTCGGGATCGAAGCGCAGGTGTTCGGTCATGGCGTGGTCGCCACAGACGTTCCCCGGATTCAGGAGCCAATCGGGGTCGAACGCCGTCTTGAGGTCGCGAAAGAGGTCCCAGACGTCGTCGCCGTAGAGTTTGTGATTCCACTGGGTGCGAGCGCGGCCGTCCCCGTGTTCGCCCGAAACGCTGCCGCCGTACTCGACGACGAGGTCGGTGACGGCGTCCGAGAGGGCCTCGAACTCCTCGAGGCCAGCCTCCGACTTCGTGTCGACGAGCGGGCGCATGTGCATACACCCCGGCCCCGCGTGGGCGTAGAAGCTGGCGAACGTGTCGTACTCCTCGAGGACGTCCTGGAAGTCCGCCACGTAGTCCGCGAGGTTCTCCGTCGGCACGGCCGTGTCCTCGATGAACGAGATGTGCTTCGCGTCGGAGGTTCGCGAGAGGAGGATCGGGGCCGCGCTCTTTCGCAGCTTCCAGAGTTCGGCCTTCCCGGCCTCGTCGTGGGCCTCGAGCGCGTCGAACGCCCGAACCGGATCGTCCTTGCGTCCGGATTCGGTGACGTTCCCCTCCTCGTCCGCGTCCTCGGCGTCAGCTGTCGGATCCGGAACATCTTCGTCGGGCAGTCGGTCGGCCAGCAGGTCCGCGACCTGTTCGCGGCCGTCGTCGTCGCTCTCGGCGTAGAACTCGACGAGCAACGCCGTCTCGGTTCCCGCGGGCAGTTGTTCGGCGACGGGGGCGAACTCCTCGGTGTTCTCCGCGAGGTCGATCAACACGTCGTCGATGGCTTCGATGGCCGCCGGGTCGTGCGTTCGAACGATCGTGTCCACGTCGGCCATCGCCTCGAGCAGGTCGTGGTAGGTCAACAAGGCGACCGACGTAGTCTCCGGCACCGGCTCGAGCGAGACGGTCGCTTCCGTGACGACGCCGAGCGTTCCCTCGCTGCCCGCGAACACCCGCGCGAGGTTGACGGTCGCGTCGGGATCCGGGCCGGCGTCGGCGTCGAGTTCGATCTCATCGTCGGTGTTCTCGTCGAACGCGCTGGGCTCGCCGTAGGCCTCCGCGACGAGTCGATCGAGATTGTATCCCGAAACGTTCCGTTTGAGCTGTGGGAACACCGCCTGAATCGACTCCGCTTCCTCGTCGATTACTCGCCGAAGGGAGTCGTAGATCCGCTCGAGGAGTCCGCCGTCCGGGTCTGCCTGTTCGCGGAGTTCGGCGACGGTGAGCTCGCCGAATTCTTCGACCGAGCCGTCGGCGAGGACGACCTCACACGCCTCGACGTAGGCGTCGGTCTTGCCGTACTGCAGGGAGTGTGCGCCCGTCGAGTTGTTGCCGATTGCGCCGCCGATCGTGCTCCGGTTGCCCGCGGCGGGATCCGGCGCGAACTTCAGGTCGTGAGGAGCGAGTTCGTCGTTAACATTCTCGAGGACTGCGCCGGCCTGGGCCGTCGCCCGCCGCTCGTTGGGGTCGACGCTGTGCAACTCCCCCATGTGGGTCGTGAAATCGAGGACGACGGCCTCGTTCACGGCCTGTCCGGCGAGGCTGGTGCCGCCCCCGCGGGGCAAGACTGGGATCTCGTGTTCCGCACAGTAGCTGACGACGCTCGCGACGTCGTCGCTCGAGCGTGGGAGGACGACCCCGATGGGCGTCAGTTCGTAGGCGCTGGCGTCGGTCGCGTACAGTCGTCGCGTCTGTTCGTCGAACCTGACTTCGCCGTCGATACGTTCCCGAAGCGCCGAGACGAGCGCCGGGCGGTCGATGTCGCCGGCGACGTAATCGTATTCGGCTCGAGCGTCCGCTGCGGGGTCCTCCTCTCGTGGATCCGACGGTGGGCCGAGGTCGGTCTCCGAGGGCGTCTCCGTCTGATCGCTGTGGTCGGTCGTGGTCGGCGAATTGTCAGTGGCCATGGTCAAAGGTCGGGCTGGTAGACGATGTTCTCGAGGGTACTTCCATCGTCCGCCTCGAGCGCGTCGACGTTGTGCGCGACGATGTCGGCAAGTCGATCCCAGTGTTTGGGCGTGTGGCCGCCCGTGTGGGGCGTGATGAGGCAGTTCTCGAGGTCCCAGAGTTCGTGGTCGTTCGGCAGCGGTTCAGGGTCGGTGACGTCGAGGGCCGCACCGCGGATGCCGTTTACCTGCAGCGCCGAGAGGAGCGCGTCGGTGTCGACGATTCCGCCGCGGGCGGCGTTGACGAGAACGGCGTCGGTCGGCAGCGTGGCCAGCGCGTCCGCGTCGACGAGGTTCCGGGTCAAGTCGTTGAGCGGACACGCGAGGACGACGTACTCGCTGCGCGAGAAGGCTTCGTGAATATCAGCCTCCTCGAATCCGAGCACCTCGTCGGTCGGGCCGCCCTTCTCCGGCGTGTAGCGAATGCCGATGGTCTCGACGCCAAAGCCCTCGAGTCGGGTGACGATCTCCTGGCCAATCGAGCCGAGGCCGACGACGGTGACCGTGCTGTCGGTGAACTCCCGCGACTGGAAGTGACGCCACTCGTTGTGTTGCTTGCGTCGCCAGCCCTCGTGGAGATTGCGCGCAAATACGAGCATGTTGGCGATCGACTGCTCGGCGATGCCGGGGGCGTGGATACCGCCCGCGTTCGTGACGGTGACGCCGCGGTCTGCGAGCGCGTCCATCGGGAGGTGGTCCGTTCCGGCGAAGATACACGCGAACAACTCGAGTCGGTCGGCGGACTCGAGGAGCGATTCGTCGATCGAGATTCCGGTGACGACCTGCGCCCGCGGGACGAGTTCTCGCTCGTCGGCGGGCGTTCGTGCGAGTGCGACGGTGCGTTCTGGCAGTTGTTCCCGGAGGGTTTCGGCGTACGATTCCATCGACAGTCCTTCCGTCCCCTCTCGGAGAACGACGATATCTGGGTTCGTGCTCATAGTGCGTTCGCGCGTTACACTGGGTTATCGCCGGTGCAACGCATCTATACCCTACGGTTGTCATCGACTCTCTTATCCCTTTTTGTGTAGCCGCCGTTAACACTGATTGTGTACAATTAAGGTCGTCGGACACGTCAGTTACTGACATGACCGAGCCGATACGGGACCGCCTCGTGTCCCTCCGACGGAGTTTACACCGCCACCCGGAACCCGCGTGGCGAGAGTTCACCACGACTGCCCAACTCGTCGAGGAAATCCAATCCATCGGCGTCGACGAACTGGCAGTCGGTCCGGACGCCTACGACCCCGCCGACCGAATGGCCGTCCCCGAGGGCGACCTCGAGCCGTGGATCGAGGGGGCTCGCGAGCGCGGCGCGGACCCTGCTCTGCTCGAGTCGATGGCCGGTGGCAACACCGGAGCTATCGCCGTCCTCGAGCGCGGTGTGGGTCCAACGATCGGATTACGCGTCGACATCGATGGGCTGTTCATCGAAGAATCGACCAGCGAGGACCACGAGCCAGCCGCCGAGGGCTTTCGGTCGGAAATCGACGGCACGATGCACGCCTGTGGCCACGACGTACACATGACCTGGGGGCTCGCCGTCCTCGAGGCAATCGCTGAGAGTGGTGACTTCTCGGGACGACTGGTGGTCTTCTTCCAGCCCGCAGAGGAGGTGAGCGGCGGAGGCTGCCCGATGGCGAAAAGCGAGTTCGCGGACGATTTGGATTACCTACTCGCCGTCCACGTCGGGCTCGATCACCCGACGGGCGAAGTCGTCGCTGGAATCGAGAAACCACTCGCGATGTGTCACGTCGACGCGACGATCCACGGCACCTCCGCACACGCCGGAAAGGAGCCCAACGAGGGCGACAACGCCATGCACGCGATGGGGACGGCGATCGGAAACGCCTACGGGATTCCGCGCCACCGCGACGGGATGACTCGAGTCAACGTCGGCTACGCGGAGGCGGGCTCCGCGAGCAACGTCATCGCCGAACGAGCCCACATGGAGGCCGAAGCGCGTGGTGAGACGACCGAACTCATGGAATACATGAAGGACCGCCTCGAGCGGGCCGTCGAATCTGCAGCGACCATGCACGGCTGTCGGGCCGACGTCGAGGTCGTCAGCGAATCGCCTCGAGCCGACAGCGACCCCGAGTTACAGGCCCTCCTCAGCGAGGTTGCAACCGACGTGCCCGGAACCGAGTCCGTCGTGCCCGCCGCGGACTTCGGAGCCAGCGAGGACGCGACCTTCCTGATGGAGCGCGTCCAGCGCGAGGGCGGCCTCGCGACGTACCTGATCGTCGGCACCGACCACCCGACGAACCACCACACGCCGACGTTCGACGTCGACGAGGCGAGCCTCGCACACGGTGTCGACGTGCTCGTCGAGACCATTCGAGAACTCGAGCGCCGGCATCCGGTTCCGCAGGTCGACGAGACGGAAGGCGGACGAGAGCGGAACGAGCCAGAGGGGAACGAGCGAAATGGCAACGAACGAAACAGGAGCGAACGAGAGGACGAACGATGAGGGACCACCGAGTCACCGTCGACGATGTCGAGGCCGCACGCGATCGAATCGACGAGGTCGTTCATCGAACACCCCTCGACACGTCCACCACGTTCGCCGACCTGAGCGGGGCCGCCTCCGTCGGGCTCAAACTCGAGAACGTCCAGCGAACGGGCTCGTTCAAGATTCGCGGCGCGTACAACACGATGGCTCAGCTCTCGCCCGCGGAGCGCGAGGTCGGCGTTATCTCCTCGAGTGCGGGCAACCACGCACAGGGAGTCGCGCTGGCCGGCCAGTTGCTCGATATCGAGACCACCATCGTCGTGCCGGAGGTCACCCCCGCCGCCAAAATCGAAGCGACTCGGGGCTACGGAGCCGAAGTCGTCGTCGAGGGCGACATCTACGAACGATCCTACGAGTACGCCCTCGAGCGAGCCGACGAGACGGGCGAGACGTTCGTCCACCCCTTCGACGACGAGGCCATCATCGCGGGACAGGGAACGATCGGATTCGAGTTGCTCGAGCAGTATTCCGAGATCGACACCGTCCTCGTTGCGATCGGTGGTGGCGGGCTCATCTCAGGAATCGGCACCGTGTTGAAGGCTCACGACCCCGACATTCGGGTCGTCGGGGTCCAGCCCGAGGGTGCGTTCCACGCGAAGCCGTCGCTCGAGAACGACGCGATTCACGAACTCGAGGGCGTAGACACCGTCGCGGAAGGCATCGCAGACACCCGACTACTCGAGACCACTTTCGCGAACGCTCGCGAGGTCGTCGACGACGTAGTGAGCGTCAGCGACCGCGAGATCGCCACCGCCGTCACCCTGTTGGCCGAGCGGGCGAAGACGGTCGTCGAAAGCGCTGGTGCGGCCCCGCTGGCGGCCACACTCTCGGAGTCGGCCGGGCTTGATCTCGAGGGCGAACACGTCGGTGTGATCGTCTCGGGGGGCAACGTGAACCTCACCGAACACGCCGAACTGACTCGAACGGGACTGCACGAACTCGAGCGCTACGTCGACGCTCGAGTGGCCGTTTCGGGCTGGCCGACCACCGTCGGTCGCGTGGTCGAGACCGTCGAATCCGAAGGGGCCGAACTCGACGTGCTCGAGCGCGCCCGTCGCGGACCCAGCGACGAGCCGAATCGGGTTCCCGTAACGCTGGGGCTCGAGGGCAGTGGGAAAGCGCATCTGGAAGGGGTGCTCGATGAACTAGACGGAACGGACGGCGTGTCGGTGCTCGAGCACTCGCTGGAGTAACCACCTCGAGTGCTTACTCCCCGCTGATCGAGACCATTTTGACAAAAATATTCTGGAGTGTGTGGGGATGATATATGAAACTGCAGCGTGTCAGAGAGACTATGAAACGAGCTATCTTCCAGTCGAATTATCGGGAGGGGGACGTTTCCTGGGTAGATTGGACGCTACTGGTGATTCTCCTCTCCCTCGGAGTCGTTGGCTTCATCCGTTTGGACAACGTCGCGCTTGGGAGCGTTGCACTGATCGCCGGGGCGAGTTTCGCCTTCTTCATCGCTGTCGTGAAGTCTGGCAAGTTGACGAATGCGTGAGACACTACACTGCGACTCGAGCGTCGCGTGCTCGATTTGTATCGAACGATGGGGAGATTCACACCTTGAACACTCGAGGAGCCACGGCGAGACCACACGCTCCCTCGAGTTACCAACACGGATCGATCGACGAACACACTACCCACAGCGAGATGAATTCACGTGATCGGGGTAGTTCACGTCATCGGATGGTGAATACCGCCCGCATCCTCCGCTTTGTCCCGGACGTCGTCCGGAATCTCCGCATCGACGTCCTCGTCGTGGTCGTCGTACTCACTTTGCATCGAGAACGTCGCGGTGTCGTCATCCTCGCTGATCTCGCCCTCCATGTCGACGGTGAGGGGCAGATTCGTCTCCGCGTCGACTTCCTCTTCGATCGTTACGTCGTCGAACGAGGCGCTCCCCCATCCCTGAAGTCCGGAAACGTCCTCACCTGATTCTTCCACCGCGGCTTCCATCTCGTCGCCCTCGAGTTCGGTGGTAACGGAAACCGTGTCGCCGTCGTCCTCGACGGAGACGTCGCCGTAGTAATAGTGCTCCTCGGTCGCCGTCGTCTCGTTCACGTCCCAGAACTCCTCCGTGGTGTCGTCCTCGAGGTCGTCGAGTCGGAGACGTTCCCACTCGTCCTCGCCGCTGTCCATGTACATGAACACGTCGTCGAAGTACGCCTCGAAATTCGAGGGCTGACCGGGTCCAGTGGTGCCAGCCATGTCGTACTCGGCCCAGCCTTCCGTCGCCGTATCGTTGATGGCACTGTCGACGCTCATCCCGGTACTCGGTCCGTCGTCCACCGAGACGTCCATCTCCATGCTCATCGTGTGCGTCTCGAGTTCCTGTTCGGCCGCCTCGCGGTCCTCGAGAAATGCGTCGAACTCGTCTTCGGACATGTCGCCGTCCAGTTCTCCCTCCGAAGGGCCAAAACACCCCGCGAGGAGCACGACACCCAGCACGCACGCGAGGACGATCAGTTTCCGCCGACTCATATCAACACAAAATAGTCAACAGTATAATAACTCCCCGTTTCGTTCGGAGGTTATTTCTCACGAACAAATCGACGTGAGGCAAATCGCGGCTGAGCAGTAACCACTTGCTCGAAGAAAACCGAACGCCGTCGCCGTTGCTGTCGCCGTCCCTCAGGCCGCTTTCGCGCTCGCGCCAGCCGCTTCGATTGCCTCGAGGAAGATCCCGATCCCGAGTTCGATTTCGCGCTCGCTCGAGTCCAGCGGCGGCAGGAGGCGGATCGTCTGCTTGCCACAGCCAAGCGTCAGGAGGCCGCGCTCGAGCGATTCCTCGACGACGGCGTCTCGTCGCCCGGGCGAGTCGAACTCGACGGCGAGCATGAGGCCCTTGCCGCGCACGTCTTCGACGTACTCGGGCGAATCGTCCCGGAGCAACTCCTTCGCGTGTTCGCCCCGCGTCGTGGCGTTTTCGAGCAGGTCGTACTCCTCGATGGCCTCAAGCGTGAACGCGCCCATCATCGAGCCGAGGAGGTCGCCGCCGCCGAAGGTCGAGCCGAGTCGGTTCTTCTCGCTGGGGAAGAGGTCCGACCGGGAGATGGTGGCACCGACGCGCAGCGCCTTCGCGCTCGCGATGACGTCCGGTTCGATGGGATAGTGATCAGACGCCCAGATTTCGCCCGTCCGGCCGACGCCTGATTGGATCTCGTCGACGACGAGCGGGATGTCGTACTCGTCGGTCACGTCCGCGATTTCCTGCATGAATGTCTCGCTCGGGAAGCGATAGCCGCCGACGCCCTGAATCGGCTCGAGGGTGAGAAACGCGATTTCGTCGGGGTTGATGTGGCCGCCTTCGGGCGAGAGCGAGTTTCGGAGTTGTGAGCCGCCGCCCGCGAAAAAGCCACAGTCACAGCTTCCGGCGTCACACGCGCGGTCGGCACAGAAAGGAATCGTCTCGATGCCGCTGATCTCGGGGTAGTGTCGCGTGAAGACTTCCTTGGATTTGGTGATCGAGAGCGTGCCGAGCGTTCGGCCGTGAAAGCTCCCCTCGAACGAGACGCCGTACTTCGCCGGTGCCCGGTAGTCGTGCGTGACTTTCATCGCGTTCTCCATCGCCTCCGCACCGGAGTTTGAGAGGAAGACCGTGTCCATGCCGTACTGACTCGAGACCTCGATCAACTTCTCCATTAGGTGACTCGAGCCCGGAACCGACGACTCCTCGGGGGTTGGGCCGGCACCGAAGTACATGTCCTGGCCGGCGATCTTCATCGGTTCGACGAGGTCGAACTCGCGGAGTTTCTCGGTGACTTTCGGGTTGTTGTAGCCGAGGGGTGCCGCGCCGATGTGACAGGTGAAATCGAGCAAGACGTTTCCGTCGACGTCGGCGACGAAGGGGCCGTCGGCCTCGCGAGTCACGTCCCAGACGAACTCGTGGGAGTACTCGCTGGGTGCGGCGTGTTCCCCGTGGTAGTCGACCCATTCGCGGGCGTTGGGGCCGGGGAAGGCACCCACGTCCGGTTCCGCAGTATCCCTATCCATACACAGAATATGTGTACGTCATCCATTAAATGTTGTTATAGATGGGCACGATAGTCGGCGACTCGGTGAGTTCCGCCCTCGCTCTGGGCCACGGTGCTCGAGAAACAGCCAAACTCGAAAATCGACGCACGAATACGAAAATCGAATACCGCCGAGGTTCGTCGTTAGTCGTCGTCTCCCGGTTCCGGTGACGCCGTCGGCTCGTCGTCGGTTCGCGTGGAACTCGAGCCAAAGAGCACCGTCTTCTCTTGGAGCAGGACTCGACCCTTCGTAGTGCTGAAGTCGTGGACGAGTGCGAATAAGGCGAGCAGACAGACGAACGCGAACGGTGCGCCCGTAATGACGACTGCTTGCTCGAGTGCGCCGGCTCCCTCGTCACCGCCGAGAATCATGAGGATCGCGGCGGTCAGTCCGAGGACGACGCCCCAGAAGAGGCGGTTGATCGTCGACGGTGACGCTTTACCGCCGGTGGTCATCATCGAGACGGCGAGCGTAGAGGAGTCGGCGGAGGTGACGAAGAACGACGTGACCAGGATCAGGAAGCCGATGATCAGCGCCGACCCGATCGGAATGGTTATGCCAGCGACCGAGAACGAAAGCGCGTCGAACAGGATGAATCCGGACACTTCCGCGCCTGCCTCACCTGCCAGCACCTCACCGAAGTCGGCGATGCCGTTGTGTTGTGCCCACACGGCGGTGCCGCCGACGAACGTGAACCACGGGATGGTCGCAGCGGACGTGGCGACGATGCCCGTAAATGCGACTTCGCGAACGGTTCGGCCCTTCGAAATACGGGCGATGAACAGGCCAGCGAACGGCGACCACGAGAGCGCCCACGCCCAGTAGAAGACCGTCCAGTCTTCGACCCATCCGGTCCCACCCTCTCCGGTTCCGGCTCCAGTGTAGAGGCTCATCGAGACGAAATCGCCGATCATCCCGCCCATGGCTTGCGAGCCGAGCAAGAGGAGGAACATCGTCGGACCGACGATAAACGTGACGAGCATTAACGCGACGAACAGGATCATGTTGAAGTTCGACAGCCGACGAATCCCCTTGTCGATCCCGAGCACCATCGAGATCGTAAAGAGGATGGTCATGGTCGTGACCACGAGCAAGATGCCGGTATCGCCCATGCTGATCCCCCACTGGTAATCCAGCCCGCTGACGAACTGGCTCCCGATGAAGCCGAGCGAGGTCGCGACGCCACCGATCGTCGCGAAGACGGCCAAAATGTCGATGACCTTCGCCGCCGGCCCGTCGAGATTCTCCTTGCCGAGGATCGGCGTGAGCGCCGAGGAGACCCGCAACGGGACCTTATCGTAGTTGTACGCGAAGTAACCGATCGCGATGCCCATGATGGTAAACACCGCGAGTTGGGGCAGCGCCCAGTGGAACAGCGTCTGTTGAATCGCGAGCGGAATCGCTTCGGCGGAGCCGCCCTCGGCTCCGAATAGCGGATTCGGGTCGTCGTAGTAGAACAACCCTTCAGTCGGACCCCAGAAGACGACGCCGGCGGCGAATCCAGCCGAGTACAACATCGCGAAAAACGAAAGGAAGCTGTACTCGGGATCCTCGTCCCCGAGTTTGATCTTCCCCCACGGGCCGACGATCAAGAACAGTAAGAACAGGACGATCAGGAAGACGATCACCAACAGTGCCCAACTCAGGTAGCTGAGCATCTCGGCTTCCGCAGCATCGATCGCGCTCGCGACGGCGTCTTGATCGATGAAAAACGCGGCGATCACCCCCACCGAAAGCAACGCACCGAAGACGAAGACGACGGGATCGAGTTCGTCGACGAACCGACCCACCGCACCTCGCTCTTCACTGCTCATGACACGTCACCCCCCTCGAGTACTCCCCAATTCACTCGGTAGCTGCCCTGATCACGGTCAACAGCAACCATGCTGCGTGATGGCATACCGAAGCAAACGTGAGTCTCCCGCATAAATATTTTCTTTTTGTAACCGACATACACAGATGTCGTTTATTCAAATCCGCCACTGACATTGACTCGATGATAGAAATAACTGGACGGTCGATTCACTGGTCGGAAAAAAGCGACCGAATACCAAAAAGTAGGTGGGTGCGTGCCGTCTTTACGATTTCATCGGCCGTACTCGTGGCGAATTGCGGTTTTCCGAGTACGGCTCGTGGAAACGATGATCGCGGTTTTTCGAAAACAGATCCGTCTCGCCCATGCGACTCAGTTCGTGAGTTCCTCGAGGTTCCCGTCGCGAGCGTCGGCACTCTCGTTGACCTGATTCGTGTACTCGTCGACGCGATCTTTGATCTGCTCGCGGGCCGACTCGGGGGAAAACTCCTCGGACATCGTTAGCAGCCTGACGAACGCGCGGAGTTCCTCGTCGGTGAGCTGGGCGAACTCCTCGTTCTCGAGTTTTTCGACCACTTCGTCGACGTCGATCTGGCCGACGGGTTCGACGTTGAACTCGACGTTGACCATTCGGTAGTTCGACCCCGCCAGTCGCTGTTCGGCCTGCCCGACACCCTCCGAGAGCATGTCTTTAAAGGGCGTATGATAGCCCATCGTCCCCAGATGGAGGAAGGCGAGCATATCCGTAATCCCCTGCGTATAGGCATCTCGTTCGTCGTCGTCCGGGTCGAAGACAGTCTGTCGATCCCGTTCCTCGAGGTACTCGAAGAGGATACTGAAATCGAGAACCGCGTTGCGAACGCGCCGGCGAATGCGGTTTCGCTTTTGCTTTTTCGAGTGATCGGTGTAATCCGTCTTCCGCCCGAGAAGAAAATCACGATCGGACGGTGTGAGAATCCCACGCGGTCGATCCGCATCGGCTGCCGTCTGCAGTGACGCCGGCACGTCATCCTGGCTCATACAGGACACACGGGTATCGCGCGAATTAACGTTTCTGATCTACTGAACATGTGTTTCGATCCACATGTCTCGAGTTACTGCGAGTCACCCGCCCTTCACTCCGGTGCGTCTGTGGCACTGATCGGATCACGATCGGTGGCGTTCGCACTCGAGGGCGGCCTCCGTAAGCACTGAAACGCCGATCTCGAGACTCTCCTCGTCGACGTCGAACGTCGGCGTCTGGTGGTTCGTCGGGTGGTCGGTGCCGACGAGAACGTATGTCGCGAGGCCGCCCGACTCCTGGACGCGTTCCATCAGGTACGTCGCGTCCTCGCTCGCACCCAGTTCTGCGGTATCGACGACGCGATCGACGCCGTCGGTTCGTCGCGCGACGGAGCCGACGAGGTCCCGAAGTTCGGGGTCGCTGTCGACGCTCGGCGACTCGCTGATTACGCGCGGCGTCACGTCACAGTCGTGCATCTCCGCGGCGGCGTAACAGACGCGCTCGAGTTCGGTTCGCGTGTACTCCATCAGCGCCGTCGTCTCCCCGCGAACTTCGCCTTCGAGGGTGATCTCCTCGGCGATGACGTTGCTCGCGGTGCCGCCCTCGACGGAACCGAAGTTCACGCGCGTCATGCCGTCGTTGTGTCGAGGAATCGCGTAGCCGTTTTGAATCGCCGTCGCGAGCGCCTGCATGGCGTTCGCCCCTTCGTTCGGGGCCGTGCCGGCGTGGGCACTCGCACCCTCGAACGTGGCGGTGATGTGGGCCATCGCCAGCGGTTTTTCGACGCCGGCGACGACGGTTCCCGTGGGGTGGCCCAATCCGAGGTGAACGGCGAAGAGGTCGTCGATTCCCTCGAGATAGCCGCCTTCGGCCATCGCCTTGCCACCACCCGAAATCTCCTCGGCGGGCTGGAAGAACACCGTGAACGTTCCCTCGAAGTCGCTGTTTTTGACCGCCTCGAGCGTTCCCAATCCCATCGTGATGTGGGCGTCGTGCCCGCAGGCGTGCATGTACCCGTCGTGTTCCGACCGAAAGCCCTCGTCTGCCGGCCGGTGGCCGCCCTCCGTCGACTCCGGGATCGCCGTCGCGTCCATATCGACCCGGAGGCCGACCGAGGGGCCACCACCGCACTCGAGGACCGCGACGACGCCCGTGTGGCCGTCGGCTGTCAACTCGAGGATCTCGTCCCGAACGCCGGCCTCGCGGGCTCGCTCGGCCCACGGCTCGATCTCTTCCTCGCCAGGAACGGCCATCCGCGCGTCGCTCGCGAGACACTCCCGGCCAACGGCGATCTCGTCGACGCCGATCTGCTCGAGTTCCGCGACGATTCGGTCGGTCGTCCGAAACTCGCGCCAGCCGGGTTCGGGATGGCGGTGAAACTCCCGACGGAGTTCCGACAGCCCAGTGCGTACGTCGTGGGACATTCTTGGCGGTGATAGGAACGGACCCCACTTAATCGTACTCGATACTCGAATACGCGGAGAAGACTCGGAAACGTGGAGATACCGGTGAGATCGGTGAGCGAGTCAGCCGAGGTACGCCGTCGCGTCCAGTTCGACACGAACGTTTTCGGGAAGCCTCGAGACCTCGACGCAGACGCGGGCAGGCGGTGCCTCGCCGAATTTCTCGCCGTAAGCCTCGTTGACCCGCTTGTAGTCCGCGAGGTCGGTCAGGTAGACGGTGACTTTGACGACGTCCGCGAGGCCGTCGCCGCCGGCTTCCTCGACCACGCTCGCGATGTTCTCGAGGACGCGGTCGGTCTGGGCCTGAATGTCCCCTTCCACGACGTCGCCCGTCTCGGGATCGGCGGGGCCGTAGCCCGAGACGTAGAGGGTGTCGCCGGCCAGTACGCCCTGGGAGTATGGGTTGTCGTTGCTCGGTGCGCCGTCAGTTTCGATGGGTTCCGTGTCGGACATGGAATTGTGATTCGCGTCTCAGTCGGCAAACGGTCGGTCGCGCGCTCGCGAGTCGTCGGTGCTCAGGCCTCGACTTCGACGGCGTGATCGATCGCCTCAAGGACGATATCCAGGGCCGTCTCCGCCAGATCGCGGGTGAGCACGAGGGGCGGGATGATTCGCAGGATGTTGCCGTGACGGCCGGCCGTCCAGATGAGGACGCCGTGTTCGAAACAGTACTGTTGAATCGCGTCGACAATGTCGTCGCCCGGGTTGCCGTCGCTGTCGACGAACTCGGCCCCGATGAACAGTCCCTTTCCACGCACGTCTGCGAGGTGGTCGGTCTCGTCCGCCGCCTCGAGCAGTCGGTCCTGAATGTACTCGCCGAGGTCTCGAGCGTGCGCGAGGAGGTCGTGGTCCTGGATGTACTCGATGGCGCGAGTACCGGCACGCATGCCGACGACGTGGCCGCGGTAGGTTCCGGCGTGGTCTCCCGAACCCCAGGTGTCGAGTTCTTCTTTGTACATCGTCGCCGAGAGCGGGAAACCGACGCCGCCCAGTGCTTTCGCCGAGGTCATCGCGTCAGGCGTGACGCCCTCCCAGTCGCTGGCCCACCACTCGCCGGTGCGCCCGAGACCGGTCTGAATCTCGTCGAAGACGAGCGTCACGTCGTTGTCGTCGGCGAGGTCGCGCAAGCCCTGCAGGAAGCCCGCCGGCGGGGTGACGATGCCGCCCTCTCCCTGAATCGGTTCGACGATGATTCCGGCCGGGTTCGCGAGGCCACCGTATGGATCCTCGAGAATAGCCTGGACCTCCTCGAGGGCGTGGTCGACCGACGCTTCGGGCGACTTCCCGTCTCGGAACGGATAGGGGTAGGGCGCGTGAACGACGTCGGAGAGCAACGGCGCGTAGTGTTTCTTCAGCTTCGTGTTCGAGGTGACGCTCATCGCACCCGTCGTCGCGCCGTGATAGGAGCCGCGGAAGGCGATGAGGCCGTCACCCTCAGAGTTGTACTTCGAGAGCTTGATCGAGGCCTCGATGGCGTCGCTGCCCGTCGGGCCACCGAAGACGACGCGGTTGTTGCCCTGTAACCCCTCCGGGGCGATTTCGTCGAGTTTCTCGATCAACTCGAGTCGCGCGTCCGTCGGGAAGTCGACCGTGTGGACGAACTTGTCGGCTTGCTCGTGGACGGCCTCGAGCACGTAGGGGTTCGAGTGGCCGACGTTGAGCACGCCGATACCGGCGAAGAGGTCGATGTAGGTGTTGCCGTCGGCGTCCCGAACGGTCGCTCCTTTGCCCTCCTCGAAGGCGATTGGAATGTCGTTGGGATAGGCAACCGCGCTACTGTCGATATCCGCCTGTTTCTCGAGTAACGCCTGCGTGTTCGGTCCCGGGACGTTGTCGACGTTCGGTGCGTCGTCGAAGTGAATCTCGTCTATCGGCGGTCCTGCCGTCATACGTGACCCGAGGTGAAACAGGCACTAATAATTTGTCCACAATATCCATGAAGTGTGTATACGGATTTTGATTACAGGTTTGAACTCGAGCACGAGGTGGTGGCCACGAGTCTGGGTTGTAAACGAACGTCGAAGACAGTCGCCGAAGAACCGATGATTTGTGCCGAATGTAGGCGCTCGATGAACAGATCAATACACGAGACGGAACAAAATTCCTTATAATCCGCGACCGAAGGGACGGGTATGATCCCGCCGATCGCGAATCGGTTCGTCGCCGGGGAGTCCCCCGCGACGGCCCTCGAGCACGTGCGACGGCTCGACGACCGAAACGTCCGCGCCATCGTCAACCTGCTCGGTGAACACTACGACGACCGCGCGGACGTCCGCGCCGACGTCGAGACGTATCGCACGCTGCTCGAAGACATCGCTCGGGCCGATCTCGAGGCCTGTCTCTCCGTCAAGCCGACGCAACTCGGCCTCAGCCTTGGCGAAGAGGTCTTTCGCGACGAACTCGAGACCGTCGTCGAGGCCGCGGTCGAACACGACGGCTTCGTCTGGATCGACATGGAAGACCACACGACGACCGATACGACGCTCGATGCGTTCGAATCGCTCGCGAACGAGTACGGCAATAACGAGAATCCCCGCCTCGGCCTCTGCGTTCAGGCGAATCTGAAACGCACCCGCGAGGACGTCGAACGCCTCGCCGACGTGCCGGGTAAGGTCCGCTTCGTCAAAGGTGCCTACGACGAACCAACGGACGTCGCCTATCAGGATTCGACGCGGGTTAACGAGGAGTACAGAAGGTTGCTCGAGTACGCCTTCGAGCACTTCGACGGCGGAATCGCCGTCGGTAGTCACGATCCGGCGATGATCGACTACGCGATTTCGCTCCACGAGGAGTATGGCACCGAGTTCGAACTCCAGTTGCTCATGGGCGTTCGCGAAGACACTCAGGAAGAGCTTGCCCGTGAGTATCCCGTTTATCAGTACGTCCCCTTCGGAGATCGGTGGTCGTCGTACTTCTATCGACGGGTCACGGAACGGAAGGAAAACCTCTGGTTCGCCCTCCGGGCCATTGTCGGACGCTAAAGGGAAGGGCTCATTAGCCCTTGGTGTGAGTCTGCGTACATGGCTTCGTGGAAGCGGGATTTCGCGAGTGGGCTGATCGTCCTCGGCCCCATTCTCGTCACCCTCTACGTTATTTACTGGCTCTACGGCTTCATCGCCGGGATTACACCCGGACTCATCCTCGAGGCAGAAGCCCTCGAGCCACTGATTCCCGGTGACTCCGGACAGGCCCAGCAGTCACGCGAGCAACTCGCGCAGTTCCTTCGCGTCGTCGTCGCGTTGACCGTCTTTACCATCCTCACCTTTTCCGTCGGCTACCTCATGCGAACCGCCGTCGGCGGCCTCTTCGAACGGGTCGTCGACAACGTTGCGAACCGCGTCCCTGTTATGCGAGTCGTCTACAACGCCTCGAAGATGGCCGCCGAAACTGCTTTTGGCGAACAGGAATCACTCCAGACGCCCGTCAAACTCGAGACGTGGAACGGGCTGCGAATGACGGCGTTCAAAACCGGCAAAACGACCGACGACGGCCGCGAAGTATTGTTCTTGCCGACCTCACCGAACATCACGACGGGATTCGTCATCGAAGTCGAATCCGATCGCATCACCGTCCTCGAAGAAGACGTCGAAGACGCCCTCACACGCGTCCTGAGCGCCGGATTCGGCGACGCAAACCGAACGCGGGGAATGGAGGCCGGCGTCTCCATCGACGTCGTCGACGAAACGAACGTCGACTCACTCGAGGAATCTGCCCGACGAGAGTTCGACCGAGAGCCTACCGATAACGCTGACGACGACTGACCGCAGAATTAGATTCCCTGACTCATCAGGTGACTGCGCAACACGTCGCCTTCCTTGTTTCCGGCAGTCGTGTTCACGATGACGACCGTCTCGTCGCCGTCGAACGCGCCGTTTTCGGCGAGTTGCCAGACGCCAGCGGCTGCCGTGGCCGGACTCGGTGCCATCTCGAGACCCTCGTGGGCGGCGACCTGCACGCCAGCCTCGAGAATGTCCGTGTCGTCGACGGCCACTGCGCCGCCGTCGGTTGCCGCAAGCGCCTCGAGCACGCGTGAACTCGCCGGCGGATCGGCAATCTCGAGTTCGCCACAGATCGTGTCTGGCGTCTCGACCGGTTCGTGCGTCTCGCGGTCGGCCTCGCTAGCCTCGACGATGGGTGCACAGCCCGCCGGTTGGGCGGCGTAGAGGCCCGGGAGTTCGTCGACGAGACCGAGTTCGCGGAGTTCGGTCGCGGCTTTGTACGCCCCCGTGAGACCGAGGCCGAGGCCGGTCGGATAACAGACGACGTCGGGGACCGACCACTCGAGTTGCTCGACGAGTTCGTACAGCGTCGTCTTCGCGCCCTCGTGGCGGTAGGGGTTGTCGAACGCCTGGAGAGAGTACCAGCCGTCGTGTTCGTTACACGCTTCCTCGAAGGCACCGACGGCGTCGTCGTAGCGGCCACCGACGACGTTCATGTCGCCGCCGTGGACGTTGATCATCGCCTTGTTCGAGAAACTCGAGCGCGAGGGGACGTAGGTGTGTGACTCGAGGCCGGCCCGACCGGCGTAGGCAGCGGCCGACTGTCCGCCGTTGCCCGTCGAGGCCAGTGCGACGTCGTTCGCGTCGCGACCGGCGCCAGCAGTGACGGCGAGCGATTGGCCGCGGTCCATCGTCGATCCCGTCGGATTTCGGCCCTCGTCTTTGAGGTAGACGGAGTCGACGCCCAGTTCGTCCGCGAGGGAGGGACAGGGAACGAGCGCGGTCGCCCCTTCGTTCATCGTCACCGCGGACGAACGCGAGAACGGGAGCAGTTCTTCGTAGCGCCACTGCGAGTCGAACGGTCGGGACTCGAATGTTTCGCGACTCACGTCGATGGCGTCGTAGTCGTAGGCCGGGTCGAGCGCCCCGCCGCAGTCGGGACACGCCTGCACGTCGGGGCCGTCGTGGATCGATCCACACTCGAGACACTCGAGGCCGAGAAATGCGTCCGTCAGTTCCATACTCGAGTGTTCGCGGCGCTGAACAAATGGGTGTTCATCGACGGAAGAGAGGTGATCACCGGCGGGCGCGGGCGAGTACCGACGTGAAAGCAGGCGTCGTCACTCGAATTCACCGAAAGCAGGAGATGAAGACCGCCAAAAGCGTCAGTCGTCGTTAGTGGTCGCCGGTCTTCGACTGCCACTCGTACTCGCGGCGTTTGGCCGATTTGCCAAAGCCACACGACGAGCAGACCTTCTTCTTGGTGTGATACGACTTCTCTCCGCAGCGACGGCACTTCGTATGCGTCGTCTTGTTCTTCTTTCCTTGGCTCGGGGTTCCTGCACCAGTCATGGAGTGATCGAAACGACGTTATCGCCGCGTATAATGGTTGTGTCTTCGGCCGGCGACGTCTCGCCAGTGTCGCCCTCGAGCGGGATTGTTACGTCCTCGAGGACGAGATTCATGTGTTGATCGTAGCCGGCGAGGTCGCCGACGTACTCGTCGCCACTCTTGAGTCGTACCGTCACACGGTCGCCGAGCGACGCCTCGAGGACGTCAAGCGGTCGTCCACTCATATAACAGACCGCAGGTGATGGACACTTAATCGTACCGGTCCTGCGTCCGCAACGACCGGTTTGGACGGCGGTGATCGCTCGATTTCGCCAGTGAGTAGCACACCGATAGTGGCACCCGTCTGCCACGAAGTCGTTGATTCCACGACCGATCGTCTACTGCATCGCTTCGGCGACACACCCAACCCAACGGCTAAGTGCCCGCTCGTTGAGCCCTCGCTCATGGGAGAGAAGAAATTTACCCTCATCGAGTTGCATCTTGACGGAGACACCCAGTTCGGACTCGGAACGATCGATAGCGCCCTTCCGTTCGACTCGAGTGACGACGACGCAGAGGCGGAGTCGGAGTACGAGACAGCCGACGCCACGGACGAAGCTTCGGACGCCG
Organism: Natronorubrum sediminis; assembly: GCF_900108095.1. NCBI lineage: Archaea > Methanobacteriati > Methanobacteriota > Halobacteria > Halobacteriales > Natrialbaceae > Natronorubrum > Natronorubrum sediminis. The sequence goes on from NZ_FNWL01000002.1 coordinate 828,638, forward strand.
AAGCGGAAGACGGCTCGGGTGGAAAAGCCATTGGCGCACTGGTCGCCCTCGTCGTCCTCGTCGCGGCGGGCGTCGCCGCAAAGAAGTTCCGCGGTGACGACGAGCCAGAACTCGAGGAAGAAGAACAGCCGGACGTTATTGTCAACTGACCCATATCACGCGCGAACCGACCCCGCTCAGCCGAACGCTTTTGCGCGTGCTTCCCGTATCCGGTATTCGTGAACCTCTATCGTAGCGCCCGGACCGTTGCCGGGGCATCCGGCGATGACGTCATCGATTGGGAGTCGGCCGCCGACGCCGCGAAGGCGGTGACCGACCCCGGCTCGCTCGAGCTCGAGACGGGCGAGCGCGAGGCCTACGCTCGCGACGTGCGAGAGGCGCGAGACGCCGTGCGAACGGTGGCGAACGTCGAGTTCGACGTGCCCGACACCGTCGAGATCCAGAATCGCCACCACTGGATCGACGCCAACATCGCGACCTTCGAACGCGTGATGGGAACGCTCGAGCAGCAAGTCCCTCCGGGCACGTTCCCCGGCGTCGCCCGAACGATCAACACGGGCACGATGACCGTCCTTCTGGCCTTTCTTGGCCGGAACGTTCTCGGACAGTACGATCCGCTGCTCCTCGCAGAGACGCCCGAAGACGACCACGCGCTGTACTTCGTCAGACCGAACATCCTGAAGGCTGCCCAGAAGTTGGACGTCGACCCCGACCGATTCCGCCGCTGGATCGCCTTCCACGAAGTGACCCACGCCGCGGAGTTCGGCGCCGCGCCGTGGCTCTCCGATCACCTCGAGTCGCGGATGGAAGCCGGCATCGCGACGCTCACGGAGGGCTCGTTTGATCGCGCTGCGTTCCGGGATCTCGACGCCGCGATGACGGTCGTCGAGGGCTACGCGGAACTGCTGATGGATCACGCCTTCGACGACGAGTACGCGGATCTGCGTCGAAAACTCGACGCGCGACGGCAGGGTCGTGGCCCGCTTCAGCAACTGTTTCGTCGACTGCTCGGGCTTGGCCTCAAAGAGCGACAGTACGAGCGCGGAAAGAACTTCTTCGAGACCGTCGTCGAGAGCGCCGACCTCGAGACGGCGAGCGTCGTCTGGGAGAGCCCAGCACAGTTACCGACGCAAACCGAACTCGACGATCCGACGCTGTGGCTCCAGCGCGTCGATCGGTGACGACGCCGTTCGCGCTATCGGTCCTCCCTCTTTTCGGTTTCAGGAGTGTTCCGGTGACGTAGGAGACTCGTCCAGTTCGATCGCCTGTTCGCGATAGCGATGTGCGAGCGCCGAGACGAGGAATAGACTCGAGACGAGCAGTGCCCAGCCGAAGCCGCTGACTCCCGCGAGCGGAGCGATTCCTAGCCAGGCGAGTACGACGACCGTCAGTCAGCTATCGATCGGCTGACTGCACACTCTACTCGAGACGGCGTTCGGTTAGTCAAAAATCGTCTGCAGATACCACAGTAACGCGGCTCCGGCGACGAGTCCGATGATCGTCGCCAATCCGATCGAGAGCGCGGACGCGCCTCCCTGGAGCGCCATCGTGGCACTCGAGAGCCCGACGAGCAGGACGAACGCGCCTTTGAGTCGATCGGAGAGTTGTGTCTGTGAACTCGCACGGACGCATTCGTGCTCGGCTGTGTTCCACTGGTTGTCCCCATCGACGGCGTCAGATGCAGCTGCGCGCTCTCCAGCAGTGGACTCGAGTCCGTCTGCGTCGGGCGTCATACGGTGTCGGCCGTGCTGACGTGCATCGTGTTGAACAGCCACTCCGGTCCCCCACTCGACTCCGCAGAAGGGTGATGGACGAGCGATCCGCTCCAGCGCGTTTCGAATCGCCGGCGTTCACCGCTTTCCGTGTCCGTCCAGGCCATCGTCACCTCGTCTGCGAACGTCGCCGCATCCGTGTGGGTCGTAACCACGAGGTGGTCGCTCTCGACGGACCACTCCGCGGTCGTCTCGGTTTGGCTTCGGAGCGCTTCGCTCACCTCCTCGTAGCCGAACAACGCCTCGCTGATACCGAATTTGACGGTCGATTTGTCCTCCTCGAAGTACGCCTCGAGTGGGTCGCCGGTTCGAAGGGCCTCGTAATAGTCGCGGACGACGGCCGTCGGTTCGTCGCTCATGGCGGGAGTGACAACCTGCGGCCGCAAATGCCCACCGGACGCGTACGCAGGTCGTGCCCGCCTGACGGTTTGCTCCCCGACCTCACGGCGAGCGTTGCACGTGCAGCCCATACATCCAATGAGCGAGTGCACCGGAGTATACGCCTACCACGGCGACGCGACGCAGTGATGCACTCCTGGCGTTTCCCACAGCCAACCTCCCCAGCGGCCACTTCGAACGATGACATCCCCAACGAACACGCAGACGGACGCCCACTCGAGGAGCGACGACCGACCAGCAACCGGCACAAACCGAGGTCTCGGCCGACGAGAGCGCATCGCGAGCGCGACAGCAGGCGGCGCGCTCCTCTGGCACGGCCTCACGCGACGTTCGCTCACCAGCGCGCTCACGACTGGCGCTGGCGGACTCCTGCTCTATCGCGCCGTGACCGGGCGCAGCCGTCCGTCGCGAAGCCTCGAGCGTGAAGGAGAATCCGCACCCGTTCACCCGGAGACGACACCGACGCACGACGAGCGGACGGCCGACCCGAGGGGGCGAGAGCCGACCGTCGAGCGCTCGATCACGGTCGGGAAACCGGCCGAGGAACTCGAGTCCTACTGGCGTGATCCCGAGCAACTGTCTCGGATCGTCGGCGCGTTCGCGGAGGTATCTCAGCCGGATGAGGAGAACAGCGACCGACACCGCTGGCAGGTCGACGCCCCCTTCGGTCGCCGGTTCGAGTGGGACTCCCGACTCGTCGACGAACAGCCGCGGAGTCGACTGACCTGGCAATCGCTGTCGGGCGCACCGATTCCCTACGAGGCGACAGTCCGCTTTCGGTCTGCACCCGACGACCGAGGGACTGAGGTCTCCCTCGAGGTTCGGTACGACCCACCGGGAGGCCAACTCGGAAACGCCGTGATGCAGCGACTCGGCGTCGTCCCTGAATCACTTGTCGGAACGTCGCTCCGGCGGTTCAAAACGCTCGCAGAAACGGGAGACCTGCCCTCCCTCGAGACCAATCCCTCGGGTCGGGGTACGGGAGACCTGATGTAGTCGCGGGAACCCTGACGTAATCGTGGGAACCCAGACGTAACCGCGGGAATCCAGATATAACCCATGAACCCTCGTGTAGCCGCAGGAACCCTCGTGTAACCGCAGGAGGCCCGGTGAAACTCACATGAAGCCGCGGTCGACCTCGTCGGTCTCGATGAGGTCGTCGAGTTCCGCGTTCAGTAATTCGTCAGCCTCCTCGAAGCAGTCACCGAGTTCCTCGAGTTCGTCCGGACGGTCGTACTGATCGTACGCCATCGGCCCGAACGCCGGGCTCTCGAGGGCGTCCATGACGTCGTCGAAGAGGTCCTGTGGCCGCGTCGGGGCGTCCGCGTGGGTCTCGAGAACGGTCTCGAGGCGTTTCGAAACCGTCTCGGCGTGGGACTCGTCTTCGGGAGGCGACTGGACGGCAAAGCGGCCACCCGCGTCCTCCTGTGGGAGGAACGAGCCGATTTCGTCGTCAAGGCTGCGAGCGACTCGCGTTCCGACGCCCCGAACCTGATACGGGTTTTTCGCGTACGTTTTGAGGAAGAACACGCCGGCTCGAGGGTGTGCGAGATACATGTCTTCGCCGACGCCGCCGGCTCGGTCGCCCGCGACCGCCCGCCAGTGTTCGGCGTCGACGTCTCGGTCCGTGACGTCCGCAAGCACGTCTTTCCACTCGCGAATCCGCATAGGCGGCTGTAGTATCCCGGAGCGAATGAACGTATCGGTACCGACGAACGACGCGGCCGACGGCGGACGGAAACCGTTTCAGCGCCCATTCCGTCGTGTCGAAACTGTTTCACGAACGTAGTGTGGCGTGTCGGAACCGTTTCACACCGTTTCGTCGGATAGGCGAGTCGCATACGGTACCCGGGTCTGCGAGTTGAACGCCCTCCCCAGCGCAACGTTCCAACCGATACTTTCGAACCAAAAGGGATACATCGACGCTCTTCCCAGCACGGATAACCGACAATTGACCATGTCCACCAGGCGATCATTCACGCTCGTCGAACTATTCTGGGAGACACCAGCTCAAAGCTCACTTCTCACACTCGGACCGCTGGCTCTCGCACTCGGCCAACTCGGCAATAGCTACGTCAACGGCGTCTCCCCGACCGTCTCGCTCGCCTTCGCCGTCGTGATGATCGCCTTCGCCGTCACCGCGCTCGGACACCACGCCGCCGAGTACCGCCGTCGACGACTCGAGGCCGAACTCGAGACGGTGCGTCGCTCAGCGCGGTAAGTTCGGTGTGGCTGTTCAGGCTCGTGGCGACTCGGATTCGGTTGCGACGCGTCGGGCGTCACGGGCGTCGTAGGCGTTGTACCCGGCTAACGCGGCGATGAGCAGACCGGAGGCGAGCGTGCTCCAGAACGGACTTTCGGTTAGCCCGAGTCCGACCGGCATCTCGAGGAGTGCGGGCGAGACGATCAGCCAGATGCCGAGCAACGCGACGAGCCCCGAGATGCCGACGCTGAGTGGGATATCGTTGACGACGCGGTAATAGTTGTACGCGCCGGCGAGAAAGACGACGCTGCCGACGAGCACGTTGTTCCAGAACGACGCCGCCGACACGTCGTAGATGGCGATCACCGAGAGAGCGACCCAGACACCGATGGCGGCGACGAGAGCGCTGATGACCGAAACCTTGCGTCGTCGTTCTTCGTTCGCAATTTGGGTCGTCTCGTCGCGCGGGTCGCGACCGGTATCGTCACGGTCGCCGACACCCGTTCCCGAGTCGGTGTCGGAGGGAGACGGCGGCTGCTCGGGACCAGCAGTCTCGTCCCGGTGATCCGGTTCCGAACCGGCGTCTGCTGTCGGTCGAGAATCACCGTCGTCCCGATTCGAGTCACTCATGGTGGGTTCCAACTGGCGGCATGCGTGCAAAAACGTCGGCGACTGTTACGGTTCCCGTCGCCTTCCGTCTCGAGTAATCACGAATTGTTCGGCGAGTGAAACAGAGTAATGGCGCTCAATCGACGCCGATTGGGCCGACGAGAACGGAGCCACCGAACGTCAGCCGCTCGAACGTGCGCCAGCGGTGCCCGAGAAGCGACGAACCTCGTGTAGTAAAGTCATCACTCGAGGTCGCCCGACGTGCGTAAATTAACATAAAATCAGAGCTATTCGTCGGCCAGATACGCTCCCCCATATAACTTACAGATGCATAGACAGTTTTGTGGCGTACAATCGGCGACTCGTTTCGCACTCGTTAGCCACATTTCCGTGTCGGGAACGGCAGTTATCATTCTCACGGAGAAACTCCGGGGTTTGCACATGTTTCGAGGCTCAGGAATTGTAGCGGGAGTTGCGCATTTGCGAGAACACTCGTTTTGACTAAATTCACCGCATTCGACGATCACTCGAGTGCTATCGAACGTATAATAATTGGCTGCTCTCACTTTCATCGAGTCATGATGGTGCTCCCACAGAGAACGTCTGTGAAAGGGATCGACCGAACACGTCCGTCCTACCTCGGGTGGAGGTGAGTGAAAATGGGGAACACTCACGGGGTGGTATGCGTCGACGGATCGTCACCAGCGGGCCTTCTCGAGGAGTGGCTCTCGTCCGACGCAGGCGTCCACTACGAGACCGAAGACGTCGCAATCACGACCGCGCCACAGGGGTGTCGGACGGCCAATCGATCCGTCGCAACCGGAACTGGCGACGACACGATTCGATGCTGGGTGATCGGCGACATCTACGGATACGACCGATCCGCCGCTGGGCACCACCTCGGTGGGTACGTGACTCGCCCCGAAGACGTGACGCCCGCGGAGTTTTGCGTGTCACACTACGACCGTCGCGGGTTTGACGCGTTGAGCGGATTCAACGGGAATTTCACAGCGATCGTCTACGACGAAGCTCGTCGAGAACTCGCGCTCTGTACCGACCGGTTCGGGACGGTTCCACTCTATTGGACCCAATCGACCGACGGAACGTTCGTGTTCTCGAGTAACATCCAGTTTCTGCCCTTCCATCCGGACGTCGAGACCGAGTTCGACGCGCCGTATCTCCACGAGTACCTCGCCTTCCGGCGAACGTTCGGCGTGAAAACGCCGTTTACGGGCATCGAAAAACTCGAGCCGGGAACGGTTACGACGATTTCGCTCGAAGACGGCTCGATGCGAACCGACCAGTACTGGCGGCCGCGCTACCGGCCGCGCGACGAATCCGTCGAGTGGTTCGTCGACGAACTCGCCAGCCGATTCCAGACGATCGTCGACGAGTGGACTCGCGACAACCGCGACTACGGCGTGTTGCTCTCGGGTGGCAGCGACTCGCGACTCGTTCTGGCTGCTCTCGACGACGCGACGGCGTATCACATGAACGACTGGATGAACCGTGAGGCGCAGGTCGCCGAACGAGTCGCCCTCGAAGCGGACGTCGAATTCGAACTCCTCGAGCGCGGCGCCGAGTATCGCATCGGCTCGCTCGAGCGAAACCGGTGTGCGGGTTCGTTCAACGGCTGGTTCACCCAGCCATACACGAGCGGGTTCAACACCGAGTTGACCGGTCGGGTCGATGGGGTGCTCTCAGGGCTGTACGCCGATTCCCTCTTTGGCAACTACGGAATCCCGTCTCCAGAAGTATCACTTGGCCCGCTGGGATCGATGACGATCCCGACCGAGCGATCGGTCGAGACCATCGACGACTACATCGACCTCTTACTCGAGGACGCCCACGACGGCCACCAAATGCCGACCGACCTTCGCTCGGTGCTCGAGGCGAACATCTACCGGGACGGCGAGACGGTCGTCCACCACGGCGTCACCTACGACTCGCTCGAGGAACTCGTCTACTACGGCAACTGCTACCCGCTGTCGAACGACGACGATATGCGCTTTCACACTGGCCTTCGGCGAACGCTTCCCTACCGGTCACCGTTCCTCGACAATCGGTTGCTCGACCTCTCGCTGTCGGTGCCGATTCGCTACCGACTCCGCCGGGATCTCGTCGGGCAAGCGATCGAGCGCCTCGATCCGTCGCTGGCGACGATTCCACACGCGAGTACCGGCATGGCACTCTCTCAGCCGTTCGCGAAGTCGTACGTCGGCGAACACCTGCGTGCGTTCTACCAGAAACACGTCTCTCGTCAGTCGCCGCCGGCTCCCTACCTGACGAACGGCCCGTGGCTGGACGACGCCGAATTGCTTCGCTCGTTCGACTTCGCGGGCGACGTTCTCGAGTCGAACGACGACCTGCTCGAGGAGCTGCCCGGCCTCGATCCACACGCGGTTTCCGACCTCTACCACGCCCATCAACGGGGTGAAGAGCGCGTCGGCGAACTCTATACGCTGTTGACCGTCCTGACGATGCCCGTTACGGAACACGTCCTCGAAAATCAGACGAGTGACCCAGTAGACGACTTTCACGATCAGTGCGGGCGCTGTCTCAAACCCGAGGTGGTCTCCGTTGCGTAACGATCGCCCCGCCGTCGTCGTCACCGCCTCGCGCTACCCACACGGGTACGCGTCGATCAGGTCGCTCTCCGCAAAGGGCGTTCACACCATCGCCGCGGTCGACGACCAATCGCTGAGCGTCACCGTCTCGCGCCACTGCGACGAATCGGTGCTCGTTCCGCCGCCGAGTGACATCACGGCGTACAAAGACGCCCTCTTGGGGCTCGCGGCTCGACCGGACGTTCGAACGATCGTCCCACACCGACCCCACGACCCCTACATCCTCTCGAAGTACGCCGATGAGTTCGAACGCCACGTCGACGTTGTCGTTCCCGACCTCGAGAAACTGCGTAACGTCCACGACCGAAAGCGGCTCGCGGAGGCCGCAGACCGGGCAAACGTAGCGATCCCGGACACGAAACTGCTCGGCGATGTCGAAGACTGGTGCGGCGACCGAATCGTCAAATCTCGCTACAACCTGCTCACCGACGAGTACCTCGACGACTTCTCGTTTGCGGACTCGAAGATCGCCAAATCAGTCGAGCACGTCTCGGCCGGCGAAGAACCGGACGTCGACGCGCTTCGCGAGACGATGCACCACGAACCGATCGTCCAGGAGTACGTCGAGGGCGAGGAGTACCTCTTCGGGGCCCTCTACGACCGCGGCGAGGCGGTCGGGACGTTCCAGCACAAACAGCTTCGCGGTGACTCCTACACCGGCAGCGGCGGCGTCTTCAGACAGTCAGTCGATATTCCGGCCCTCGAGGAGGCGGGTCTGGCAATTCTCGACGAACTCGAGTGGCACGGCCTCGCCTGTATCGAGTACGTCCAAGATGCGGAGACGGGCGAGTTCTCCATCGTCGAGATCAACCCGCGGATGTGGCAGTCACTCGCGTGTGCGACTCGCGCGGGTGCCGACTTCCCCGCGTGGTACTGGGACGTGGCGCTCGGCCGCCAGGACCTGATCGAACCGGGCTACGAGACCGGCGTCGGCACGCACTACCTCTACGGCGAACTCGAGCACCTCGTGAGCGTCGTCCGCGAGGACTCCCCGCTGGTCGAACGACCCTCGCTCTCGAGTCGCGCGAGCGAAATCCTGCACTCGTGCTACGAGGTGCCGGACTTCGATTACCTCCATCTGGACGACCCACGCCCGGTCGCCCGACAGGTCCGGCGCGAACTCGAGGGTGCGGTCCGGAGACGTCTCGAGTGATGACTCTCCTGTAACACCGACCCACCTCGCACGCGACCGATAGCGTTTTTGATGGCTCGGCCGTGATGACCACTCGTGTACGTACGCGGAACCGTCGCCGGAGAGGTCGAAGTCAGGACGGTATCGACGAGCTACGGCGAGAGCGACCTCGCCGAAGTGCCTCTCCGACTCGAGGGTGAGGAGTCCGAAGCCGAAGCCGCGAGCGACCAGCAACCCGAGTACGAGACGACAACGGTGACGCTGTGGAACAAGTGGACCGAGTCGGCCGAGTACGTCGAACCCGGGATGGAACTCCTCGTCACGAACGCGAAAGAAGAGGAGTACCAGGGCGAGACGCGCTACGCGACGACCGGCGACTCCTACGTCGTCGTCGAGCCGACCTTTCTGGTGAACGTGACGGCGATTCGCAACTGGGTCGAGTGCCCCCGACTCTACTACCTGAACAAGCTCTCGGGCGTTCCGCTCAACTATCCCGTCGTCAAGGGGACGCTCGTCCACGAGGTCTTCGGCGACCTGCTTCGGGGACGGGACCTCGAGGAGTCCATCGACGCCCGCGTCGAGGAACGCGGTCTCGAACTCGGCTTGCTCGGCGAGACGGCCGAGGGGGTCGCCGAGGACGTCCGAGAGAACGCACAGGCGATCGAAGGCTGGCTCGAGCAGGGTCGCCTCACTGAGGACGATAGCGAAGCGACGGCGGACGACGACTCGACGCGCGAGTTTTCGCCCGCGGAGAGTAGCTGGCGATCCGAGCAATTACTCATCAGTGAGACGTTCGGCATTCGCGGGCGCGCAGACGCCGTCCGGCGGGGCGCCCCCGTCGAACTCAAGACTGGCAAGAACCTGAAGAAAGAGCCCAGATTCAAGGACAAGGTGCAGGCCGCCTGCTACGCGCTCATGCTCGAAGAACACGGCGGGAACGTGGATACGGGAACCTTGCTCTACACCAAGAACTCCGCGCTCGACCGAAACGAGGAGACGGGCGACCTCACCCCCGCGAAGGACTTCTCGATGGGCGGCGGCCTCCTGAAGTTCGTCGTCCGGTTGCGAAACGAACTCGCGGCGATGGAGATTGCTGGCGACGTGCCGACGGGCTACGAGGGCTCGGCGAAGTGTGAGTACTGTTTCGAACAGGACACCTGCATGGTCGTCTCGGGGCGACTCGATCAGGAGTCCAAAGCCGGTCAGATCGGCCAGCCGATCCCCGCGGACGAACGCGAGTACTTCGAGCGATTCTACCGCGCGATCGAGGAAGAACGTCGAGAGGTCCACCACGAGTACGCCAAACTCTGGGAGCAAGACGCCCAGGAACGGGCCGACGACGACCGCGCGCTGATCGACCTCGAGTTCGTGGAAAAACGCCCGCTCGAGGAAGGTCGCTGGGAACTGCGAGCGAAGCGGACGAGCGGGGCGAACTCGAAGATCCGAGAGGGCGACTTCGTCCTCGCGAGCGACGGCCATCCGGTGCGGGGAAATTCGGAACTGGCGACGATCGAACGACTAGACGAGGAGGTCGTGCTCACGGCCGACGAACCCGTCGAGGTCACACGACTCGACGTCTACCCCTCCGAACTCACCACCGACCGACTGCTCGCGGCGATGCACGACGCGCTCTTGAAGGGCACTGAACGTCGCAAAGACGTACTCTTCGGTCGTACCGACCCGGAGTTTGACACCGTATCCGAAATCTTCATCGACAACAACGCAGCCCAGAACGAGGCCGTCACGAAAGCCGTCGGCGCGCGAGACTGCGCGTTGATCCACGGCCCGCCGGGCACGGGGAAAACGTACACCATCGCTCGAGCGATCCGCGCGATGGTCGAACGCGGCGAACGCGTCCTGCTCTCGGCGTTCACGAACCGGGCGGTGGACAACGCCCTCGAGGCCCTCCTCGAGCAACTCGAGAATCACGGCGAGATCGACGCGGATCGTGTCGTTCGCGTCGGCAGCGAGAGCGGCGTTCGCGAGGACATGCAACCCTACCGCCTCGAGCGAGCAGGGGACCCGGAAGACCGGGTCGAGACGCTCCAGAACGCGCAGGTCGTCGCGGCGACGACGGCGACGTGTGGCTCTCGAGTGATGAAAGAGCAGGCGTTCGACGCCGCGCTGGTCGACGAGGCGGCCCAGTTGACGGAGCCGGGAACCTGCGCGGCGATCAACCTCGCCGAGCGGTTCGTCCTCGTCGGCGATCACGAGCAGTTGCCACCCGTCGTGAGAGCCGAAAACGACCTCACCGAGTCGCTGTTCGAACGACTCGTCAACTGCCATCCGGACGCCGGCGTGATGCTCGACCGCCAGTACCGAATGAACCAGCGAATTCAGGCGTTCGCCTCGAGGGAGTTCTACGACGGGAAGCTTCGTCCCGCCGAACCGGCGGTCGCGGCGCGGACGCTCGACGACCTCGCGGGCGTGTCCCGCGACGCCCTCCCCGAGGACCTGCAGGACCCAGTCTCGTTCGTCGACGTCGACGGCGATTCCAGCCAGTACACCGACAGCGAGGAGGCAGCCCGAATCGTCGACCTGATCGAGACCTACGAAGCCGCCGGACTCGAGCGAGACGATATCGGCGTTATCGCCCCCTTCCGAGCGCAGGTGTCCGAAATCTCTTCGCACGTTCCCGACGACGTCACCGTCGACACCGTCGACCGTTTCCAGGGCTCGAGTCAGGAGATCATCATCGTCTCGTTCACCGCGACCGGCACGCTCGAGGGGCCGATCTTCGAAGATTATCGCCGGATCAACGTCGCGCTGACGCGTCCGAAACGAGCACTCGTGCTCGTCGGTGACCCGAACGCACTCGCGACGGATCCGGTCTACAGCCGATTGCTCGAGTGGGCGAACGCGTGAGGGTGGTCGGACGAATAGTTCGACTATCAGAACATTCATTTTATCTTGAGTGTATCTTCGAACAATGAGCGAACAGACGAGACGACGCCTCCTGCTCGCAACCGGATGTGCGACGGTCGGGACGCTCGCGGGCTGTCTCGACGAATTATCCGCCTCGAGTGACGACACCGGGGACGATGATTCCGATTCGGGCGGTAGCGACTCCGAACGAGCTGGTGCCGTCACCGACGACGGAACGGTCGACTATCCGGCGTTCGTCGACGACGATATCACCGTCGACGAAGACGAGCAACGAATCGAATATCCTGATCCCGACGTCGAATTCGTCCTCGAGGTCGAGTTGTCTGGTGAAGAAGACGTCTCCATTACTCGTGAGTTGGCGACCGACGCGCGTGCCGTCTACGTCGCACCGGCGTACGACGACGGGTTTACCCACCACGTCTTCGCGAACGAGGCGTTCGTGGCGGACGAAGCGTGGAACGCGTTTACGTCCGAAGACGGCGAAGAAATCGACGAGCAATCGTTCTCGTTCGACGAACTCGAGGAGGGTATCTTCCACGACACCGTCTCACTGTCGACAGCGAGTGAGAGAGCGATCGTCGCCGATGCCGACCTCGAGAGGGTCGAGCGTGGCGAGGACGACGTAACGGCAGTCGCTATCGGCGAATCGCTCGGTGGGGAGAACGAAATAAGCACGCCAGAAGTCTATTTCGATAGTTCCCACGAGAGCGACGGGGAGGGGACGTACACCGTCGAATTCGCCCACGAGGGTGGCGACGAACTCGAGACGGACTCGCTCACCGCCATTGTCGGCGGCGACACGCACGACGTTTCGTTCGAGACGGACTCGATAACAGTCGGCGACGTCGTCACCATCGAAGACGTTCCCGAGGGAGAAACGCTGTCGCTCGTGTTCGACGACGAAGCCGTGATCGCCGAGATAGCAGTCGACGACTGACCGCGACGGCCGTTCACAGCTTCGTGTGTCGATGCCAATCCCTTCGCGTGACGAGTTCCGTCTCTTCGTGTGTCGAGGTCGCATCTTTTCGCGTGGCGGCCGCCCACGCTCTCACCGTCCGTGACGCCGTCACTCGCACCTCCGCCGTAACCTAGATATATGTATCTCGAGCGACCAGTCCTCACGTAATGCGTCTCGAGGACGAGAGTGCGCTGATCCGCGAGGAGGTTCCGTCGTCGTACGCGGATCTCGTCGTCGCGATCACCGAACTCGGGAGCCCGACTCCGTTGTTGATTGTCCTCGCCATCGTGTTCTGGTGGGGCAACCGCCGCCGGAGCGCACTCGTCATCAGCTACGGCGTCGCCGGCCTCGGCTTCATCCTGACCCTCGAGACGGTACTCGGAATCCCCCGCCCGCCCGAAGATATCATGCTCACCTCTCTCGAGGTCGAGGGATACGGCTTCCCGAGCGGGCACGCCTTCGCGTCGATGGTCGTCTACGGGGGTCTCGCCGTCGCCTACGACCGTCTGCGTGATCCGTGGATCGTCCTCGGCGTCGTCACGCTCGTCGTCGCCGTCTCGCTTTCACGAGTCGTGTTGGGCGTCCACTACCTCGGCGACGTGATCGTCGGTGCGATACTCGGCATCGCCTTCATCGTCGCGATGAACCGAATTAGTCGCGGCATTCCGACGGTCGGCTTCGGCCTCGCCGTCGTCCTCTCGGCACCTGCCGTTTACGTCACTGACGCGAGTCCCTACGCCGTTCTCGCACTCGGCAGTGCTATCGGCGGCCTGCTCGCGACGTGCTGGATCGACCGACTGCCGCGGCTTCACTCGCGACTCGAGGGCGTCGCACTCGTCGCCGTCGGCGGCGGGGTCGCCCTCGTCTTCCTCATCGTCGAATCGCTGGTAACGTTCACGCCGGGACTCGTCGTCCTCTACGCGGCGCTCGTCGGCTGGATCGTCGTCGCTCCGGCCGTCGTCGGTCGACTTTCGACGCTGCTTTTCGGGTCGACTCGAGGCGGCGTCGCTGACGGATCCTGAGGTGCACGTTCGTCGAAGTCGACACAGCGGACCGCTGTCCCGAATCGTTTCGCTACAGCAGATGGTGTGACGCCAACCCGTTTTTAGCCGTCTGGCTCGACCGCAGGCAGCGTCACCGAAAACGTCGACCCAGCCCCTGGCTCCGAGTCGACCCAGATTTCCCCGTCGTGTCGTTCGACGATCCGACGGCAGATCGCCAGTCCGATACCGGTTCCAGGGTGCTCCTCGTGGCTGTGGAGCCGTTCGAACACTTCGAAGACGCGCTCAAGATCGTCGGGGTCGATTCCGATTCCCTGATCGCGGACCGCAACCGTCCACGTCGCCCCCGTTCGCTCTGCGCTGACGTGGACGCGTGGTCGCTCCGGGCCAGCGTACGTCAACGCGTTCCCCACCAAATTCTGAAAGACCTGGCGCAACTGACTGGCGTCCCCGGATACGCGGGGTAACTGCCCCGTCGTGATCTCGGCGTCCGTCTCCTCGATTTGTACGGACAGATCTTCGAGGACGTCGCCGAGTAAACACTCGAGAGCCACCGGTTCGAACGGGTTGCCACGTGTTTCGACGCGCGAGTACTCGAGTAAGCCATCGATCATCTCACGCATTCGATCCGAGCCGTTTATCGCGTACTCGATGAACTCCTCGCCGTCGTCGTCGAGTTCGTCGGCGTAGCGACTCTCGACGAGTTGGAGGTAACTCGAGACCATCCGCAACGGTTCCTGGAGGTCGTGTGAGGCAGCGTAGGCGAACTGCTCGAGTCGCTCGTTCGAGGCCTCGAGTTCCCGTTGGCGCTCGCGACGTTCGGTGATGTCTCGGGCGATTCCGATCATGTACGGCTGGTCCAATTCGACGTGTGCGATGTTGACCTCCGCGGGGTACGTTGTCCCGTCCTTTCGGACGTGTTCACCGGTGATCGTCATCGATCCATCTGCTTTGACGTCGCTGACGTGGGATTGCCAGTCGTCGATATCCTCGAATAGGTGTTCCATCTCCGGCACCGTCATCTCGAGGAGTTCGTCTCGATCGTAGCCGAGTCGTCGACAGGCCGTCTCGTTGACGTCGAGGAATCGGGCCGTCTGCGGATCGATGACGAGCAGGCCGTCGTTCGAGTAATCGAGAAGTGTCCGAAACAGTTCACGCTCTCGCTCACGACGCTTTCGCTCGGAGATGTCGCGAAAGTAGACGGAGATGCCGGTGTCTGAGGGGTACGCACGAATCTCGAACCATCGCTCGAGCGGGGCAGGGTAGTAGCCCTCGAAAGAGACGGTCTCTTGCTCGTACATCGCTCGCTCGAAGTGTTCGGTGAACTGGCTGGCGATGGCGTCGGGAACGGCCGCACACACTGACCGACCGACGAGCGTGCGATCCTCGGGATTGATCAACTGGTTGGCGCGGTCGTTGAGGTAGGTGAACGTCCACTCCTCGTCGATTGCGAGGAATCCGTCGGAGATGCGCCCGTAGCTCTCCTCGAGTTCACGTCGCGTATGTTCGGTTTCGATGGCCGTCCCGATGACGTTCGCGACGCTCTGGAGGAAGTTCGCGTCGTGTTCGGTGAACTCACACGTGTCGTCGGTGTAGACGCCGAGAACGCCCCACGGAGAGTCGATCGATCCGATAATTACGCTCACGCCGGCGGAAACGTCGTGGTCTGCGAGTAACGCCGGTTCGGAAAATCGATCCTCAGCCTGCAAATCGTCGACGATAATCGGATGTTCGGAGAGCAGCGTATACCCCGCTTGCGAGTCGACACCGGTAGGAATACTCGCACCGACGTCGAAACCATCCCACCCGTACCCGCTGTGAAGGACTAACGCGTCGTTCTCCGGGCGAAACTCGAGAATCTCCCCATAGTCCGTCTCGAGTGTCTCGGTCACTGCACGCAACGTTTCCGATAGCAACTGGTCGATATCGCGCGTCTCGAGTGCCTGCTGTCCAAGTTCGGCGACGACTTCCTGCTGGCGAATGCGTGTACGGAGTTCTGCAGTCGCGTTGGAAGTCGATTCCATTCTATTCAGAATATATTCGAACGACGTGTAAATGCTTCCATATATTGTCACTTTAGTTGAAAATTCTCTCGTTTAGAGAAATTTGACCGTCACGGATTGGTGAAGTAGAGCATTCCTGTGGATAGCACTCGTATGCCCATTCACGGAAAACGGAGTCCCACCCCGTCTACGAAATCGACGACCGTCGCCCGAGCGCTATTCGTCGGTGTCTGCTCGCTCCCAGAGCGGATAGAGATCGTCCTGGATCGGCTCAGTGATCGTCTCCTCGCCGAGTTCGAGGGCTGGCTGGCCGTCCCGAACCGTACCGATTGCCGCGCCGTCGATCCCTCGCTCGGCGAGCGCCTCGAGGCAGTCGTCGACCGCAGCGTCCGGAACGGTTGCGAGTAAGGCACCCGATCCGAAAATTCGCAGTGGGTCGACGTCGGCTGCTGCACACAATTGCTGGGTTTCCTCCCGAATCGGGACGGCGTCTCGATCGATCTCGAGGCGCACGTCCGACGCGCGGGCGACCTCGAGCAAGCCGGCAGCGACGCCGCCTTCGGTCGGGTCGTGCATCGCGCTCGTCCACGCTCGAATCGCTCGCGAATCGGGGAGGACGCTGATCTCCTCGACGAACGTGGCTGCGCTGTCGACGACGCCCTCATCGACCGCGAGTTCGTCGCCGAAGTCGGTCGCGAGAATTGCTGTCCCTTCGATTCCCGCCGCCTTCGTGATGAGGACCGTGTCGCCGGGTTCAGCCCCACCAGTCGGGACGAACGAGTCGGCCGTACCGATCGCCGTCAGCGAGACGAGCGGGCGCTCGAGTTGGTCGACGTACTCCGAGTGGCCGCCGACGATCGAGGCCCCAACCTCCGTTGCGGCGCTATCGAGATCTCGCGTGATGGCCTCGAGCGACTCGTTCTCGCCGGGAAGCATGATAACGGCCGTGAGCCACCGAGGGTCGGCCCCGGAGGCGGCGACATCGTTCGACGCCACCGGAACCGCCAGCGTACCGACGCTCTCCGCTGCGAGCGAAATCGGATCCGAACTGACGACGAGCGTCTCGTCGCACTCTGGCAGTGCAATCGCCGCAGCGTCTTCCCCGTCTGCGGGTCCCTGAAGCACCGTCTCGTCGTCTCGTGCAGTCCCCGTGCGCTCGAAGACGTGCGCGAGTAGATCGTCCGGACTCACCTTGCCGGGCATAGCGGTACTGGGACGATCTGGGGTTTGTAGTTGTCGGGTTCGGCTGTCCCTCGTGGGCACTGAGCGACTTGAGCGCCTACCCGACGAAAAACAGTACGGAAAAACGGCGCACCCTACGCGCTCGTCACGCCGAGTGGCACCAACACGTCGTCTCGAGTCAGGACGACGTGTGGCAAGACGATGACGCCGCCGAAGACGACGCCGGCCCATAGCATCGAGACGAGCGGATGCGTGATCGACAGGTGAATCGCGTACGTCAGGCCGACGATGGCTAGTACGCCCGCGAACGAACCGACGGTACCGAGACGTGAAGTCGAAAACCGCCACCTCGAGCGTTCTCCCCACTGCCAGGCGAGGAGTCCGCCGACTGCCCCACCGAAGGCGAGCACGCGGTTGGATCCCTGAATCCCCTCCCACGTTGGGACGCCCGTCCCGCCGCTTCGGAGCCAGACGCTGGCGAGCGCGAGGACGATCGCGAGCGTGAACACCGCCGTCACGTCGTTCTCGAGGTGGCGACGACAGCACAGGACGACGCCGAGCACGGCGAGTCCCAACGCGATGCCGCCGACGACGTCGATCGGGTAGTGAACGCCGAGTCCGAGACGGGTGAAACCGACGAAGGCGATTGCGAAGCCGCCGACGAGTGCCCGACGCGGGAGTGTACTGATGCGAAGGTCGACGATCATCAACCCGATGATCACCGCCGGAACCATCGCGTTACCACTCGGAAAACTCGTCGAGGAGATCGCCGTCGCGTGGCCGTACCAGGTCGAGAAGATGGCCGGAAACAGTTCTGGCCCGACGGCCGGGTCGATGTCCGGTCGGGTTGCTGAGTTAAGTGACTTGATGCTCGCCATTAGCCCGTAGTACGCGAAGAACGCGGGGATCCAGACACCGAACCGATCCGGCGCCCACCAGTATGCAAGAATTATCAGCGGTACGATGACGAAGACGCTCCCGATGTACGTCGTCGGGACGAGCAAGACCCCGAGCCACGCCGGTATCGACTCGACGATCGCCTCGAGAATCTCGGGATCGAGCACGGGATGTTGTTGCCCACTGAACATGTTCTGTGTCGACTCGAGAACTGTTAGTTTCTTTAGTGTATCGAATACCAATTCTGCGTTCGTCAGTTCGATTCATCGACTCGGGAGGTCGAATACAAATACAGTTAGAACGTCCGCGAGACGGTCGGCGTTTCGACGACGCGAATCGCGACCGGGTACTCCCAGTGGTCGCCACGGATCGCCGTGATCGCTGCGACGACACAGAACAGGAGGTTGCCACCGAGGACGACCACCGCGAGGACGGAACTCCAGAGCACAGGAGTCGAATCGCCGGTGACGACCGTGAGGGCGACGAGCGCCGCCGCGAGGTATCCGACGATGCCGACGGTCAGTTGCCAGTTGAGGGCGTCTTTTGCGTGTTCGCTGACGTACTCGCTTCGCGAGAGCCACATGACGATCAGCGGCCCGACGATCCACGTCACGAGCGCGAGAAGGTGCGTCATCGCCGCGATCGAACGCGTTAGCGTCGTACTCGAGGTCGTGTGCCGTGTCGGTGTCGTCGTGGACGTCGCTGTCATTCGTCCGTGATCCTCACACCCACGTGTTTTGATTCTGTCGGAAATACTGATAACTCGAGATCAGACGTCACTGCAGACTGAGGAACTACGGGCACGCACAGTGGAAAAACAACGAGGTGACGGCCGCGATGCGCTCGAGGCCACGACGACTCGGCCAGCAAACGCTGCGTACAGTTAGGACGCGTTCGGCGCGACGGCGTCCATCGTCTCGGAGATCTGGTCTTCGTCTGCACCGCGCGGGAAACTCACGGCGACGGCGTCGATTCCGTCGACGGCTTCGTAGCGCTCGAGTTGCTCGCGCACGGTTTCAGGACTCCCCGCTGCACAGAGGTCGTCGAGCAGGTCGTCGCCGAGTAACTCGAGGGCGCGCTCGCGTTCGCCCGCCTGCCAGGCGTCGTGGATGTCGACGGCCTCGTCGTAGCCCTGGCGCTCGAGGGCGTCTCGGTAGAACGTTCCCATTCCGCCGACGTAGAAGGCGACGTGCTGGCGGGTGAGTTCGCGGGCCTGTTCGGCGTCGTCTAGGGCACAGCAGGTGACGCCGGCGGTGACGTGCACGTCGTCGGGATCGCGGTCGCCCAGTTTCGCGCCCCGTTCGATGTCCTCGATTCGCTCTGCGGTCCCCTCGGGCGTGAGCATGATGCCGTGCCAGCCGTCGGCGAACCGGCCGGCGAGTTCGACGGCTTTGGGACCCATTCCGGTGACTTCGATCGGCGGGGCGGGGTCCGGCGCCTCACAGCGCAGGCGAAAGCCCGACAGTTGGAACTCGTCGCCGTCGTAGTCGACCGGTTCGCCGGAGAGCACCTCTCGGACGATGTCGACGGTTTCGCGGGTTCGACGGAGCGGATTGCCGTACTCGACACCGTGCCAGTTTTCGATGACGACGGGGCCACTCGGACCGAGTCCGAGTCGGAATCTCCCGTCTGAAGCCTCCTGTAAGGTCGCCGCAGTCTGACCCAACAGCGCCGGCGTACGCGAATAGGTGTTGAGGATGCTCGGGCCGATGTCGATCGTCTCGGTTCGCTCGGCCATCGCGGTTAGGACGGTAACGGCGTCTCGTCCCCACGTTTCGGGAAGCCACGCACAGTCGTATCCGCCATCCTCTGCGCGCTGGGTGTATTCGACGATCGAGTCGACCGTCGGCTGAGCGGCCACGGGCAAGTGGACATCTCTGTCAGTCATCATCACTCACAGATGAGCCGCCCCCTTTTGGCTGTATGGGAATTGCCGACGACAGAATTGGAGTTGTCTCGCCTCGAGTCAGCCGAGCGAGACCCACCCGCTCCGTGGCTCAGACGTCGCGCTCTTCGCTGATCTGTGGGACGCCCTGGACGGTAATCGTCTCGCCGACGATGTACGACGAGGCGGGGCTCGCGAGGAACTGCGTGACGTCGGCGACTTCCTCGACGGTGCCGATTCGGCGAGCGACCTCCTCGCGGTCGATGTTGTCGGCGGAGACACCCATCTGACTCTCGACGCCGGGCGTCGCGACGAAACCGGGGGCGATACAGTTGACGCGGACGTCGTCGTCGGCCCACTCGTAGGAGAGCGTCGTCGTCATGTTAACGACCCCCGCCTTGGACGCGCCGTAGGGACTCATCAGGGGCGAACCGCGCTGGCCGGCGACGCTCGCGAAGTTGATGACCGAGCCGCCCTCGTCTTTGAGGTGTTCCGCCGCCGCGTGCGTGCAGTTGTACGTTCCGTTGAGGTTGATGTCGACGATGGTCTTCCAGCCGTTCTCGGAAATGTCGTCGAAGTCGGCCATGAACGACGCACCGGCGTTGTTGACCAGAATGTCGATGCCGCCGAACTCCTCGACGGTCGTCTCGACGAGCGCGTCGACAGCCTCGCGCTCGGTCACGTCACACTCGAGTGCCAGCGCCGTTCCGGGGCGTTCGCTCTCGTTGATCGCCTCGGCGACGGGGTCGACGTTCTCCTGTTCGCGCGAACAGACGACGACGTCGACGCCGTCGGCAGCGAAGCGTTCGGCGATTCCCTTCCCGATTCCGCTCGAAGAACCGGTGATAATGGCGACGTCGCCGTCGACGCTGAACTGTGCGGTACTCACGCGTGGTCACCCGCGAACTGCAGCCAGTTTGTTACCATTGTTAGATGCGGCCGAGTATATGGAGACACTGTTAATAAAGATGGGCATCACTACCGAAGAGCGTAGGATTAAGTGAGTGGCAATCGCTGGCACAGACGCACGGACGGCGACGGGCTCGCGCCGACTCTCGGCGTCGACGATCCGTCGCCGAGGGATCCATGACAGACGATAATCCATCAGAGACCCCACAGTACGGACCGAAGCGCCAACAGGATGTCTACCGGAAGGGAATGCTCGAGGCTCGGACCCCCGAGTTCCCGGTCGCCTACGAAGACCTCGTCGAGCGCGCCCGCGAGGAACTGAGCGACGAGGCGTTCGCCTACGTCGCCGGGGGCGCGGGATCGGAGTCGACGGTGCGGGCCAACGACCGGGCGTTCGACGAGTGGCAGATCGTTCCCCGAATGATGCGCGACGTCTCGAGTCGCGACCTCTCGGTCGAACTCTTCGGGCGCGAGTATCCCGCTCCGGTCATGCTCGCGCCCATCGGCGTGCAGGGAATCCTCCACGACGAGGCCGAACTCGCCGTCGCCCGCGCGGCGAGCGAGTTCGAGATCCCGATGATCCTGAGCTCCGTCTCCTCTTTCACGTTCGAGGAGGTGGCGGACGAACTCGGCGACAGTCCGGGCTGGTTCCAGCTCTACTGGAGTTCCGACCGGTCGGTTGCGGCCAGCTTCCTCGAGCGAGCCGAAGCGGCGGGCTACGAGGCCGTCGTCGCCACGCTCGACACGCCGAAGATGGGGTGGCGCGAGCGCGACATCGAACTCGGCTACCTCCCCTTCCTGCAGGGCCTGGGACTGAAGAACTACTTCGAAGATCCCGCCTTTCGCGACCGACTCGAGGCCGACGATCCGTGGGCCGACCCGGAGGCGTCCATCGAGTCCTGGAGCGAGTGTTTCGGCGACGCCTCGCTCACCTGGGACGACCTCGAGTGGCTGGACGAACAGACGGACCTCCCGGTCCTCGTCAAAGGCCTCCTCCATCCCGAGGACGCCCGCGAGGCCGTCGAGCGCGGCGTCGACGGCCTGATCGTCTCGAACCACGGCGGCCGACAGGTCGACGGAGCGATTCCCGCGCTCGATGCGCTTCCGGACGTGGTCGACGCCGTCGAGGACGCGACCGACGACGGCGAGGACGTCCCCGTCCTGTTCGACAGCGGCATTCGTCGGGGGAGTGACGTCTTCCAAGCCGTCGCGCTCGGTGCCGACGCGGTGTTGCTCGGTCGACCCTACGCGCTGGGGCTCGGTATCGGCGGCGAGGACGGCGTTCGAGCGGTCCTCGAGAACCTGCTGGCTGACGTCGACCTGACGGTCGGCCTCTCGGGCTGTGCGAGCGTCGACGAGGTCGATCGCTCGAAGGTACGGAGGGCAGAGCGATGAGTGGCGACGGATTCGCCGACGACGGCGACAGCAGCGGCGCATCCGGCACTGACGCGACCGAGTGGGACGCCGTCTTCTGGGACATCGGCGGCGTCATCCTCGACCTCGAGTCCGTCCAGGGCGCACACGCCGCGTTCGTCGCGGAACTCGTCGAAGAACACGACCTCGAGATGGTGGTCGAGGACGCCGTCGACGCGTGGCGGACGGCCGTCGGAAATCAGTTCCGCGAGCGCGAGGGGACCGAGTTTCAGTCGGCCCGCGAGGCCTACGCGACGGGCGTCGACGCCCTCGTCGACGAGGATATCCCGCGCGAGCGCTGGGAACCCGCGTTCGACGAGCACGTCGCGTCCTCGATCGAACCGATTCCGGGCGCTGTCGAGACGATTCACGAACTCGCTCGACGCGACGTCCACGTCGGGGTTCTGAGCGACGTCGACGACGACGCCGGCAAGCAAATGCTCGAGCGCTTCGGCGTTCGCGAGTCGTTCGACTCGATCACGACCTCCGAGGAGGTCGGCCGGACGAAACCCGATCCCGCGATGTTCGAGACGGCACTCGAGAAGGCCGGAGCGGTTCCGGAACGGTCGCTCATGATCGGTGATCGCTACGATCACGACGTGAAAGGGGCCGCCGACGTTGGCATCAACGGGATCGCGTTCGGTGCCGAAGACGGGCCGGCCGTCTCCTATCGGATCGACGACCTCACTGCGGTCCTCGAGATCGTCGAGGATACTGAGCCGGGCGTCTAACATCGAGAACGACGGGACGGACAGCTACCGTCGAGGCCGACGGGCCGAGCATCTACGGAACGCGTCGTCACTCCCGAGGTCGGTACCGGCTGCGGAGGTGAGTGCCCGTACGGCCGATACCCAAACGCTTTTTGGGATATTTTGCGACGAACGAACTAATATGGGGGCAAACAGCGACGACCCGCCCGTCGACACCGAGGAGGCGATCATGCGGGCGACCTATCGAGCGCTGTGCAATCACGGCTACGCCAACCTGACGATGCAGGCCATCGCCGACGAGTTCGACAAGACGAAAGGGGTCTTACACTACCACTACGACACCAAACAGGATCTGCTCGTCTCGTTTCTCGAGTACCTACTCTCGGCGTTTCAAGAGAACATCGCCGTCGACGGCGCGGATCCGGCGGAACGACTCGAGGCGCTGATCGAGACGCTGCTGTTCGGGCCGCCAGAACGCGGCAGATTCGACCACTGGGAACTCACGACGGCGATGCTCGAGATTCGCTCGGAAGCGCCACACAACGAGGAGTTCCGCCGCCAATTGAGCCGAAACCACGAAACCGTCAAAGCGACCGTCGTCGCCATCGTCGAAGCGGGAATCGAACAGGGAATCTTTCGCGACGTCGATCCGGAGCAGGTCGCGACGCTGTTGCTCGCGAGCATCAACGGCGCGCGGATCTACCAGGTTACCCTCGAGCGAGACGACGTCGCGGAAGTGACGCGCTCGAGTCTCGACGCGATTCTCGAACACTGGCTCTACTGTCCGGACGAACTCGATTCCGGGTCCAAAGCGGACGGAAACGCCGGCGAGGATTAACGGAGAGCGTCGGTGTACTCGGATTCTCAGTCGGCATGATCCGACGCTGAGCCCGGCGCGCACGAATCATCGCGGAGGTCGACTCGTGGCATGTACTGTCCAGTCTCTCGGTGGACGCCCGCGAGGAGGATCACACTCGCGAGGAGTGGGAGGACGGCGCAGACGACGTAGATCGGCAGGAAGCCGAACTGTTCGACGAGCGGGAGCGAGACGATCGGACCGAGTCCGCCGCCGATGTCGCCAAGGACGTTGTTCGTTCCGACAGCCCGTCCCATTCGCTCGTCGGGCGTGAGGTCGGCGAGGAGCGCCATGAGCGGACCACTCGTTCCACCCTGTCCGGCACCGATGAGGAGACAGGCGACCGTCAACGTCACGATCGAGTCGGCCAGCGCGAGCATGATGAAGCCGACGAACGTCGTCCCGAGGAAAAACAGGAGCGTCGGAACCCGCGACTCGGTCCGGTCGCTAACGTGGCCGCCAACGAACATGAACAGGCCCGCAGCGACGACCGTGATCGCCATAAAGATCCCCGACGAGCCCTGCGCGTCGAACCCGAACACGCCGAGATTGTTGTGGTCCAAAAAGAGCACGAGCGTCGCGAACAACGCGCCGATGTAGGCGAACAAGACGGCGAAGTTCACGAAGCCAACCGTCAGCGAGGGAAGGGTGGTATCGATGTCCGTCAGCGAAACCGATCGATGACCGTCCCCGCTGACGTGGGTCTCAGGAATCGTGACGTAGGCGATCACGCTCGCTACCACCGCGAAGAGCGTCGCGACGGCGAACGCCGTGACCGTCGTCGACACTTCGCTGATGACGCCGCCGATGACAACACCGCTCGGGAATCCAAAGAGCACGCCACCGCGAATGAGGCCCATGCTCGCGCCTCGAGAGTCGTCCTCGCTGACGTCCGCGGCGATCGTGTACGCCGTTGCGAAGACGGCCGCGCTCCCGACGCCCCAGATGATCCGAGACCCGAGGAACCAGCCTTCGGGAACGTCCGGAACGAACCACATCGAGGGGTGGGCCGCGATCATCGCGACGACGTACCCGAACGTCGCACCGGCCTGGATAATCATCCCGACGACGAACGGCGTTCGGGTGCCGATTCGGTCGACGAGTACGCCCGCGGGGGCGTTCGCGAACAGCCTCGAGAACCGATTCGCACTCAGGATGATCCCGACGAGCAGCGGTGAGATTCCCAGAACCTGGCCCAGGTTCGGGAGGATGGGAAAGATCACGCCGCCGCCGAAGCCAACGAAGAACGTACTCAGGATAACTGCGCCGACTACCACGGCTTGGCTCGGGTTCTCAGCACTCATCGTCTCACGCCAGCGCTGAGAGAGGCCACCACTCGAACTCACGGCGTCACCTCCTGACCGCCTGCAGAATGGAATCTGATTTCGATCGTCCGGATTTCTCGTGTGAACAGCCTGTAGAACGCACAGCAGTCATCGCTCGAAACTCACTCACTATCTGACTAACCAGTTAGTCAGACTTGCGTAAAAACGTTTGGAAACGAGTCAGCAGCCGTGTGACTGAATGTATACCGTGGCAGGGTCAGCGGCGGTGGAAGGTGGATTACTCCGAACCGAGCGAAAGGTTGGGTTTGTCGGTCGCCGGACACACCCATATTCCGGACCAAAACTGCCTGAGACCACGTATTTCGACGATCACGGACCGTGTGACTAGCTAACTACAACCCCACATACGATGTAAAATAGTAGGCGAGCCACAACTATCTTCGTTAAGGAAAGGAGTAATAGTCCTGTACAACATCGTGTCGACCAACGACCAACGTTCGAGAACCGATGGCGACGACCATCCCGCCTCGAGCGTCGGTTTCGAAACCCATCCATGAGCGAAAACTACTACGAACGCCTCGTCGACGAGGATGCACTCGCCGCGCACTTAGCGGAGCACCTCGGTGAGGCAGACGAATACGACGTCGAACGGCACCAGGAAGGACACTCGAACGAGACGCTCTTCGTGACGTGGGGCGACCGCGAGTTGGTCATCCGACGTCCGCCGCCGGGTGAAACGGCCGATACGGCCCACGACGTGATCCGCGAGTATCGCGTCATGGCCGCGGTCGCGGAAACAGACGTCCCGGTCCCGACGCCGGTTCTCAGCTGTGAAGACCACGATATCATCGGCAGCGATTTCTACGTCATGGAGCGCCTCGAGGGTGACGTGCTCCGGGAGGGCGAACCCGAGCGCTTCGCCGCCCCTGACTACCGCGAGCGAATCGGCGAGGAACTCGTCGACACACTGGCGAAGATCCACCGACTCGACTACGAGGAAATCGGCCTCGGCGAGTTCGGCCGCCCGGAAGGCTACACGCAGCGACAGGTCGACCGCTGGGGGAAACAGCTTTCGTGGGCGTTCGACGTCACCGAAGACGAGCGCGAGGTCCCAGACCTTCACGAGGTTGGCGACTGGCTCCGTGACAACGTCCCCGACGACCACCCCCACACGCTCGTTCACGGCGACTACAAACTCGACAACGTCATGTTCGCCCCCGCCACGCCTCCCGAACTCAATGCTGTCTTCGACTGGGAGATGGCCACCCTCGGCGATCCGCAGGCCGATCTGGGGTGGATGCTCTCTTACTGGCGCGACGAGAAGGACCCCGAGCCATCGATTCCCGAACTGACGACCCGATTCATGGAACGCGAGGGGTACTCGAGTCGTGTCGACCTCGTCGACCGCTGGGAGGAACTTACCGGCCTCGAGTTCGAGCACGAACGATTCTACCGGACGCTCGCCGTCTACAAACTCGCGGGCCTCGGCGAGATGTTCTTCCGGCGCTACCTCGAGGGCAACAGCGACAATCCGATGTACCCGAAGATGGAAGAGCGCGTCCCGGCACTCGCCGCGCGCGCGAAGCGGATTATCGAGGGAGAGGAACCGCTGTAATCGGAAGAAACAACTTTCGTCTTCGCCCGAGAAGTATCATCCATGAGTGACGATCCGGCGACTCGAATCCGTGAGAACATCACGGAGATCACCTCGATGGTCGTCACGGCCCTGTGGCTAGGGTTGATGTTCGCGGGAGTCGGCGGAAACCTATGGCTCGTCGTCCTCCTCGTCGGTTACGTCGCCGTCGTCCCGCTGGTCGCGCTGTTGTTCGGCGACGAAGCGGACAAAGCGGAGTGGTGGGACGGCTGGTGGGGAAGCGAGTCCAGGGACGAGCGGGAACGCGAGGAATCGGACTCGAGCGACGCACCCGAAGCGGCGGATCGTCACACCGCGCTCGAAACGACGCCGAAACAGGACAACCGCGAAGCCCTCGAGACCCTCCGGACCCGATACGCCGCCGGCGAGTTGACCGACGAGCAGTTCGAACGCAAACTCGAGCGCTTACTCGAGACGGAGACGCTCGAGGACGTCGAGCAGTGGCGAGGATCGACGACAGAGCCACCCGATCGAACGGGAGCAGGCGACCGTGATGAGGGTACTACCCAGGATCGAGATTTCGAGTACGAAACCTGAACGGACGAGACTCGAGAATGCGAGCGTCGGTCGCTCTGTGATACGTCATCGAGTGAGATCCGAGAGTACTCCGAAGGCCCGCAGCCCCTTCACTCCACTCGGCCCTATATCGCATCCACAACGCAGGCCTGCCCTCCCTCGTTCGCGCGAGCGAAGCGAGTGCGGGAACGGCCCAGCTACTCTGTGGCAGCGTGTGCGTGTCTGTGTGTAGATTTGCCACACTCGAGGGGCGTATCGAATCCACGCGGGGGTAGCGGAGAGCGCGAGAGGACACTCCGACACGCTTATTCGCCGACAGCCCCGAAAACGGGGTAGTGAGTACCGACACGCCCGAACCGACCGAGACCGAAGCGTTCGAACGGGTCTGTGAAACGCTCGTCGAGCGAATCCTCGCGGGCAATCTCGAGCGCGACGAAGTCGAGAAGGCCAAACTCGAGGCCTGTTCGGAGTTCTCGGCACCGAAAGTGCCCAAAAACTCCGAGATTCTCGACTACGCGCCACAGGAGCGACGCGAAGAACTCGAAGCCGTGCTCCAGCGCAAGCCGGTTCGAACGGCCTCGGGTGTCTCCCCAGTCGCGATCATGACCTCCCCCGAGCGCTGTCCCCACGGAAAGTGTCTCTACTGCCCCGGCGGACCGGATTCGGAGTTTTCCTCCTCCCAGAGCTACACGGGCAACGAACCCGCCGCCGCTCGCGGCGTCCAGAACGACTACGATCCCTACGGCCAGGTGACGCTGCGACTCGAGCAACTGCGCGAGATCGGCCACCCCATCGACAAGGTCGAACTTATCCTGATGGGCGGGACGATGACCGCCCGGAGCCACGACTATCAAGAGTGGTTCGTCAAGCGCGCGCTCGAGGCGATGAACGACTACGATGTCGACAAGGAACCCGAGCCAGCGGAGGGTGTGAGCTTCGCCGAGGACCCCGAGGAGTACGAGTGGACGTATCTCGAGGACGTCATCGCCGAAAACGAGACGAACGAGATCCGAAACATCGGGACGACCTTCGAGACGAAACCCGACTGGTGCGATCCCGAACAGATCGACCGAATGCTCGATCTCGGCGGGACGAAAGTCGAGGTCGGCGTCCAGACCACCTTCGAGCGGATCAACCGCGAGATGCACCGCGGCCACGGCGCGCAGGCGTCGATCGACGCCAACCGGCGACTGCGGGATTCGGCGTTCAAAGTCGGCTTCCACATGATGCCCGGCCAGCCCGGCATGTCCAAAGAGATGTGTCTCGAGGACTTCCGGCGCATTTTCGAGGAAGAGCAGTGGAAGCCGGACTACCTAAAGATCTATCCGACGCTGATCGTCCGTGGTACGGCGACCTACGACTGGTGGCACAAGGGCAAGTACGACCCGCTCGAAAACGAGGAAGCCGCCGAGTTGGTCGCCGAGATCAAGGACATGATTCCGCGCTATACGCGACTCCAACGCGTTCAGCGAGACATTCCCGCGGACTTCATCGACGCCGGCGTCTGGAAGTCGAACCTCCGACAGCTCGCGCGACAGAAGATGGATGGCCACGACTGGAACTGCGAGTGCATCCGCTGTCGCGAGGTCGGGATGAACGACGCCGAACCCGACGAAATCGACCTCGACGTCATGACCTACGACGCCAGTGGTGGCACGGAACACTTCATCTCGTTCGAGGACTTCGAGCAGGACCTCCTGATCGGCTTTTGCCGGCTCCGGTTCCCGAATACACCCGTCCGCCCGGAACTCGAGAACGCGGCGTTAGTGCGTGAACTCCACGTGTACGGCAGCGAGGTCACCATGGGCGACGAGGGCGAGACCGACCAGCACCAGCACAAGGGATACGGTCGACGCCTGATGGAACGCGCCGAGGAACTGGCCGCCGACGCCGGCTACGATAAGCTGAGCGTGATCTCGGGAATCGGGGCTCGAGAGTACTACCGGAACAAACTCGGCTATCATCAGGACGGCCCGTACGTGAGCAAGCGACTGTGAACCGGTTGTAGGCCGTTTGGGCGATCCTGCTTCAGATGTGGACCCAGTGGGCTGTACAGTTCTGCCAGTCGCTATTTGTCGGCTAGCATGGGTGTCAAAATCAACCACCATGTCGACAGAATCTTGTGGCTGAGCCAGTACATTCAGCTATGGAACTGACGCGGCGAAAACTGTGCGCCTCGGGGTCGGCGCTCGCAGCGGTCGGACTCGCTGGCTGTTTCGATCTCGGTGGCTCGAGCGATATCGACGACTGGGAGTGGTCTGGCTCGCTTCCCGTCGATTCGGTTGTCCAGCATCACGATCCGAACTGTGGCTGTTGTGCGGAGTACGTCGAATACCTCGAGGACAACGGGTTCGAGGTCCAACTCGAGGAAACGGAGGATCCTGGGGCAGTCAAGCAGGAGTTAGGCGTTCCCAGCGATGCCGAGAGCTGTCACACCGTCGAGTTCGGCGACTACGTCGTCGAAGGGCACGTCCCACTCGAGGCGGTCGAAGAAGCGTACGAAGACGATGACGACGACATCGAGGGTATCGCCGCACCGGGAATGCCCGAGTACTCGCCCGGAATGGGGCCACGTGGTGACGATCCGTTGACGATTCATGCCTTCGATGACTCGGGTGACGTCTACGAGTACACCGAAGTCTAACGACCGGTCACCCTCCCGTCAGCGGCGGAAACTCTTTCGTCAATTACCGAAGTTTATATCCTCTGGGAGCCGACGAACGAACAGTCAGTACGAATAGTAAACGCTTAACATTGCTAAAGCGGTGTCGGTGGTATTAAGACGGTGCCGGTAGACCTCCCGTCCATGTCACTGGACAGCATCGACCGCGTCGCCGTCCTAGGCGCGGGCAACATGGGGCACGGAATTACCGAAGTGACCGCGATGGCCGGCTACGACGTCACGATGCGCGACATCAAAGACGAGTTCGTCGACGACGGCTACGAGTCGATTGCCTGGAGCCTCGAGAAACTCGAGGAGAAGGAACTGATCGACGAGTCCGCCGACGACGTCCTCTCGCGCATCGACACGACGACCGACCTCGAGACGGCCGTCTCCGACGCCGACCTCGTGATCGAGGCCGCACCGGAGAACCTCGACTTGAAACACGACATCTTCACCGACTTAGAGGAGTTCTGTGACGGGGATACGCTGCTCGCGACGAACACCTCGAGTCTGCCGATTTCGGACATCGCGGAGGTCGTCGACACCTCCGAACGCGTCCTCGGCTTGCACTTTTTCAACCCGCCGGTCAAGATGGACCTCGTCGAGGTCATCTACGGCAACGACACGAGCGACGAGGCGGCCGAAGCGGGCTACGAGTGGGTCGAATCGATCGCCAAGACGCCGATTTACGTCCGCAAGGACGTTCGCGGCTTCGTCGTCAACACTATCGTCGGCCCATTCGGCGGCGAACCGGCGTTCATGGTCTCGGAAGGCGAAGCCGACATTCGACAGGCCGACGCCACGATGTCCCACGAGCGGGGCTACCCGATGGGGCCGTTCGAACTCGCCGACCTGACCGGCATCGACGTCGGCTACCACGTCCGCAAGGAGGGTGGCTCGCCCATTCCGTCGATCACCGAGGAGAAAGTCGAGGCCGAAGAACTCGGCCAGAAAACCGGAAAAGGATTCTACGACTACGAAGACGGCGACGGCGCGGACTACCAGCCCGACGACGCGGGCGGCTTCGACTGGCTGCGCGTCGAAGCACGCATGATCAACCGCGCGGCGTTCCTCGTCGGCGAGGACGTCGCCAAACCCGAAGAAGTTGACACCGGCGTCCAACTCGGTCTCGGCTTCCCCGAAGGGATCTGCCGACGCGCCGACAAGATCGGGCTCGACGAAGTCCTCGAGAAACTCGAGACCCTCTACGAGGAGACCGGCTCCGATCGATTCGAGCCACACCCCTACCTCGAAGAACTCGTCGAGGACGGGAAGACCGGCGAGGACGCCGGCGAAGGCTTCTATGAGTACGACGCCGACGACGGTGGCTTCGACTCCTATCACAACATCAACGTCGAACTCGCAGACGGTGTCCTGGAGGTCGAACTCGATCGACCGTCGCGCATGAACGCACTCTCGGAGGACCTCCTCTCCGAAGTCGACGACCTGTTCTCGAGCGTCGACACAGACGAGGTTCGCTGTGCGACGATCGAAGGCGCAGGCGACCGCGCCTTTTCGGCCGGTGCCGACGTCAGCGGGTTCTCGAGTGCGAACCCGACGGACCTGATGGATGTCTCCCAGGCCTTCGAGACGGTCAACGAGTTCCCACGGCCCGTCCTCGCCAAGATCGATGGCTTCTGTCTCGGCGGCGGCCTCGAACTCGCGTTAGCCTGTGACCTTCGCGTCGCGACCGACCGCTCCGAGTTCGGTGCACCCGAGATCAACCTCGGATTGATTCCCGGCGCCGGTGGGACGCAGCGACTCACGCGCATCCTCGGCGAGACGCGTGCGAAGGAACTGGTCTTCCGTGGCACCCACATCGACGCCGAGCGCGCCGAGGAGTGGGGCCTGATCAACCGCGCCGTCGACCGCGAGGCGTTCGACGACACCGTCGAGGAGTTCGTCTCCGACCTCGCCGGCGGCCCGCCGATCGCACTCAAGATCGCCAAACAGGTCATGAACGAGGGCCAGGACGCCAGTATCGACGCCGCACTCGCGATGGAGAGTCAAGGCTTTGGCCTGCTCACGAGCACGGAAGACGTTCTCGAAGGGACGATGGCGTTCGCCGAAGACCGAGAACCCGAGTTCGAAGGGAAGTAACACATGACCACACTGGACGACGCGACCGGTTGGCCCGAGTGGCGATCGTTCGTCGAGCGCCACGGTTACCTCTCGTGGCTCGATATCGACGCGGAGCACCTCGCTGACGGTCGTGCAGTCCTGACGATCGAACGCGACGAAGACTTCGAGAACCCGGTCGGAAACGACGGCTACGACCCGGTCCACGGCGGCATCGTCGCGACGTTGATCGACACCTCGAGTGCGTTCGCGCTCCGGACGACGTTCGATAAACCGAACGAGACGCACCTGACGACGACGGATCTCAACGTCTCGTACCTTCGCCCGGCAACGGGGACGTTGCGCGCCGACGCGGAAGTCGTTCGTGTCGGTGGGTCGACAGGCGTGACGCAGGTTTCCGTTAGCGGTGCCGACGGAGAAGCGGCCGTCGGACGCACGACGTATCGGCTGTTTCGACCGAACGGCGAGACGGACTCGTAGGCGAGTCGCTTTACTCGCCGCGTAAGTCTTTGTAGATTTGCGGATCAGTCTGGAACTTCAACACGTTGTGGACCGACGAGTTTCGGATGTTCGCGATGACGTCCCCGTGTTCTTTGTAGCAGTCGTGGATCCACTTCGAGACCTCCTGTCGGCCACGAAACATCATGACCGTCTTCCACTGGTACTCGCCGTCAGAGAGGAAGAAAAACAGCGTGTGCTTATCGCTCTCGATGTACTCCATCGCATCTCGCCAGCCCTCGGCGAAGTGTTCGGTGTTGAACTTGAACTCGAAGAGCGCGAAGGTGTAGTACTCTTCGTTCGGGATGATCGCCTCCCGAAACACGCCTTCGTCACGCATCCGACGAATCGATTCGCTGACGGTGACGTGTGAGACGTCGATATCGTACTCCTCTTTGAGGACGGACGTCAACTCCCTCGAGGAGAGTTGGGGGTCGTCCGAGAGTTCACAGAGGATAGCAATGTCACGGTCCTTGAAGTCCCAATTCGGTGGTTCAGTATCTGTCATAGTGGGTATAGTTTTCGCGTTCGAAGTGCGTCGTATGCCCGTGGGAAGTCGGGTCGGAAACTCCGGTCACGTCGTACTCAGGTGAGAACGGCAAGCATCTGCCGATACTCCGACACTGAGTGGCGCTGTTTCGCAGTCCCCGCGACAACGTACTCCCCGTTTCGTTTCCAAGATAAAGGTTGTTTGGGAGAACGCTACCGCTGTTAAGCGGACAAACGGATCGCGCCTAGACACGGTGACTGAAATAGAACGGCCTCGGCGGCGATCAGAAGACGTGGCGAACTACCGATATGTCGACTATTCGTCACTCGAGCCGGTCGCAATGTCGGGCAACGACTGTTCGCCGATTTCCTCGAGTACGTGGTCGTGAAACGCCTGCAACGCGGCGCTCTCGTCTTCTGCCAGGACGACGTCACTCGCCGACAGCGTCGCCAGACCGAACGCCCGAGGTGAGGGTGAATCGAAGAGGTGGCGCTCGACGGAGAGGTCTCCGGACTCGAGCGCAGCGACGACCGACTCGATCATTTCCACGTCGAGTTTGTCTTCGAGGATTTCACGGTAGGTCTCTTCGATGACGGCGAAGTTCTCGAGGTCTGTCGCGAAACCGAGGAGCATCTCACTCGAGACTTGTTGTTCGCTAGCCGATTTCTCGTAGCCCTTGTACCGTTTGAGGATCATCAGCGCACGCGTCGCGTTGATGCGGAAGTATCGCTGGAGGAGGTCGGTGTCAGCGAGCGACGCTCGCAGATCCTCGCGAACGGCATCGGCCGCGAGGTCGTCGATGATGCCCTCGATGTCGACTTTCCGGTTGAGCGGCATCGAGAGGACGAAGCCGTTGTCGGCGACGGCGACGCGAACGTTGGCGGTCGCCTCCTGTGCACAGCGGTAGGCGAGCAGGCGCGAGAAGCCGTCGTTGAACTGCCTGCCGTACAGCGAGTGGACGTAGTAGTGGCGCTCGTACTCATCACGGTCGCGGACGACTTCGATAGCGAGGCGCTCGCTCGTGCTAATGCTTTCAGGTCCGGCGTATCTGAGTTGGTGTTCGAAGAGTCGGGCGAGCGCGCGGACGCTGTCGTCGTCGAGAGGGAGGTCGCGAAGCCACGCGCGGACTCGAGGGGGCCCACCGTCCCCGTAGTGCTCGAGCAGGGTCTCCTGGAAGGTGAGCATCTTCCGGCCGAGGTCGGGCGAGAGCGGCAGTCGTTCGGAGAACCAGGAGGGGACGGTCGGTCGCGCGCTCGTGTGGTCGACGTACACCTTCGAGCCGCGTCGGTACCGGTACTCGAAGTGGTCGCCGCCGAGGACGAAGACGTCGCCTTTCTCGAGCGTATCGAGGTAGTTCTCGTCGAGTTGGCCGACCCATTCGTCGCCGGCGCGGGTGAACACCTCGCAGGTGAACGAGTCCGGAATGGTGCCGATGTTGGTCATGTAGATGACGCGCGCTAATCGGCCTCGCTTACCGATCAGCGTCTCGCCGACGGGATACTTTTCGTAGTGGTGTTCGCCGTCGGGTGGATCGTTCTCGTCGCGCCAAATTTTTGCGTAGACGTTGCGATCCTCGAGACCGCCGTATTCGGCGGTGAGGTACCTGACGAGGGACTGCCACTTTTCGTCGTCGTAGTTTCGATACGGGTACGCGCGCCGTAGAATCGACTTGACTTCGGTTTCGGGACGGATCTCGGCGATAGCCATCCCGTAGACGTGCTGGGCGGCGACGTCGTGTGCGTTCTCGGGGATCGACACCGAGTCGACGAATCCCGCCTCGGCCGTCTGGAGCATTACCGCACACTCGAGGAGTTCGTCCCGGTCGAGGGCGATCACCCGGCCGGTCACGGTCTGGCCGACGCGGTGGCCTGCACGACCGACGCGCTGGAGCAACGAGGCGACCGATTTGGGCGAACCGACCTGCACGACGAGGTCGACGTGGGGCATGTCGATTCCCAACTCGAGGCTCGTCGAGGTCGTCACCACGTCGAGTTCGCCCGTTTTGAGTCGCGCTTCGACGTCCTGTCTGACCTCCTTCGAGAGACTACCGTGGTGACAGCCGGAGTTCGCTTCGTCGTAGTCGGAGAAGGTCTCGCGGAGATTGTGCAGGACTCGTTCGGCACCGGATCGGGTGTTCGTGAAAACGATCGTGTTCGTGTGTTCTTGAATGTGCTCGTGGAGCAGTCGGTAGAATCGCTCCTGGACCACCTCTCGGGACGTGTTGATCAGGTCGTCCGTCGGACACTCGAGTTCCACGTCGAACTCGCGCGCAAAGCGGGCGTCGACGATCTCGTAGGGACGGTGAACGGGACCGTCTCCGTCAGCAGTAGCTTCGTCAGCAGTATCACTGTCACCCTCGCCATCACCGTTACCGACTCGCGGGTCGTCACAACCGACCAGAAATTCCGCGACCTCCGAGAGCGGGTCGATAGTTGCCGAGCACCCGATTCGAGTGATCTCGTCGTCGGCCAGTGCCTCGAGTCGCTCGAGGCTCACCGAAAGGTGGGTTCCACGTTTCCCCGACGCCAGCGCGTGGATCTCGTCGACGATGACGTACTCGATAGTGCGGAGTTTCTCGCGGAATTTCGGCGAGTTGAGGAGAATCGCGAGCGTCTCGGGTGTCGTGTTGAGGATGTGTGGCGTCTCCTCGAGCATCTGCTGGCGTTCGTAAGACGTCGTGTCACCGTGGCGAATCGCGTGGCGAATCTCGCCCATCTCCGCGTCGTCGTCTCGTCCCTCGATGATCGACTCGATTCCCTCGAGAGGAACCTCGAGATTTCGGTGGATATCGTTCGCGAGGGATTTGAGCGGCGAGACGTACAGACAGTAGACGGAGTTCTCGAGGCCGTCAGCAGACTCTCTGTCCCGCCGGTACAGTTCGTCGATGATCGAACAGAAACTGGCCAGCGTCTTCCCGCTGCCAGTTGGCGCACAGATCAAGGTGTTGGTCCCGTCGTGAATCTTCGGAATCGCCCCTCGTTGGGGCGGCGTGAAGAAGCCGTCATTTTCGGGGACGAACTCCCCGAACTCCTCGAGCCACCACTCTTGGACCGCTGGCTCGAGGCGATCGAAGACGTCGTGGTCCTCGATGACGACATCGTCGGGGTCGAAAGGGAGGGCGTCGTCACCGACCGGCAACTCGCGGCCGTCGGTTCGACTCATTGTCCTCGTCTCGGGGGGCGGCGTGTAAGAGGGTTTGCCCACCGTAGTGAAAGTGATGGCGCGAGGATCGCGTGCGCAAGAGGGTCGAACGAACTGCGGCGGTCGGCGTCTACCGGTGGCCGAGCGTACACCCGGCCCGCGTCCTTCCGTCGCAACTGCCGTCTCGAGTCCGGTGTGAGTCGCACTTCAGAGCAACGCAGCGACGATGGCGATCACCAGAAACGCGTGCCAGACGACCGCCGCGACCTTGACCTGCGCGGACGTGACCGGACTCGGTGGATTCCGAAACATCGCCTCGTAGACGAACACCGTCGCTACGACGGAGCCGCCGGCGACACCCGTCGAGATCGCGACGGACGTTACGACACCGATCGCGACCCCGAGGGCCAGACTGCCCGCGATGGCCAACAGGAGCTTGTCGTAGTACTCGAGCGAGGCCATGTGAGTAGCTACGGGCTCGATATCGAAAACACCTCGTATACCTCTCGAAACCAGGGACACTGCTGCGTGCGTGATCGTTCAAAACGACGTGACGACTTCGACGCCCCGAGTTTCGTAGTCCGTCATCGCCGCGAGTCGCTCGGAGACCTCTTCGAGGGCGACGCGGCGAGTGACCAGCCGTTCGGGCTCAAGGATGCTCGCGTCGATCATCCGAAGGAGTTCGTCGTAGCGCGAGGGCGGCATTCCCCGGGACCCGACGATAGTAACGTCCCAGCGCGTCACGTCGTCGATTGGTAGGGATACCTCACCTCGCTCAGCAGCCGTCGTCAACCCGATCTGGACGTGCGTGCCTCGGATCCGAAGACACTCGAGGCTGTTTCGACACGTCTCGGCACGCCCGAGTGCATCGACGGAGACGTGTGCCCCGTGTGCTGTGCTCTCTTCGATTGCAGCCGGAACCGAAGCCGGCCCATCCGTGGCTCCGTCCTCGAGTGCCGACGCGTCGATCGTTTCCGCCGCGCCGAGGTCACTCGCCATCGACAGTGGTTCCTCGCGAACATCAACGGCGATCACCCGCGCGCCGAGCGCGCTCGCAATTTGGACGCCGGCCAATCCGAGGCCGCCACAGCCGTGGACGGCCACCCAGTCCCCCGCGTCGATATCGGCCCGGTGAGCGAGCGCGTGAAACGCCGTCACGTACCGACACCCTAGGGCCGCGACGGCCTCCGCGGAGACACCATCCGGCAGCGTCACGACGTTGAAATCGGCGTGTGGAACGTGGATCTGCTCCGCGAATGCACCGGGGGCGCTCGATTCGAATCCGAGCGCATAGCCGTCCTCGCAAACGTTTCCGTGGCCGTTTCGACACTGGTAGCACGATCCCTCGCCGAGGTTGAACGGAACGGCAACGCGCTCGCCGACCTCGAGCGTGTTGACTCGCGCTCCGACTCGCGCGACGCGTCCGGCGGGTTCGTGGCCCAGAATCTGGCCGATCGGGACCTGGTCGTCGGCCCACTCGCCGTGGCCCTGCCAGGCGTGCCAGTCGCTTCGACAGATGCCACAGGCCTCGACGTCGACGATCACGCCGTGGGGGTCTAGCTCCGGTTCGGCGACCGACTCGATGGACAGGTGCTCACCGTAGGCCTCGAGTACTGCTGCTCGCATACCGTCTGTGAGGAGTGGCGGGGTGGTAATAGCTCTGGAGCAAGAGTGCTTGAGCGCCCCCCGAACTCGCGGTCGAAGCAGCTAGCCTTATCGGAGCGGCCGTCCGAAAGGCCAGTATGCGCGTCACCTTTCTCGGAAGCGGCAGTGCGATGCCGACGGGCGAACGGTTTCAGACTGGCATTCTCGTCCAGGAAGACGGAAGAACCCTTCTCGTCGACTGTGGCTCCGGTGTGCTTCATCGACTCCAGCAATCCGGCGTCGGCTACGAGAGCGTCTCGAGCGTCCTCCTGACACACCACCACCTGGATCACGTCGCGGATCTGCTCCCGCTCATGAAAGCTCGCTGGCTGGCCGGCGAAGAACACCTCGAGGTCGTCGGCCCGCAGGGAACGAAATCGTTGCTCGACGACCTCCTGAACGTCCACGAGTACATGCAAGGCAAACTTGATTTGCAGGTACGGGAGATCGTTCCCGGCGAGTTTTCGGTCGCCGGGTTCGACGTCTCGGCGTACGAAACCCGCCACTCGCTGCCGTGTCTGGCCTACCGCTTTGGCGATCTGTTCACATTCAGCGGCGACACCGAAGCGTTCTCCGGGCTCGCGAACTTCGCCGAAGGATCGGCGATCCTCGCACACGACTGTTCGTTCCCCGACGACGTCGACGTCTCGAACCACCCGACGCCGGAGACGCTCGGCAAAGCTCTGGCTGGCCGCGAAATCGGTCGCGTCTACCTGACACACCTCTACCCGCACACGGACGGTCGCCACGACGAGATGCTCGAGTCGATTGGTGCCCACTACGACGGCGACGTCCGCTTCGCATCGGATCTCAAAACGATCTCTATCGACTGACAGTTGGTCACGTTCGGTCAGCGAACCGTTCACACGTCTCAGTCGAAACAGGAAGCAGGCGACTCGTTTGACTAAAATAGCACGAACAGTCGGTTTTGAATCGTATTTCAGCAAAACCAGGGAGTGATACCATCACGACCCCTACCTATGGTAATTAAACACACCCTGATGCAGAGATCCGAACAAGTTTATAGCGGTAGTTTGTAGGATCATAACAACAAAATGGTTCCCTGTATTCAGCTGACGTGTTTCACAGAGGTGGGTGGATGAGTCTCCCCAACCGGATTGCGGATATCGTCACCGGACACTCCAAGATCGTTATCGTCGCACTGCTTCTCGTGACGACGCTCGCGGGTGCCGGGATGCCGATGGTCGACGACGATTCGTCGCTCGATCAATTCGAGAGCGAATCCGACGAAGCGGAGGCACTCGAGGACATCAACGACAACTTCGTCGTCGAAGATGACGACGAGAATACGACGTCGGTGCAGTTGATCGCCAAAGGTGACAACGTCATTGCACAGGAGTCGTTGATCAGTTCTCTCGAGTTCCAACAGGACATTCACGATAACGAGTCGATCAACGACACGCTCGTCGACGACGACCCCATCATGGGTGTCGAAAACTTAGTCGCAATCTCCGTCATCTCCGACGAGATGATCGACGATCTCGAGGACCAGGCTGACGACCTCGAGGAACGCCAAGACGAACTCGAGGAGGAAGGCGACGAACTCGAGGAGATGGGTGACGAACTCGAGGAAGACGCTGAAGACCTCGAGTCACGCGCTGACAGCCTCGAGAGCGATTCTGCTTCGCTCGAAGAGGATCAAGCAGAACTCGAAGAGAACACTGAAACACTGAACACTACGCTTGGAAATATAGCAGATCTGCAAGCGGATCAGACAGTAGCGGAGCAAACTGGAGTCGGTGATCCACAAGAACAAGAAGAACTGATTGAAGAAAATCAATCAACTGCTATTGACGACGCTAATCTCGATGAGAATCAACAAGGCCTGTTCACCTCCTCAGTAGAGGACGTTCGCAATATTGTCGATAACCAGACGGAGTTGGAACTCACATACCAAGGAGTTGAGGAGGTTACTGACGACGAGCAATATCAAGCAATCCTCACTGATTCATTAACTGAAATTGAAGGACTTCAGGAAGAGTATGAAAATGCAGAGTCAGATGAGGAGCGTGACGAGATTCAAGATGATATTGATCAAATCTCAGAAGATGCCGTTCAAGACACCGATGTAAGCGAGGAAGAGTTTGAAGGTCTCAGCTCCAACATTCAAGAAACTCAATCTAACCTCGTCAACTTGCCTTCACTGGAACAAACATTTGAACAGGGAACTGCGGGAGTCTTCGCCGAAGAGTTCGAAGAACTCGAGAGCCAGGGTAGTTCGCTCGAGTCCAGAGGAGAGACGCTCGAGGAAGACGGCGACGAACTCGAGGAACGCGAAGAGGAACTCGAAGAGCGCGGTGACGAACTCGAGGAGCGCGGTGACGAACTCGAGGAGGACGCTGACGCCCTCGAGGATGACGCCGAAGCACTCGAGGACCTCGATCCAACGCTCGAAGAACAGATCGAGGCGCTCGAGGACCTCGATGACGAGGAGTACGAAGAGGCGATCGAGGAGGCGATGACGGAGGACGACGAGACGGACAGTGCGCCGGCATTGGACTTCATGTCGACGGATTACGAGCCGGGTGCACTCGAGGCGGATGCCCGGATGACGATGATCACCCAGGAGTCCGAAATGGGCGATATGATGGGTGGTGAGGATATGGACGGCAGCGGAGACGACGCCCTCGATAGCCAACTCGATCTGCGCGACCTCGCAGAGGACGACGAACAAGAGTACCTCGTCTTCGGTGGGGGCGTCCTGACGGACGAAATCGAGAACTCGATGGACGACAGTCTCGCGATCGTCGGCCCACTCGCCTTACTGTTCGTCGTCACGGCACTGGCAGTCGCCTACCGCGACCCGCTCGACATCGTGTTAGGTGTCGCCGGCATCATCGCGGTGTTAGTCTGGACGTTCGGCTTCATGGGCTGGGCCGGGATCGCGTTCAACCAGATGATGATTGCCGTCCCGGTCCTCCTGATCGGGCTCTCGATCGACTACGCGATACACGTCTTCATGCGCCATCGAGAGCAACGTGAAAAAGAAGGTGTAGACGATACGGTCCGCGGATCGATGACCATCGCGCTGGCAGGCGTCGGAGTCGCTCTCGTCTGGGTGACCGCAACCACCGCCATCGGCTTCCTCGCGAATCTCGTGAGCCCGATCGGCCCGATTCAGGAGTTCGGCGTCGTCAGTTCCGTCGGGATCCTCGCCGCCTTGATCGTCTTCGGCGGACTGATCCCCGCGCTCAAAGTCGAGATCGACTCGTTCCTCGAGTCCCGTGGGTGGAGCCGACGCAAGCGAGCGTTCGGGACCGGTGAGGGCCGATTCACCAACGTCTTGACGGTCGGTTCGACGGCAGCACGACGGATTCCGATCGTCATCATCGTTGCCGCCCTGTTGCTCACCGCTGGGGGCGTCTACGGCGCGAGTCAGGTCGACACCAGTTTCGAGGAAGAAGACTTCCTCGCTGAGAGTCCACCTGGCTGGACCGAGAACCTCCCCGGCGACATGGCTCCGAGTGAGTACCAGGCCGCTGACGACCTCGAGTTCGTCAACGAGAACTTCCAGCGCGAAGATAGCGAGGCCCAAATCTTAATTGAGGGTGATATAACCGACGACGACACCCTACAGGAGTTCGCCGACGCACAAGACGAGGCAGCCGAGAGTGATATCGTCTACACGCTGCCAAACGGCGATGCGGACGTCGAAGATCCGCTTACCGTAATGGAAGACGCAGCCGCTGAAGACGACGGTGAGGACGACTCGTTCGACTTCGACGATAACGACTCGGACAACGATTCCGACGAGAACGACTCGTTCAACGACTCGTTCACCGAAGCGGATACGACCGGTGACGGCGTCCCCGACGAAAACGTCGAGGAACTCTATGACGAACTGTTCGAAGAGCACGAAGAGGAAGCGAGCAACGTCATCCACCGAACCGACGACGGCGAGTACGAGGCCGCACAGCTAATCGTCGGCGTGCAGGGTGACGCCGGCTTCGACGAGACGACCGACGAGTTGCGAGCGATCGCGAGCACGATTGACGCCAGCGGAACGGGTGACGAGCGCAATCTCGACGCCGGTGATGGCGAATTGAACGCAATCGCAACGGGCGATCCGATCGTCAACCACATCGTCGAGCAAGACCTGCTCGACACGGTGCTTCAGAGCCTGCTGATCACGCTCGTGGCCGTCTTCGGGTTCCTGACGGCAGCCTACTGGCTCACCGGGAACAGCGCGACCCTCGGGACGGTAACCCTAATCCCGGTTGCGTTCGCGGTCAGCTGGATCCTCGGCACGATGTACCTGCTCGACATCCCGTTCAACGTGTTGACGGGGATGATCACCAGCCTCACGATCGGGCTCGGAGTCGCCTACAGCATCCACATCAGTGCTCGATACACGCTCGAGTTAGAGCGACAGGGCAACGCCTGGTCGGCGATGCACACGACCGTAAGCGGAACCGGCGGCGCGTTGCTCGGTAGCGCTGCGACGACGGTCGGTGGCTTCGGGACGCTCGCCTTCGCGATCTTCCCGGCGCTCCAGCAGTTCGGGATCATCACTGGGTTGACGATCACGTACTCGTTCCTCGCGAGCGTGATCGTGTTGCCGACCCTGTTGATCCTCTGGACGCGATACTTCGGCCCCGAAGTCTCGTTCGACACCGCCGGATCGACGTCACGAGCGCCGACTGCAAGCGACGGCGGAACGACGACCGATGAGGATACCGACACTGACACCGAAACTGAAACCGGAACCGGAACCGAAACCGGAACCGAAACCGAAACGGTTTCCACAGCCGATTCCGACGACCAACGAGGGACCAACGAGTGACGATCGACGAGAGCGAGGCCATCGACGCGTTCGAACGACTCGGACTCACGAGCTACGAATCCAAAGTGTTCATCGCACTTCACCAGCTCGGGTCTGGCACTGCACGCGACGTCGCTAACACTACCGACGTCCCTCGCTCACAGGTCTATAGCGTGGCCGAAAGCCTCGAGGAACGGGGCTTACTCGAGGTCCAACAATCGAGCCCGATTCGCTATCGACCGGTCAGCATCGAGGAAGCACAGGAGACGCTCCGAAACCGGTTCGAGCGCGAACAAGAGCGCGCGTTCGAGTACGTCGACTCGGTCAAACAGGAGCCGACGACCGAAGAAACCCAGGAGGATATCTGGACCGTCCGGAGTCGAGAGCGGATCAACAACCGGTCGGTCGATCTCCTCTCGCAGGCCGAAGAGCGGATCATCTTCGGGACGCGACTGCCGGGATTCGTCACCGATGCGATCGAAGAAACGATCCAAGAGCGGGCCGCGGCTGGCGTCTCGGTAATCGTAATCAGCCGAACCGACGAAGTACGGGAGATGTTCGAGGATACCGAGAGAATCACGACCACGTTGCCGCCGTCTCGGCGCGAGAGCGACGACCGTTCGGGCCGGATCGTCGTCATCGACGACAATAGTCTCCTGTTGAGCGTCGTCGACAACGACGGCAGCGAGACCGCGATCTGGAGCGCTGGCTCGCTGTTCGCCGATGTCCTGATTCAACTACTCGAGGCGAGCGACGACATCGAGTCGTCGTTCCCATAATCCGTCCGGACGAACTTTTCGACGGGTGAACGACTCACTCGAGTCGATATCGCAAGAGTGCCGCGATCCCGCCCAGATTCGATAGCTGCTGGCCGGGTGGAAACTCGCTCGAGAAGACGGTAACGTCGCCGCCTTTCTGTTCGGTCGTGCGGACGATCTCGTCGACGCTGATGGCCCACTCGCCGTCCGGCCCGCGTTCTTTTTGCAATCGGTCGTCGAGGACGAGCAGTCGCTCGATCGCGCCGAATTCGGCGGCTTGTTGGACCTGATCCGGTCCGTAAGCGGCCTTGGCCCCGTCGGCCATTCGCTGGGTGAGTTCGTCGATGTACTCGGCCTCGCTCTCGATGCGCGTCTCCTGTTGGACGTCAGCGACGGCACCGCGCTTGAGCACCTCGTGGACCCCGCGGTCGCCGACGGCCGCCGTATCGACCATCGTGATCTTCTCGGCGACCTCGTGGTGGTTGTCCTCGAGGTACTTCCGTGCGTCCTGCTTGGTGAAGCCGGGGCCGGCGAGGATAATCGCGTCGGCGTCCTGGCGCTTCAGGACATCGCCGAGTTCCGAGAACAGTTCCGAGCGTTCGCGGGCGTACTCGCCTTTGCCGGTCGGGCCGGTGATCGTCGCTCGCTCTTCGGTGCCGTACTGGGCGACCGTGTGGACGTGGGCCTGTCCTTCCTCGACGGTGGCGATGGCGACGTCGGGGTTCTCGGTCGCTTCCTCGGCCTCCTCGAGTCGGGCTTCCTGATCGGGTTTGAAGCGCTTCTCGATCGAAAGTTCCTCGCGCTCTTCGACGTTGAGCGTGTGGTGAAAGCCCAGTTGGTCCTCGCGCGAGCAGGCGACGATCTCGCCGCCGACGCGCAGTCGGTTGGCGAACTTGTGGAACTCGACGTCGTCGACAGCGATAGCCACCCACATGGGTTCGCGTTCGCCGCCCGTGTCGCGCATCTGCTCGTCGTTGCGCTGGATGCGCCGGGTCGTATCGCCTGCAACGCGGTCGCCGGGCTCTAAGACGTACTGCAGGTGCCAGAGATCGTCGACGCTCTCGGGGACGACCGTCACCCGCTCGCGCCCGCCTTCGACCTGCTCCCGGTCTTTAATCTGCATGGGCGGCGATTCGAGGAGGACGGGTAAGTGGGCTGCGATCCCTCGAGCGGGCGTCGACTGCGGTCGATTCCGCGACGAGTCGGGCACGCTCGAGCGTTCGTATCGGCCCCCGCGACAATCGCGTTTGGCACAGTATGGCACAGTCAGGCGTGTGAGACTTCCCCATTCGGAACCGAGGCGAACGTATGAGACTCGCTCACATCACGTTCTTCGAAGACTTCGGCACTCGATCCCTCGCCATTCACGCGGTCATGGTGCTCGCCTTCGTGAACGCGGTGCTCGCAGCGCTGGTCGTCGGCGGACAGGTCGGCCTCGTCTCGTTCGTCGCCTTGTTCAACTTCACCGCAGGGCTGTGGGTCGCTCACTCAGTTCACTCGCTGGGTAACGTCTCGAGCGACAGCGAGTACAGCGGCGTGTTGAACGAACTACTGGGCAGTACCAGTGATTCTGACGCCGATATCGACACCGTTGGGGAAGCCGATACCGAAACCGATGCGTCCGGTCTCGATACCGGCCGCTTCGGTCGACTGCTCGCGCTTATCGCCGCCGTCACGGCAGTCTCGCTGCTGACCTCGGCACAGGTTCTCCCTGGGTCGGTACTCCCACTCGCCGTCGTCGCCATCGGTGCAATCGCCGTCGTGACAGCGATCACCGGGTTCCTGATCGCCCTCGGGGCGTCCTACGACGAGTCGGAAGCCTACTGGGCTGACGAGGTCGACCGCCATCAGCGTGCAGACCTCGAGGAGCAGCGGTAGAGACGACCCGTTCGGACGGCGATACTGT
Source organism: Natronorubrum sediminis (assembly GCF_900108095.1). NCBI lineage: Archaea > Methanobacteriati > Methanobacteriota > Halobacteria > Halobacteriales > Natrialbaceae > Natronorubrum > Natronorubrum sediminis. The sequence continues at coordinate 873,500 of NZ_FNWL01000002.1, forward strand.
CCCCATCCGTGATTTTGTCAGACTGCACCGCTGTACACGACAGGTGCCTCGTGACCGCTGAGAGTCCTCCCGAGTAGCGTCTTCCGTTGATAAGCTGTGATAATAGACAGCGCGAACGGGGCACAAACTGTGGTTCGACCGACGAACGCCAGCGATAGAGTGCAGGCTGTTAGCACTCGACCGCCTCGACCCACTCCGTCGCGGGTTCGCCGTCGGGGATCCCGAGGAAGGTAACGTGTGCGAGCGCGCCCTCCTCGCTGTCCGCCTTGTGGACGTGACCGGGGTCGATCCACGCGTCGCCCGCCGAGTACGTCCGCGAGACGCAGTCGTCCTCCATCGTGTGCTCGATCTCGCCCTCGATCATTCGGACGATCGACATCCCTGGGTGGCGGTGCCACCCGGACTCCGCGTCTTCCTCCCACGTCGCCTCGGCGAGGATGACGGTCGAGGCGTCCTCGAGGTCGACGACGATCGGTTCGTCGACGTCGTCGTAGGTCACCTCGAACGCCGCGGCCACGCTATCGGCGAACGACGCGTGTTCCTGGATGATCTCGACCTCGAAACCATCAGGTTCGTCTACCTCGGCCGCTTCATCGTTCTCGTCGTCGTCCACGTCGTGCTCGTCCCCGGCCGTTGTCCCGCTCAGAGCGACCGCCCCCGCCGCGACCGCGCTGGCTTTGAGAACTGTTCTCCGCAGGATTCCTCCTTTTGGAGTGAGTTTTGTAGTCATGATCCCTCGTACCCCTGCCTGTTCAGAGGCGACCCTATATACGTTAACATAGCACATATAGGTGTCATCCTTCGACCATTACTGACTGTCAGAGAGGACAGCGCGTCGTGGATGGTCGTCGATCAGTCCGCGATTTCACTGACGGTTGATACGCTGGCTTGGGTGTGGAACGAACAACAGCCCCGTTCAGCGTGTCTCCGTCGTATCCAGCACGTCGATCTCGAGGACCATTAGTGAAGGTCTACTGAAGGCACCCGTTGATTCCGAAGTGCTGTCGGCACACGGTTTCTGACCGGAACAAAGACGGTGTCTGTGTGTGTCGAGGCACGTATGGCACGAACCGTCGATGAACGTCGAAACGAAATCAGGGTCGCGGTAGGTCGGTTTGAACGAGAGCGATCGGCACCGTTCACGAAAGAGGACCTAGCCGCAGTTTGTGATGCGGTTGGGTACGAGATTGAGACGAGCGGGCGTCTGCCTCCGAAAGCAGAAATGAGGGCGGGGATCCTGTGGAAAATCGGTCTCGTAGCGAAAGTGAATCCAGAGGAAGCCCCGTCATCGTTCCGAAAAGACGAGTTGGATGCGATCGTCGCAGCTGTTCAGTAGGTGTTGAAGGCGGGGGACAGCGGGTGATTCCGGAGATACTGACGTCGACCTCTATTTGCACGACCCCCACCGAACAGTGCTCGAGCGACTCTGATCACCGTCGAACCTGGACGTACCCTGCTCAGTCGACCAGATTCTCGAGTTTCCCCTTTGCCTCGTCGACGGCCGTCTCGAATCGCTCTTCGATCTCCTCGACGGAGCGTTCGACGAGACGGACGCGCTCTCTGGGTACCCGGCGAACGACATCGTTACCGTCCGAATCCGTGCCGTAGGCGAACAGCCAGTGGCCCTGGAAGTAGGCGATGTGATCGTTGTCGACGGTGGCTCGCTCGAGGTCGCCGGTCGCCGTCTCGTAGACGATAGTGGCCTTCCCTAGCTCGAGGTCGGATTCCGTGTCGGTGTCGATATCGACCATGCCCGGGAGATCCATAGTCGGCGGTGTAGGGTTGGGGCCGGCAGGTGCAACTGTCGCTACCGCCAGCCGCCGTTGCTAAATACCCGTCGGCGAAAGCACGACTATGCAGACGCGGCTGTGCGGAGACGGCTGGACGCACGAGGATGGAATTTCGGTTCGCGGCCGGGCGTTCGCCGAGGAGTCACTACTCGAGGGCGAGGCGTTGGCGAGACAGTTCCACGACGCAGTCGGGCGTGCGGAATCAGCGGATCCCCTCGAGTCCGTGTCCGAGGATATCGCGGACGCAGCAGCGACGCTCGAAGGGTTCTACGCCGCCGTCGTGAGGACGCCAGACGTGACGATACTCGTTGCAGACGGTGCCAGATCGATTCCGCTGTACTACGACGCGGCAGGAACGATCGTCTCCGATCGCGGAGGCGTCGTCCGCGATGCGATCGAGGCCGAACGCGACCCGGTCACCGAGAACGAGTTCCTCGTGACGCGCTACGTCACCGGTTCGGAGACGATCTGGCAGTCGGTGTTCGCGACCCAACCCGGCGAGGTCGTCGGGCTCGAGGACGGGGACGTCACGAGACGAACGTACCGCGAGTACTGGCCGACGGAACCGGCTGACGCCGCCAGGGCCGAAGATCCGGAGTCGCGACTCGAGACCGCACTCGAGACGGCCCTCGACAGACTCGAACGCGTCGCTGGCGACCGACCGGTCGTCCTCCCCCTGTCGGGAGGCTACGACTCGCGGCTGCTGGCCTCGTCGCTCGTCGCCCGCGACAGAGAGGTGATCGGATTCACGTTCGGTCGGTCGGGCCATCCGGACGTCGAAGTGAGCCGGGAGGTCGCCTCGCGATTGGGGATTCAGTGGGAGTTCCTCCCCTACGACGAGGCCACGTGGCGCGAGTGGTACCACGCCTCGAGTGGCGTTCGCTACCGCGAGCGCGCGTTCGGCGGCGACGCCCTCCCGTTTCTCGCCGAGTGGCCGGCCCTCCGGCAACTGCTCGAGCGCGGGCGCATTCCCCAGGATGCGCTGTACTGTCCCGGCCACACCGTCGCGACGCCGAGCGAGCGCCTCCCCGTCTTCGAGGGAGAGCAGCGTCGCGGACGAACCGGACGCAGCGGCGGGTGTGTTTCGGCGACCGGCGGACCCGACGGTGAGTCCGAATCCGAGTTAGGGCCCGATTCCGAACCGGAATCCCGTATCGAAGCCTCGCTCGAGGCGCTCACTGAGTACGTTCTCGAGACCCACTACAGCCTCTGGGAGTGGGACGACGACGCGTTTCGGGAGGCCGCGCTCGAGCGGATTCGACGGGGAGTACTCGGCGGTCGACGACCCGAACAGCTCACCGACCCCGCGAGTCTGGCCGCGGGGTACGAACGCTGGGAGTGGCGCGGGCGGATGTCGACGTTCACGAACGGCGACCTTCGAGCCTACGAGGACGCCGGCGTGGACTGGTGGCTTCCGCTGTGGGATCCGGTATACGTCCGCGCGTGGGAGCAGGTGCCACTCGAGCGTCGCCGCGAGAAGGGGGCACACGTGTCGCTCGCGGCCGAAACGTATCGAAACGCCACCGACGTTTCCGAACGGCGTGCGAGAGAGACTGATCGGTCGCTTTCCCCATTCGATCGCTGCCTCTCGTTGCTCAGACACACGCCCGTGCGTCAGTTCAGTGAACGTGACGGTGACTGGCTCCCGCCGTTTCTCGCCCCCCGGTCGGCGTGGAACGACCCGACCCGCCATCCCCTCGCCTGGTACGGGGCAATCGACGACGAGGTACTCGAGCGGGTGCCCGACTCTCGAGGGTTCTACGCCCTCCGGACGGCGGCAGAAACCGGCCGGTTGAACCTCTCGGAGCCGACTGAATCGATACCCGAGAACGGACGGGTAGAGATGTCGACGGAGTGAATGGTTTCGACCGAGAAGCGCGGCCCTTACGTACCACCGGATGAGATTACCCGGTAATGAGACGACGAACGGTTCTCTCGACAGGAGCGGCTCTCGCCACCGCAGGCCTCGCTGGTTGTTCGGTAACTGACATGGGATCCGACGACGACGTGTTCACCGTCGGAACGTACACGTCCTTCGTCGACGCGCCGAGTGACAGTCCCGGCGAGTGGATCAAAGACGAGTTCGAATCACGCCACGACGTCGAATTCGAGTGGCACACGCCAGATCAGGAACTCACGTACTACGTCGAACGCCACAACGACGGCAGCGAAGTCGAACCGGAACTCTACCTCGGGGTTCGCCCGCAGAACCTCGTGCAGGCCGACGAGCAACTCGAGGGAGACCTCTTCACGAGTACGGACGAGAGCGTCCTCTCGAACGCCGAGGATATCGACGACGAGTTCTACTTCGATCCGGAGGATCGAGCGATTCCGACGTTTCACAGCCACTGCGGCATCGTCTACGACGGCCGCAACGTCTCGGAACCCGAGACGTTCGACGACTTGCTTTCGAGTGAGTACGAGGGCGATCTCGCGATGTCGAACCCAAACAGTTCGACGACCGGACTCCTGTTCTTCCTCTGGACCGTCGATCACTTCGGTGAGGATGGCTACCTCGAGTACTGGAACGACCTGATGGACAACGATGCGCGGGTCTTAGACGAGTGGGGCGAGGTCTACACGCAGTTCGAAGAAGAGGAGATCCCCGTCGTCGTGTCCTACACCGACGACCGCGTCTACGCGAGCCGGGACGGAAACGACCTCGAGAAACACCAGGTCGCGACGCTCCACGATCAGGGCTACGCGAACATGGCCGGAATGGCCCGCTTCGCGGACGGGACGGACGACGACCTCGCACACGAGTTCATGGACTTCATCCTCGAGCCAGAGGTCCAGTCCGTCATCGCTGAACGAAACGTTACCGGGCCCGTCAACGAGGAGACCGAACTCCCCGAAGAGATCGAGGAGTACATGATCGAACCCGAGGAGGTCGTCTTCTTCGATTACGACGAACTCGAGGGCAACCTCTCGACGTGGCTCGACGAGTGGGAACGCGAGGTCGCGGGTGGGTTCTGACGTGCCAGCACGAACCCCGTATCGCCGTCGATACCGGGGTCACTCCCGTTGGCTGCGCGCGTCGCGTCCGAGTTCGCCTTCGACGGCGTCGATCTTGTCGTCGGTGCTCAACTCCGTGTCTCGTTTCTCCTCGACCTGGACGAGCGTCTGGATCTCGGCCGTCTCGACGGCTTCGTGGGCCGACGCACAGGCTGCGAAGAGTTCGCGAACGTCGTCGCCCTCGAGAATCGTCGCCATCGGTGTCGTCTCGTACTCGACGTCGTGGTCCTCGAGTGCGTCGATCGCCGCGGCGACGTCCGCGGTGATGTCGTCTTCCGTTACTGGCGTCACGCGAAGCAATGCGAATACCGACATGGCTCTGCGTTCACACGAGCGCCGGATAGCCGTTGGGTTCGCGGAATCCGATTGTGACCGACGACGTCCGATCTGGCTTCGTACCTCTCTCGCGACGACCCCCCGCGTAACGGCGGGCGCGAGCAACGCGCCTAATTCGCCCACCAACCACGCATGAGCGACGAACGCCCCGTCTCGAGCCGGATCAGTGATCGCCTCGAGCGTCGAGCGATCGCCGTCTTCGGCGTCGGGACGGCCCTGTTGTTGCTGGTGTTGTTCTACTACCCGGTTGCGACCGTTTTCGTCGAGTCCATCGTCGTCGAAGGGGCACTCACGCTTTCCGTCTTCGCCGACCTCCTGCGCGACCCGTTTTACTTCGGTGATCTCGCTCGCCTGTTCGCCTTCGAGTCGCCGATCGAGGTCGGCCGGGACCTCCTCTCGAGCGACCGGCGGTTCGGAATCGTCGGCTTCACGGCCTATCAGGCGTTTCTCTCGACGCTCCTCAGCGTCGCACTCGGATTGCCCGCGGCGTACGTCCTCGCGCGCTACGAGTTCCGCGGCCGCCGACTGCTTCGCTCGCTCACGATCCTTCCCTTCGTGATCCCCTCGATCATGGTCGCGATCGGCTTCGTCGCGACGTTCGGGCAGAATGGAACGCTCAACGGCGTCCTCGACATCTTTGGCCTCGGCCCGGTCGACCTCATGTTCTCGCTCGAGGCGATTGTGATCGCCCACGCCTTCTACAACGCGCCCCTCGTCGCGCGGGTGACGACGGCGGCCTGGGAGTCCGTCGACGCGAGCGCGATCGAGACCGCGCGCAGCCTCGGCGCGAGTCCGACGCGGGCGTTCCGAGATATCGTCGCACCGCAGCTGTATCCCGCCATCCTGATGGGGGCTGCACTCACGTTCGTCTTTACGTTCGGCACGTTCCCAATCGTCCTCGCACTGGGCGGGTTCCAACTCGCGACGGTCGAGGTGTTCGTCTACCAGCTGATTCAGGACCTGAACTACGCCGAGGCGGCCGCGCTGGCGATCGTCGAACTCGCCATCTCGCTGGGGATCCTCTACGCCTACCTTCGCTACGAGGCGAATCACGTCGTTCGCTCGCGGGGCATTCGCCCCCTTCCGCGACGCCCCCTCGCGCCGCCGACGATCACTCCCCGCGAAATCCTGCCGCGACTCGGAATCGGCGTCTACGCCGTCGTCGCGCTGGTCGTCTTCGTCTTCCCGATCGCGAGCATGATCTACACGAGCGTGAACGGGCCCAACGGATTCACGCTCGAGAACTACCGATTCCTCCTCGAGCGTCAGGCGACGGGCGCGGCGTTTCAGGTTCAACCCGGAGAGGCGATCGTGAACTCGCTGCTCTTCGCCGCGGGCGCGCTTGCACTCGCGGTGCCGATGGGCGTCGTCATCTCCGTCCTGACGACGCGTCGCTATCGCGGGCGAAAACTCGTCGACGCGCTCCTCATGGCACCGCTCGCGGTCTCGGGGGTCATCGTTGGAATCGGTCTGCTTCGCGGGCCCGTCTTCGGAATCGAGATCGGGAGCATTCGGCTCACGGTCGCCGGCTCGCTCGCCATCGTTGCCGCCCACGCCGTGGCGTGTTATCCCTTCGTCGTCCGGACGGTCGCACCCGGCCTCGAGTCGATCGACCGGTCGTTGATCGAGTCTGCGCGGGCTCTCGGCGCGTCCCGGACGCGAGCGCTGCTCGACATCGAACTTCCCCTCGTCTGGCCGGGGATCGTCGCGGGTGCGGCGTTCGCCGTCGCCATCTCGATGGGCGAGTTCTCCTCGACGGTCGTCCTCGCGACGGGGACCGACCAGTACACCATGCCAGTCGCGATCGAACGGTTCATCGGCCGTCGGCTCGGACCGGCAACCGCTATGGGTGTCGTCTTGCTCGTCGTCACGAGCGTGAGTTTCGTCGTCATCGACCGACTCGCAGGTGATCACGTTGGCCTCTGAAGAATCTCGTTTCGAGGATCAGTGCACTGCGAGGGCGAGCGACCAGCCGCGTCCCTCCGCGGACGCACCGATCGCGCTGGAACTCGAGGGCGTGTCCAAACGCTACGGCGAGACGACGGCCGTCGACGACGTGTCACTCGCCGTTCGCGAGGGCGAGTTCTTCACGCTCGTCGGACCCTCGGGCTGTGGCAAGACGACAACACTTCGATCGATCGCCGGCTTCGAGACGCTCTCGGGCGGGACGATCCGCTTTGGCGGAACGGACGTAACCGGCGTGCCACCCGAAGGTCGCGACGTCGGCGTCGTCTTCCAGAACTACGCGCTGTTCCCGCACATGACCGTCGCCGAAAACATCGCGTACGGGCTCAAATTCGCAGACCCGCCAGGGGGCGTCTCCGACGACCAGCGAGTGACGGAGCTTCTCGAGTTGATCGACCTCGAGGGAATGGGCGACCGAGAGCCGGACCAACTCTCCGGTGGCCAACAACAGCGGGTGGCGATCGCTCGCGCGTTAGCTCCCGGTCCCGACGTCCTCTTGCTCGACGAGCCGATGAGCGCGCTCGACGCACGACTGCGCGAACGCCTCCGGTTGCAGGTCAAGGAGATCCAGTCGGAACTCGGGATTACGACGATCTACGTGACCCACGATCAGGAGGAAGCGCTCGCAATCTCCGATCGGGTCGCCGTGATGAATGCTGGCGCACCCGAACAGGTCGCGACCCCTCGCGAGATCTACCGTCGGCCCGAAACGCGCTTCGTCGCCGAATTCATCGGTGACAACAACGTCTTCGAGGGAGCCGTCCGCTCACTCGAGGGCGAACGGGCGACGCTCGAGGTCGGTGCCGAGACGCTCGCGATCGATCTCGAGTGCGAAGTCGAGACCGGAGACACGATCACGTTCTGTGTCCGTCCAGAAAACCTGCAGGTCGGGGCTGGACGAGGAGCCTCGAGCGGGGAAAACGCGACGACGGCGAGCGTCGAGAGCGCGGAGTTCCTCGGCGAGACGACGCGGGTGCACCTCGAGTGGCCCGGCCAGGAACTGCTCGTCCGGACTCCGGATCCGCTCTCCGGAGACGTCGTCGTCGGGTTCGCCCCCGAGGACGCCCACGTCGTCGCGGTCGATCGAACCGCGTCGTCGTGAGACGCTGTGGTGGCCACTGCGGGCAGGAACGCACGGCGGAGTTGTTACTGGGCGAGATACCCGCCGTCGATAACGAGTTCCGAACCAGTCATGAAACTCGATTCGTCGCTCGCGGCGAACAACACGGCGTTGGCGACCTCACGTGGCTCTGCCATGCGCCCCATCGGTGTCGCCTCGATGACTTCCTCGTTGATCGCATCGTCTTGGGCTTGCATGAGCGGCGTATCGATCGGCCCCGGGTGAAGCGAATTCACGCGGATGTCGTCGTCGACGTACGTGATCGCTGCGTTTTTGGACATGTTGCGAACCGCGCCTTTCGTCGCCTGGTAGGCGGCCGTCCCTTCGGCACCGACGTTCCCCCAAATCGAGGAACTGTTGATGATCGATCCGCCGCCGCTTTCGCGCATGAGCGGGACGCTATATTTCATGCCGAGCATCACGCCGGTCTGGTTGACGCTGACGTCTCGCTCCCACGTCTCTACATCGATCTCCGTGATCGAGTCGTAGGAGATGATACCCGCGTTGTTGAACAACACGTCCAACTCTCCGTACTCGTCGTCGATGTGGGTGATTGCGTCCTCCCAGTCGTCCTGACTGCTCACGTCCAACTCGACGTAGTCTACCTCACCCTCCTCGTACGAATCGGGTTCTTCGATGTCGCCGACGACGACTACTGCGCCTTCTTCCAGAAAGCGTTCTGCGGTCGCGCGACCGATGCCGTTCGCTCCGCCAGTAATTAGCGAAACCGATCCCTCGAGTCTTCCCTGCTGTTGCTCGGACATAAGACGTCTACTGCCTCCATCGGTTGCGCCGAGTAAATGAGCGTGCCCTGCTCTTGCATCATACTTATCGCCCCATCGCGTCGTCCCTATTCCCTCACAGGCCTCGTGGACGGAAGGAACCTCGAGGCCCAAAACAACCCTGTAGGCGACAGGAGGCCTCAAAGCCCAAAACACCCTGTAGCCGAAGGAGACCCCCCGAAGCCGGAAGAACCCGTTTTGCAGCGGTTACTCCTCGGCGATCCGACTGCCACCCGGCGGCATGAAGTGTTGAATCCGATCCGGACTCGCAATTTTGCGGACGAACGATTCGTCTTCGAATCGCTCGCGGAACTGTCGGTACACCCGCTTGGCCGCGTCGGCCTGGGCGTAGCGACCCGGCTCGAGTGAAATCGTGGTCGCCGCTTGGTCTTCGATCGCCGACGACGGGCCGCCGATGACGCGGGTGTAGGGCTCACACTGGATGCCGACGGCGACGTCGACTGGCGTGTCGTCGTAGTAGGTTCGATCGCCGCGGATCGCGAAGCCGCCCTTTTCCAGATACTCGCCGCTCTCGGGCGTCTTGGTGACTTGATCGGAGTCGACGGCGTACACGTCGCCCGCATAGCGGCCGTCCTTCCAGACCGACGCGTAGGAGACGGCGAACTGGGCAGCCTCCTCGAGGCTCGAGTCGGGAAGTTCGATATCCGAGGAGGACGCTTCGCTCGGATCCGTCGCCTTGAGAACGGTGACCGGTCCGCCGTGGGCCTGCGTGTGGAACACCGTGTCGCCGGGCTCTAAGTACTTCTTCACCAGTTCCTCGTTCTGGTCTGCGTTTCGGCCGCCGATAACGAGGTAGCCGTCGCTGGTGTGGAACCAGCGGAACCGATCGTACCAGGGCTCGTTCTCACGGATCGGAACGGAAGGCATCGAGAGCCACTCTCGATCCTCACGCTCTTCCTCGTCCGTCTCCTCGGTTTCGTCCTCGCCGTCGTCCGCCTCCCAGCGCTCGCGGCGGGCTTTCGCGTCCTCGAGATCCTCACGAGTGTCTTCGATGGCGGCCAGCGCGCCCTCCTTTTTCTCCTCGACGCGCTTGGCTTCGGTGTAGAGGCGGTCTGCGTTTTGCTCGACGCCCCGGCCCGACTCGAGATCGACGTACTCGCCGTCGACCTCGATCGTTACCGTGCCCTCGCTGCCGTCGACGTCGACGACCGCTTGTGCGGCGTCGATCCCGCGCTCGGCACCCTCCTCGAAGCGGGATTCGATCTCGTCCCACGGGCGATCCTGCGAGCGGGCGTCCTGAATTGTCGAGAGGATGTCGTCGATCAGTCCGTACTCGGCGTACAGCGATTCGGCCTGCTCGCGGAGCGCGTCGGCTTCCTGCTCGAAGCCGTCGATTGCCCCTTGCTGTTGGTCGATAATCCGTTCGTACTTGGCGATCTCCTCCTCGAAATCCGGACGCTGATCGGTCGGGTCCGGTTCCTGCTCGTCGGCGAGTTCGAGCCGGAAGAAGTAGTCGTCGAGGGCGGCGAGGAAGGAATCGTAGGGCTCGGCGGCCAGTTCGACGTGTTCCTCGAGCGGGAACGGCGTGGCGTCGACGACGCGATCCGGACTCGCGTCGGTAGCGTCGTCTCCGTCGCCGTCTCCACCTTCGGAGTCACCATCTTGCTCGTCTCCCCCCTCGTCCGCGAAGTACATGCGCGGCTCGAAGTTGCTATTTCGGAGGTCCAGTGCGAGTCGCTCGATCGCCTCGTAGAGGCGGTCGTAGTCGTCCTCGTCGGCGTCGTCGATGTCCATCCCTTTCTCGATGCCTGCACGGGTGCAGACCTCTTCGGCGTAGAGTCCGCCGAAGTTCAGTTGCGTCGCAAGGGTTCGAACGACGTCCGTATCCGACTCCTCCATCTCGCGGTCGAACGCCTCTCGAGGAACGGTGAGCGGGTTCGTCCTGCTGTCGGGGAACTCGTAGCGCGAGCCTGGAACCACCGTCCGGGACTTGAGTCGCACGGTCTCGAGACAGTCGATCACCTCGTACTCGCCATCGGTGACGGCGACGTTCCCCTGTCCGAACAGTTCGACGATGATACGCGTCGTCCCGTCCTCGCGCTCGAAGACGAACTCGAGGATGCGGTCGAATTCGAACTGTTCGACGCCGGCGAAGTCGGCCCCCGAGAGCCGATTTCGGAGCATCATCGCGAACTGGGGTGGTCGGCCCGGGGCGTCTGGCACCCGTTCGGGGGCGACTGTATGCGCGCGCTTGATCTCGCCGACTTCGATGATGAGTTCGATGCGCCCGCGATCGAAGTCCCGCATCTTGAGGCGAAGCAGGTCGTCGCCGTAGAGATAGGCCTTGTCGACCTTCGCTCCCTCGTAGGTTCCGAACTCTCCGACGAGGGCGGCGAGGTCGACGCTGGTAAGCTCCCGCTTTGGATCCATACCTATACCCTGCCCCGCGCGGTCAAAAAGACGTGTCGCTCCACCGTGGCGAGCGGGGCTCGCAGTCGGAAAGGCTAATCCCCGCCGGACACCTTGCTGATGGTATGAGCGTGACGACCGACGATGGAACCAGACGAGCGAGGACACCGACACCGTCTGGGACCCACCACATCGGAGGGCAGGTGCCATGAGTCAGTCGGCCGATCGACCGTGGGATCGCGTCTCCAAGTTTCCGACGTTCGTCGACCACTTAGAGGACGAGGGAGCCTTTTCGGTCCGCGAGATCGTCGACCAACTCGAGGTCGACGTGCCCCTCGACGGCATCGTCTATCACGACCGCGGGATTCGTGCGCCGGGGTACGACGCGACGTTCGTCCACGAACCGAATCGAAGCCGACCGGCGTTCAGCGTCGAAGTCAACACGATCGGGCCGCGAAACACCTGGGGTGTCTTCGACGCCCAGCTCGCGTGGGACCTCTACCTCTTACAGACCGACGGCGTCTCCGCGCTCGCGTGGGTGAGCGACGAGGAGTACAAGACCGAGGAGGCGACACACTTCCAGACGAAACAAGACGCCCTCGCGGCCGGCAGATTCTCGTTCGGCGTCTTCTGTTACGCCGGCAGCGACTGGGAGGAACGCGTCGATCGAATCCAGCGAACCGACGCCCCAGCGTACCTCAAACGCGACGACGGCACACCGATCATCCCCCAGACCGCCTCGGAGTTTTACGACTACATCGGCTCGACTGCGACCGAGTTGCGCCAGAACGGCGGCGGCGCACCACCGTACCTCGGAATGCTCGAGCTCGAGGTCTCGATCGACTGACCGAACAGCCTCTTAGAGATCCCAGCCCTCGAGCGTGTACGCCATCTCCCAAAATCGGTACTCGAGTTTGGCGCTCGTCAGGAACGCCTCCCGCATGGTGTCGTGTTCGCCGGGATACGCCTCGCCGCAGTGGTCGACGAACTCCCGACACCACGCGGTCGCCTCGCGAAACTCCTCGCTCGTGTACAGTTCGATGAACGGGGTATAGCGGTGTTCTTCAGTCGCGAGGTCGGCCATATGGTCGCCAACGTCGAGGTAGCCCTGCATGCACGGATACAGCGCCGCTGCGATCTCAGCGATCGAGCCCTCGTAGGCCGTTCGGACGAGAAAACTCGTGTACGCGACGCAGGTCGGCGCTTTCTCGACGGCCTCGAGTTCGTCCTGAGAAATCCCGTAGTCGGCGGCGAACTCGCGATGGAGGTCCATTTCGTCCTCGAGCACCTCGTGAGCCACCCCGAGGAGGTGCGTCATCGTCTCCTCGTCAGTGGCTTTCGCGCCAGCGATCGAGAACAGCCGCGCGTAATCGAGCAGGTACCGATAATCCTGTCTCACCCAGTGTTTGAACGCCGATTCCTCGAGCGTCCCCGCCGCGAGTTCCCGAACGAAGGGATGGTCTTTCTGTGCGTCCCAGATGTGTGTCCCGTCCTCGAGAAGCTGCTCGCTGAATCCCATCTCGCGTGTGTATAGCCCCGGACCGATATTATAACTAACTAGTATAATTGAGTGTTGGCTCGCGTGGGGACGAAGGCGTCGACGTTACCAGTAGATAGTAGCCCGATTTCGGTATTCAGAATCGAACCCGAAACCGAATCGGGGCAATTCGGTCACTCCATGTGCACACGTACCTTTTTCTCGTCGGGTTCGCTCGCGTTGCTCGCTCACCGCTCCTCCAAAAATCTACGCTAAAAAGGCCGCCTTCGCGGACTGCGTCCGCTTCGGCGGTAAACCACTCGCTTCGCTCGTGGATACTCGCGGTGGTAACTACACTGCCTGTACTTCCCGCGAGTTTTACGAATTACTCTGAATAAAGAAATTGTTGTGGGTGCAAAACGCACGCCACAACGGGTCCCTCGGTGGGGCGAACGGTTCGAGAAGTTGGGCGTGCGAACAGGCAACTCAGTGTCTCATCAGTGAGAGCATCGCCACTATCGAAGGCGTAGAGCGGTGAGGAACGGGACTGGCGCGCGTTCGACTAGCGCAAGTTACGCGAGCGCTTCGCCGAGTGCGTCGAGTGCAGCGTCGCGGACCGAATCGCGTTCGCCGGGGAGGAATTCAACGTGGCCGTCCTGACCGCCGATGACGGAAACGCCCGCATCGGGTGCGACGGATTCGATCGCTTCGCCGAGTTCGCGGACGTCGATCGTCTCAGTCGTCCGGACGTGTAGTTCGTCGTCGCCGAGACCGAGCGTAACGAACGGCGAGTCGGCGCGGTCGCGCTCTTGACGGTGGAGTTCGTCGAGGAGCAAGACCGTCGTCGGGAAGTTATAGCGGTGCGTGAACGCGTCCGTATCGAGCAGCGTGATCGTCACGCCGTTTTGCCCGCGAACCGTGAGGTTCTCCTGGGCCGTCTCGAGTTCGGTCTCGAGTTTCGCACGGAACTGCTCGGAGACGTGTGCTGCGAGGTCGCCGTCGCCAGGTGCGTCGCCAACCCCACCGTCTTCGAATAGCAAGTCGATTACGAGTTCGCGCTTGTCCTTATAGGACTGGTAGAACGCCTCGAGCGAGACGGCTTCGCGGCGTTCGGAGATGCCGGTTTCGTCGTAGCCGGCCTCGCTCGCGAGGTCGGTGTACACGTCGGGGGTCTCCTCCCAGTAACTGACGGCAGGGAGGTGCTCGAGGTCGTCGCGAACGTCGTCGTTAACGTGTGCCGCGACGTTTGCGGCGAGTGCGCTCGAGGTGAGGTCATCGACGGAGACGCCGGCGAGCGACGGCGTGACGGCCGTCGAGACGGCGTCGGTGATCTCCGCGTCGGCACGACTGTCGTCGACGACGATCGTCTCCGCGTCGTACAGCGAGAGCATATCGTAGCCGTCGACGGATTCCGCGGTCGAGCCAGCGTCGACCAAGACGACGAGCGGCAGTTGCTCGTCGTGGCGGTCGCGGGCTTCGAGCATGGACGTCACGTCGTCCGTGGCGGCGTTCATGTCGTAGACGCGGCCGTCGAGCGGTCGGCGTTCGAAGTAGTGATACTCGGCGTCTTCGCGAGTGTGCTTCTCGCGGATCAGCGGCAAGACGGCGCGTTCGATCGCTGCGCCTGCAACGTAGCCGTCGGCGGTCGCGCCGTGGCGAACGATGACAGGGCGCGCTTCCATGACGGCTCGGCGGATCGCCGTCGCGGCGTCGACGAGTTCGTCTTCGACGGCCTCGACGGGATCGTGTGCGGCGAGCAACGAAACCTCGGCGGGTCGCGCTTCGGATTCGATCGCCTCCTCGAGTCGCTCGCGAACCGTCTCAGATTCGTCACCCGAGAGGACCTCGAGCGTCTCGGTTTCGACCTGCAAGTCGCCGTAGTGGCGCTCGACTTCGCCCTCGAGTGCGACGGCGTCGTCGGTCGAGACGTCAGGGTACGCACGAACGCCGGCTTCTTCGAACGCGGCGCACTCGACGGTCGCCGTTTCGTCGCGGAGTTCGAAGACGGTCGGACCGCTCGTCTGGCGAACGCCGGTGATCTCGCCCTCGAGGCGGACCACGCTACCGACCTGATCGTCGATCGAATCGACGGTCGTTCGGTTCAGGGCTGGTTCGGCGTCGGCTTCCGCCTCGACTTCGGAGTCGGCGTCAGCGATGTCGTCGGTCGCTGGTGTCGATGCGGCGGCGCTTTCGGTTGCAACGGAGCCGCTTGCGTTCGAGACGGTTTCGGACGCGTCCGGTGCGCTGGTACTGTTGTCCGCTTGACTCGTCTCGTCGACAGCAGCCTGGAGATCGCCGGCTGAGGGTTTCGCGCCGCCATCGGTCGTGCTCGCATCGGAGTCGCTGGTGGATGCGGCGGTGTCGGTGTTCGATGTGTCGGCGTCGTCAGTCGATTCGGTCTGCTCGCTCTCGTCGTCTTCGGGGAGCGTCTCGGTGGATCCCGTGTCGATTAGTTTGCCGCGGAACTCTCGTTCTCGCTGGCGGATCGACCAGCCGAGGTCGACGTTGTCGTTGTCCCGAACGCTGAGGACCTGCACGTAGACGTCGTCGCCAGCCTCCCAATCGAGACTTTCGAGACGTTTGTCTAGTTCGCTTCTATGCAACAATCCGGTGACGTGATCTCCGATGTCGATGAAGACACCGAAGTCGGCGTAGCCGTCGACGGTTCCCCGGTAATACCGGCCGGGAGAGAGGTCTGCAGGGGAGTTGCCGTCAAATTCGAAGACAGCATCCTCCTCGTGACTCTCGCAGATTTCGCCGTCAACGGGTGTGCCACAGATGATACAGTTACCCATCTACTCGAACCAAGCAGTTTCGCCCTAAAACGGTTGTCGAAATGCGCTCGGATATTCGAGCGTCTGAACGAAACACGTAGACTGTATTGTACGTCCGCGTCGAACCGAGAGACGGTGTTACTCGAACACCGGCGAGTCGTCCTCGAGCGCCTCGACGTCGCGGACGATTTTGTGAACGTCTTCGGGAAAGAGCGAGACTTGCACTTCGTTTCCGTCAGCGTCTTCGAAGACGAGTTTGACGCGTTTATCGCCGAACTCTCGGGCCTCTGCGTCTTCGACCTCGAACAGTTTGACGGTCGCCGACTTGTTCGTCGGGCCGACGTTCTTGATCGATCCTTCGTTCAACTCTACCATGAACTCCTCGAGCGAGAGGGTGAGCATGGTCGTCGTACGTACTCCGGGTAAAAAACGACACGGCATCGCCATCGATGGTTCGACTCCCGTGAGGACCACGCTCGGCTACCTTTAAGTTCCACTCAACCCAACGAATGACCCGCTATGGAGCTCACCTGGTACGGCCACTCGACGTGGCACGTTACGGTCGGAGAAACGGAGCTGCTGATCGACCCGTTTTTCGACAACCCCAAGACGGATCTCGATCCGTCGGACCTCGAGACTCCCGATTACGTCCTGTTGACACACGGCCACGCAGACCACATCGCCCACGCCGGCGAGTTTGCCGAGGCGACGCTGGTCGCGACGCCCGAACTCGTTTCCTACTGTCAGGAGGAGTTCGGCTTCGAGGACGCCGTCGGCGGGATGGGGATGAACCTCGGGGGAACCGTCGAGTGTGGCGACGCGTTCGTCACGATGGTCCGTGCGGATCACACGAACGGCATCATGACCGAGAACGACGCGAGCGGCGGGATGCCCGCCGGATTCGTGATCTCGGACGCCGATCCAACAGTAGCCGACTCGGAGGCGACCACGCTGTACAACGCCGGCGACACTAGCCTCATGAGCGAGATGCGCGACGTCATCGGCGAGCACCTCGAGCCGGACGCCGCCATCGTCCCCATCGGCGATCACTTCACCATGGGGCCCACGCAGGCCGGAATCGCCGTCGACTGGCTCGACGTCGACACCGCAGTGCCACAACACTACGACACGTTCCCGCCGATCGAACAGGACCCGGCGGACTTCGAGCAGGCAGTTTCCGACGCAGGCAGCGACGCGGAGGTCGTCGTACTCGAGGGAGACGAGTCGGTCACGATCGGGAACTAGACGTATCGTTCACCCTCGAGAACCAGACTTCTCCGCTCGATCGGCGACAGCGGTTTGCCCGCGAACCGCTCTTCGTTCTGCGTCGTTCAGCACCGACGTGAGTGATCGTCGAATCAGTCGTGCAGGTCGATTTCGAGCCGACCATTGCTCTCGGAAACGTGTTGCGACGCGTGAACAACGTTTACACGGCTCGCTGTCGACCCACCGAATGGGATGGCAAAACAAGTCACGACAGTATCAGACGACGGATTCGCCGCGACGAACGAAGTACGCGATTTCGAGGCGACGATCGACCCGAACGGTGAGGAGTCACCGGACACGCTCGAGACGCTGCTCTCTGCGTACGGAACCTGCTACGTTCCTGCACTCCGAGTCGGTGGCCAACAACGCGGCGTCGACGACCTCGGTCGGATCGAAATTGAGACGACGGGTGACCTCAACGACGACGACAAACTCGAGTCGATTTCCTTCGACATCAGCGTCGAAGCCTCGATCGACGACGAGACGGGATCGGAGATTATCGAGCGCGCGAACGAACTGTGTAAAGTTCACGATGCGTTGAAATCGGACCTTCACGCAGAGACGAGTATCCGAGGCGACGCCGCCTGAGGAACGAGGACGCATCAGACTTCTCCTGTCCGGCGAGTGGAATAAACGAACCCAAGCCACATATTGCACGGCTTCCAGAGAACACGTATGTCACGGGGACGGGTGCTGTTGATCGTGTCGGTGGGGGCACTCGTTGTCCTTTCGGGGTGTCTCGGTGGATTCGGGGCCGGGAACGAGAGCGACGAGACCGAACCGGAACTCGAGGGCGAACTCGAGATTCACCACATCGACGTCGGACAGGCTGATGCGACGCTGCTGGAAACGCCGGCGAACGAGACGATTTTGATCGACACGGGTGACTGGCGACAGGACGGCGACGGCGTTATCGAGTACCTCGACGAAGAGAATATCGACCGAATCGACCACCTCGTCGCCACACACGCACACGCCGACCACATCGGTGGCCACGCGGCCGTGATCGAACACGTCGAAGAACACGGCGACGGCGTCGGCGCAGCCTACGACTCGGGCGTCGTCCACTCGAGTGCGACCTACGACGACTACCTCGACGCGATCGAAGCGTACGACGTGCAGCTATTCGAGGTCTCCGAGGGCCACACACTGGGACTCGAGGGTGAGGCGCTCGAAGCGACCGTGTTGAACCCGCCCGAGGAATCAAGCGGCGACGACCTTCACTACAACAGCATCGCGCTCCACATTGAATTCGACGAGTTCGGGTATCTGACGACCGGCGACGCCGAAGACGACGCCGAAGAACGCATGGTCGACGAGCACGGCGACTCGCTCGACGTCGACGCGTATCAGGCCGGCCATCACGGCTCCTCGACGTCCTCGACGGAGCCGTTCCTCGATGAGGTCGAACCGGACGTCGCGGTCGTCTCGAGCGACCTCGAGTCGCAGTACGGCCACCCACACGACGAGGTGCTCGAGAGCTTCGCCGATCGCGGTATCGAGACGTACTGGACCGGCGTCCACGGCGATGTCGTCGTCTCGAGTGAGGGCGACGACGCCTCGCTCTCGACGAGCGCCGAGCACAACGAGTCGACGGATCCTGCGGCCCTTCTCGATCTCAAACACGATGCAGTCGATAGTTCGGACTCCTTACAGCCGATATCCTCGATATTGGATCGGTCGACGGCTATCGAATCGGACCAGCCGTCGGCTGTCGAGTCGAGCCCACTAGTTGATAGGGCAGTCGCGCCTACCATCGCACCATGACCGACGTCGATCTCGCAGTCGTGGATCGAATCGTCGACGGAACGACAGCCGTACTCCTCCTCGAGGCAGACGAAACCGTCGTCGACGAGTACACGCTCGAGTGCGCTCGGCTTCCCGAAGACGGACGCCACGAGGGTGCCGTCTTCGACGTCGAACTCGCGGACGCGGATGATGCGCTGGGAGAGTTACGGTATCGCCCGGAACTCGAGGAGCAACGTAAAGAGACGGCACAAGAGCGATTCGATCGGCTCTCAGACCGACTGCCAGACGAGTGAGGACACTGGCTCTCACCGTCGCTAACGGATGGTGACTGTCGAAAGGGGTAGGGGTGGGACGGAAGTGGTGAAACGAAGCGGTTGTCGAATTCCCCAGTGGTGGAGTGGGGTCTTGGGTTGGGTGCGTTGGGATGCGTTCACGACGACGAGATGCCGTTTTTGAAGACGGGACGTCGTCGGCACTTACGAATACTGGGGTCGTAGTAAAAGCGCTACTGCCAAAGCATGTTGGAACTCACGCCAGTCGAACACTCTCGTGGGCTGAACCCTGTTCGATGCGGGCGATGATGAGCAGGTTCAAGACGATTCTCGAGTCACGGGCAGGTATGAGACGATCATTCGACGGAGTGGAACCACAGATTGCCGACTCGGCGTACGTCGACGAGGCGGCAGTCGTCATCGGGAACGTCGTTGTCGAGGAGGACGCGAGCGTCTGGCCAAACACGACGCTTCGGGGCGATCACGGACGGATCGTCGTCGGCGAAGGGGCGAACGTACAGGACAACGCCGTTCTCCACGAAGACGCCGAACTCGAGGCCTACTCGACGGTCGGCCACAGCGCAATCGTCCACGACGCGACCGTCGGCGAACGCGCGTTGGTCGGCATGAACGCGGTCGTCCTGGACGGCGCACACGTCGGCGAAGGTGCCGTCGTCGCCGCAGGCAGCGTCGTCACTGAGGGCACTGAAATCCCACCGAAGACGCTCGTCGCCGGTTCCCCAGCAGAGACAAAGACCGAAATCGACGATCCGCACCTCGAGGCGACGGCCGACCGATACGTCGAACTCTCACGTCGATACGCCGAGACGTCACAGCGACTCGAGTAACGGCTCCACGCCGCCCCACGCGAGGGTCATCTGACGTCGCAATTACCCGGCGATGGCACGTTACGAGTGATGAAAACCCTGATACAGTTACCCGTCTAATCGGATCCCATGAGTGACACCTCGTGGACGGATCAGATCGTCGGCGCGCGCATGACCGTCGATCAGGAGTTCTCCTCGCGGATCGCAGACTCTCGCTTTAGCAACCAACAGTGGAGTCTGATCATGACCGCGACGGAGTTCGAAATCGAACAGCCAACAGATCCCGAGAACGCCCGAATCGTCGCCAACACGGAGAACGTCGAGCAGATCATCCCCGAACTCGAGAACATTCCGACGGGGATGGGTGCGATGGGCGGCGGCCCCGGCGGTCAGCAAGGAGGCTCCTCGAGTGGTGGCATTCTCGACTCGATTGTCGGTGCACTCGGCCTCGGCGGCGATGGCGACGACAACTCACACGCCGAACAGGAGCGAGCGGCCGAATCGCTCACACAGGAGTACGCCGAGCAGTTACAGGCCGAACTCGAGTCGAAGGGACGCTGGGACACGGTACGACAGGCCGCGGCGTCCGAGCAGTGACGCGAGTCACCGTGAGTTGGTGATCTCGTCTGTTGTGATTCGTCTGAGAGACGTGCGGAACTCACCGGCGAGAACGCGTGAACACGGGCGTCGCCGTCGCAAGCCACAGCATCTTTAGGGACGCTTGCCGACGATAGGGGTATGTCCGACGATATCGAGACGACGACGTTCGAAATCAGCGCCGACGACAGTACCGACGACGTGACTATTCCGTCCGGACTCGTCGATCTCGTCGCCGAAGGCGACCAGTCTGACGCCGAAACCGTCGGCGACGTGATGCTCCTCTCCTTCGCCAGTCGCGCCCATCACATCGTCCACCACGGTGAGGGCGCAGACGAGGAACTCGAGGCCCAGGAGCAGCGTATCATGGACCTCTTCGAGGAGCGATTCGGCGTGACCTACGGCGAAGCGACGGGTCACCAGCACTGAATTAGCGTTCGATCGCAGCTACGTGACGTACTCGAAAGCACTTTTCACTCGGTTTTGACTAGAACAGCCAAGCGCCCACTCAGTTGAGTGGCCCTCGCTACTGGACGATGATACTCGTCAGTATGTTCGCCTGCGCCACCACTCCGAATTCGAACCTGAAGAATCAACGGCGACGAGTTAGCCGAGAGATTCGGCGGGCGCAGGGTCGTCTGCCGTGTCGGGCGATTCTGGTTCCGCTGGTGGATCGATAGGTGGGACGTCTTCAGGCGGTCCGTCGTCGGTCGGTACATCATCCGGTGGTCCGTCGTCTGGTCCGTCGTCATCCGGCACGTCGTCATCCGGCACGTCGTCATCCGGCACATCGATCGGCGGACCGTCATCATCCGGTTCCTCGCCCGGCACGCCATCCGGCGGCACTTCCTCCGGTGGACCGACCTCGTCTTCTGGCACCTCGTCCGGAAGCTCCTCATCCGGTACCTCATCTTCCTCAGGCACCCCCTCGTCAGTGTCGTCGATCGCTTCGATCGTCACCGACGCTTCGTCGTCTTCGGTGGCCACCGCGTGCGTCGACTCGCCTTCGGGGAGCGTCGATTGGAACGCGACCGTCTCCGACGCGCCTTCCTCGAGTTCGAGTGGCTGCTCGTCGATCGTGTCACCGTCGACGCTGTAGGTCACCGTCTGGCTGCCGGCATCGTCGCCGACGTTCTCGATGGTCGCACTCACGTCGATAGTCTCTCCGGGCTCACCGGTTTCGGGTGCCTCGAGCGAACTCACGGCGAACTCGGCTTCGCCGGGTTCGTCGACCACGACCGTCGTGGCGTCCGTGTCGTCCTCGCTCGCGACAGACGCGGTGTACTCGCCAGCCTCGAGATCGGCCGTCTCGGCCGTGAGGGTCACTTCTTCGCCGTCCTCTGGCTCGAGTGAGAGGTCGGTTTCGTCGACCAGGTCGCCCTCGAGCGCCAGTTCGATGTTCTGGGTGTCCTCGGCGTCGCCGACGTTCTCGACGGTGGCAGTAACCTCGAGTGGCTCACCCGGTTCGACAGGGTCGTTCGTGTCGACGATCTCCACACCGAATTCGGCTTCGCCGGGTTCCTCGACCGTTATCGTCGTCTCGTCGGCGTCGTCGTCGCTCGAAACCGTCACAGCGTACTCACCGGCTTCGAGATCGTCGGTCTCGGCCGAAAGCGTCACCTCCTCACCCTCCTCTGGCTCGAGTTCGAGGTCGGTCGCGTCGACGGGTTCGTCCTCGAGTGCCAGTTCGATCTCCTGTTCACCCGCATCGTCGCCCACGTTTTCGATCGCGGCGTCGATCTCGAGTGGCTCACCCGGTTCGACGGGATCGTTCGTGTCGACGATCTCCACGTCGAACTCGGCTTCCTCGGGGTCATCGGGTGCAATCTCGCCCGCTGGATCCGTCGCGGCGGGCTCGACTGCGTCCTCGTCGTAGTCGTAGATGCTCATGTCGACGCCCCAGACGAGTCGCTCGTCGTCGTCTTCGGGCGTCCACTCGACCGTGAACGTCTCCGTTCCGGGCTCGAGTTCGCTTGGCGGTTCGTCGTCGGTCGTTCCCTCGAGGAACTCGCTGCCGACGATGAGTTCGCCGTCGTTTGGATTCTCGTAGCCGAACGTCACCGCGATACTGTCGTCGTTCGCTTCGGTGTCTTCGACGGTGAGGTCTGGCAGATCGGGTCGGACCTCTTCGACGCACTCGCTCGCGTCGGGGTTCGGGTGGTTGATCTCGCCCGGCACCGCATCTGGCGAGGAGAAGCCCGTAATCGCCGCGCCGAAGTCACCTTCGGGGACCGTCACGGTCGCACCGTCTGCCGTCTCCTCGACGGTGAACTCGTCGCCGGTTTCGTAGGTGATCGTGCCCTCGAGCGGTTCTTCGGTGTCCTCGCCGACCGTGATCGCGTACTCGCCGAGCGTGTTTCCAATGCCACTCGACTCGTAGAACGAGGTCGCGACGATAATCGTATCGCCGTCCTCGAACGAGCCGGTCACCTCGGCTTGCGTGCAGTCGACGAACGTCGCCTCGAACGGCTCCGTGTCGTCGTCGACGGTGTACTCGACCGTTTCGGACGCGAGGACGCCGTCGTCAGTTTCGTTATCGTCTGTCTCGTCGTCAGCCGTCTCCGTTTCCGTATCCGTCTCGAGGTCGGTGTCCGCAGCCTCTTCGTCATCGTCTGCACCGTCGGCCGCCTCGAGAGCGACCTCGAGCGTGGCGTCCTCCTCGAGCGGTGGCTCGAGGTCGATCGATTCTGGACCGACGGAGTCGTTCGCCTCGAACGCCTCGCTTTCACCCAGTTGCTCGCCGTCGTCGTCGCTCACGGTGAGTGCGAACGGAACGTCGGCGCTCGCTTCGTCGACCACGAGCGAGTCACCCTCGCCCGTCTGGTCGCTCACCTCGAGAGTCGCCTCGGGGTCGGGGTCGGGTGGCTCATCCTCGAGTTCGTACTCGATCGAGTCGGTGGCGAGTTCCTCGCCCTCGTCGTCGACGACGGCCACGTCGACGATGGTGTCGTTCTCGATCGGTGGCTCGAGCGCGAGCGCGAAGTCGGTCTGCGTGTCGTTCGCGTCGAAGCGTTCGCTCTCGACCTGTTCGTCGTCGTACTCGGCCGTGACGGCGAAGTCCGTGTCAGCGCCTGCCTCGTCGACGACGAGCGTCTCGCCGTCACCCGTCTGATCGCTCACCTCGAGAACGGCCTCGGGATCCGGATCGTCGACCTCCTCGACCGTCACGAGTGCCGTGTCGAGCACCGGCGCGCCGTTCGGCGTCACGTACGGTTCGTCCTCCACGCCGTCAGACGCCGCGTACTCGAACGAGCCGTCGTCGGTGGTATCGTGGTGAGCCACCGCGACGAGCGTCTGGTCGTCCTCGAGTGGCTCCTCGAGGTCGATTTCGACGTCCGCGTGCTCGCCGGACTCGAGGAACTCCGAGACGCCGAGGACGGCGTCCGGATCGGCCACCGAATCGCCGGCGTAGATCGCGACGAAGCCGCCTTCGGAGAGTTCGACGCTGTCGACGACGACGCGTTCGCCGTCCTCGCGCTCTTGATCGGCGAAGGTGATCGATGCCTCGCCCTCGAGTTCGTCGATCACTTCGATTCGTTGCTCGAGTTCGATCTCGACGTACTGGGCGAGTTCGACGCCGTCGTCGATTCCTTCGGCGATGGCGTATGCGGTCGCGTCGCTCGCCGTGTCCTGCGTGAGCACCTGCAGTTGCGTGATGCTGATCTGTTGGTACTGGACGACCTTCGCAGTCTCCTGGCAGGCGCTGCTCGCGGCGATCTGTAGCTGTTCGACGGTCGCCTCCTGGTGTTGGACCAGAACGCCGCTCGCGCTGCCGGTCGCGAGTTTCTGGACCTGCGTGACGTCGACGACCTGTTGTTGGACGACCGCGCCCTCGCCCGCACCGAACGCCGCGGCCTGAATCTGCTCGACTTCGACGACTTGCTCCTGTATCGCGCCTTCGATCGACCCTTCGGCGGCACCGACCGCAGCATACTGCAACTGCGAAATCGACACCTCCTGTTGCTGGACGAGGACGCCGCCCGCAGCCCCGTCAGCCGCGGCCTGGACCTGCTCGACGGTCGCCTCCTGACTCTGGGAGATCGATCCCTTCGCCCCACCGAAGGAGGCTTCCTGAATCTGCGTGATCGAGACCCGCTGGACCTGCTCGACGCTCACCGTCTGCACCTGCTTCAACGCGCCCGCGCTCGCGCCATGGGCCGCGGATTGGGTCTGCTCGACGCTCACCTCCTGTTGCTGGACGAGTGCGCCCTTCGCGCCGCCCGTCGCGGCCTTCTGGACTTGCTTGATGTCCACGCGTTGTTCTTGCTCGACGTCGATCCGCTGATCCTGCTCGAGCGCCGTTTCGGTCGAGCCGTCGAGCGCACCCGCCGACGCCCCCGCCGCGGCGTGTTGGACGTGCTCGAGCGTGACCTGCTGGCGCTGTTCGGCCGTGAGCTGTTGATGTTGCTCGAGGACGCCATAAGAGGCACCCTGTGCGGCTTCCTGTATCTTGGGCTTCTCGTCAATTTCCTTCTCGCCGGCCTCGGCGGCGGCACCGGCAGCGCCGCCGAAGGTCGCGACCTGAATCTGTTCGACGGCAACACGCTGTTCTTGTGCGAGCGCGCCGTGTGTCGCACCCCACGTCGCCGCCTGCATCTGGCTCGCCTCGACCGTCTGGTGTTGGGCGAGCGCGCCGTCGGTCGACCCGCCGACGGCAGCCTGAATCTGCTCGACGTCGACCCGCTGTTCTTGCATTAGCGAGCCGTGAACCGCACCTTTCGCCGCCTCCTGGACCTGTTCGGCCTCGGCGTCTTGATGTTGGGCCGCCGACTCGCTCGCCGCCTCGAGTGCGGCGTCTCGCTGTTCTTGACTCACCTCGACGCCCTGCGATTGGGCCAGTTCGACGCCTTCGTCGATGCCGTCCTCGACGGCGTCATCGTCGGCGTCGGTGTCGATGTCGTCCCCATCATCGGCGTCGTCTCCATCGTCCGTCTCAGCTCCATCGTCAGTGTCGTCCGTCTCGTCGACACCGTCGATTTCGACGGGGTCGTCTGTGTCGTCCTGTGCGAACGATGTCGGTGTCGCCGTCAGGTCACCGGCGTCAGCGTCGATCGCTCCAGCATCCGAACTGTCGGCGGCTTCACCGTCTGCAAACGGCGACACACTGCCGCTGATGACGGGCATCGCCAGCACGCTCGTCACCATCAAAAACGCGACGACGAGCACCGCCCCTGCCACACCTCGCTCACCAGTCATGGCTCGAGTCTCCCCGCTGTCCCGCTCGCGAACCCAGCGCCCGTCGGCTCCGGCTGTCGCGGCTGTCGCTCCCGATGCGCCCCATCGAACCCGTGATCGTCTCTCATTGTCACACTCTACCCTGGTTCTCTGACAGCGTGGCGAACGCGTGCTTAAGCTACCCCGGTCGTTTCAGTTAGGTGGCTGGCACAATCGCCCATTACGGCCCCCGAGACAGCCGAAATCACTCGAAAAAGCACATCCGAGGGAGACTGATAACAGTCGTCGAGGGGCTCGTGACAGTACTCCCACCAGACACGTGTCGACGGGAATTGGTGTCTTTCAAGTGGCTATTCGACCACCTGGATCGGACTCGAGACGACAGAATTTCACCGATCACACATCTCGGAAACCGAAGTGTTGAACTTGGTTTACGAGAGAGGACGGCCATGGAAACTGAACAGGCTTCGGTGGACCTCGTCGAGGGCGACGTGGTTCGTCAGTTCGCTCGAGCGGCGGTACTCGCCGCGTTGCTCGGTGCCGTCGCTCCGATCGCGATTCCGTTGCCGCTGTCGCCAGCGCCAGTCACCTTGCAGGTACTGTTCGTCTTCCTCGCTGGCCTCGTTCTGGGGCCGGTCTGGGGGACGATTTCGATCCTCTTGTACCTCACCGCAGGGGCGATCGGATTGCCGGTCTTCTCGGGGCTCGAGGCCGGTCTCGGAACGTTGTTCGGCCAGACGGGGGGCTTCCTCTGGTCGTATCCACTCGCCACCGCCCTGATCGGACTGATCGTCCACCGCGGGACGAGCCTGCGCGATCCGGCCGCCGTGGCGCTACCGACCGTGATCGTCGCACTCGTCGCCGCGACGGTTCTCATCTACGCGATGGGTGCCGCCTACGCGGCCTGGCTCTTGGAACTCGAGGCCTGGGAAGCGATCGTCACCTTCGTGCTCTTTTTCGTCCCCGGAGAGCTACTCAAGATGGCCGCTGCGATTGCCATCGTCAGAAGTGGCCGCCTCGAGCCGATTCAATCGTGACGGGGCACACGAAAACGAGAACGCAGTACACGAGACCACAATGATCGAATTCGACTCCGTCTCCCACGCCTTCGACGACGTCACCGTCCTCTCTGACGTCTCGCTATCGATCGACGACGGGACGTTCGTCGTCCTCGCGGGAGCCAACGGCAGCGGCAAGACGACGCTCTTGCGTCACTGCAACGGCCTCCTGTCCCCGGAGTCGGGCACCGTGCTCGTCGACGGAACGCCCGTCGAAGACGACCTGATCGGTGCCCGCTCGAGCGTCGGCATGGTCTTTCAACACCCGCGGGATCAGTTCGTCGCCGCGACGGTCGGTGCCGACGTCGCCTTCGGCCCCGAAAATCTCGGCCTCTCGCGCGAGGAGATCGATCGCCGGGTCGAGGGTGCACTCGAGGCGGTCAACCTCGGCGGTCGCGAAGACGAACGGATCGAGCACCTCTCGGGCGGCGAGCAATCACGCGTCGCCATCGCGGGCGCACTCGCGATGAATCCGACTCACCTCGTCCTCGACGAACCGTTTACTGGCCTCGACGCACCCGCCCGCCGATCCGTGCTCGCTCGCCTCGAGTCGCTCGTCGACGACGGGACGGGCGTCCTGCTCGCGACCCACGACCTGCGGGACGTGCGCGAACTCGCCGACCGAATCGTCGCCATGCGCGACGGCCGGGTTGTCGTGGACGGCCACCCCGACGCTGCACTCGCGGACCTCGCCGCACTCGAGGTGCGCGTTCCCGATCGGTAAGTTCGCTCAGTCACCGTACTCACTCCGATGCTCACCTACGACCCCGACGACACGTTCGCCCACCGACTCGATCCGCGGTCCAAACTGGCCGTCCAGATCGGATTCGCAGCGACCGCGCTGGCTCACACCAGCCTGCGCGCACTGCTCGCGCTGAGTGTCGTGACGGCGATTATTCTGCTCGTCGCTCGCGTCCCCGTCCTCGAGGCGCTCTCCGCCTATCGGTTCGCGCTGGTCTTTCTGGTACTCGCGCCGCTAATCGCTGGCCTCACCCTCGGCTCGCCGTGGTTCGATCTCGCAGACGCCAACGACTCGGCTCGAGCGAGCTACCGGGTGCTCCTCATCTTGCTCGTCAGTGCCGCCTACATCCGTTCGACGCCGGTCCGAGCCTCTCGAGCGGCAATTCAACGCACGATTCCCGGAAAACCGGGCCAGATACTCGGAATCGGCGTCTCGCTCGTCTTTCGATTCCTGCCGGTCATCCGAGGCGACCTCCGAACGATCCGCGACGCCATGGCGGCCCGACTGGGCGGACAACGACGCGTCGTCGACCGCGCCAGCACGCTCGGAATTCTCGGGCTCACGTGGGCGTTCGACCGCGCGGACAGGCTCGCACTCGCCATGCAGGCACGCTGTTTCGCCTGGAATCCGACGCTGCCGCCGCTCTCGTTTTCCCGAACGGACTACGTCGCCCTCGCGGTCGCCGTCGGATTCGGACTGTCCGCGGTCATCTGAGCCTCACTCGAGCAAAGAAATTTCCGCGCCAGCCCTGATGGTCCCACCCTCGAGAACGTCGGCCCGAAGCCCACCGCGGTGGGTTAGGGCGGCTTCCACCCCATTTTCGGTGTGACGCTCGAGGAAGCCACACGGTTCACAGAGTCGGTCACCCACGCAGACGACGTCTCCGACCCGAAATCGTTCGCCGACGAGGTGGTTGAGCGGCGTTCCGCTGGTCTCGATGTTGCGTCGGTGGTCGCCGGGTTCGAGGTCGATGTCCGCTTCTCGTTCGATCGCCTCGAGGGCTTCCTGTTCGATCAGCGTGAGGTCGTAGCCGTCCGGTCGTTGCTCGTCAGCGTCCCAACTGACGAACGTTCCCGTCTCGATCTCGCTGAAGTATCGATCCCCCCGCAAGCCACTTGCTTCGACGGCGTCGACCTCGCGGCGCTCGCACATCTCGGCTTCAGCCTCCGGAGCGGTGAAAATCCGTTCGACCGTCCCTGTTGCGTGCATACGCCCCGTTGAACGTCGACCACCAAATACGTACGCCGCGATAGCGCTCAGGCGTCCCGGATCGTTCCCGAGAGCACCTTCGCGGCGACGAGCACCGGATCCCACGTCGTATTGAAGGGCGGCGCGTACGCGAGGTCGTAGTTCTCGAGGTCGAAGACGGTCGCCCCTTCCTCGAGTGCGCCGACGATGGCGTGACTGCGATGAACCGCGCCTTCCCCGTACTCGCTGACGAGACTCGCGCCGAGGACGCGTCCGGAGTCGCGATCCGCACACAATGTGACGGTGACGGTGCCGCCCTCGGGGTAGTAACCCGCGCGAGATTTCGCGTCGACAGTCTCCGTAACCGGGTCGAATCCGGCTGCTCGCGCATCGTCGTGGTCCAAAATGCCGGTCCGAGCCGCCTCGATGTCGAACGTCTTGACGGCGGCCGTTCCCGCGATGGAGCCACCTTCCGTTGGCGTTCCCGTGACGGTCTGGCCAACCGCCCGGCCGTGGCGATTCGCGGTGAGCGCCAGGGGAACGTAAGCCGGCTCACCGGTGACGGTGTGGGTCGCTTCGGCACAATCGCCTGCCGCATAGACGTCGCCGACGTTCGTCTCGCAGTAGGCGTCCGTCGCGATTGCCCCCGTCTCGCCGCACTCGATCCCGGCCGCCTCGGCGAGTGCGGTCCGTGGCGTTACGCCAGTCCCGACCAGAACCATGTCGACGGAGACCGACTCGTCGTCCGTGACGACGGAATCGACCTCCCCCGTGCCGTCTTCACCGTCGCCTCCACCGTTACCGTCACCGCCACCGCCACCGTTACCGCCAGCCAGTTCGCGAACGTCGCTCTCGAGGTGAACCACGACGTCCTGTTCTCGAAGGTGCGTCGCCACCGTCTCGCTCGTCTGCTCGCTAAATTGGGTCAGCACGCGCTCG
Source organism: Natronorubrum sediminis (assembly GCF_900108095.1). Taxonomy (NCBI): domain Archaea; kingdom Methanobacteriati; phylum Methanobacteriota; class Halobacteria; order Halobacteriales; family Natrialbaceae; genus Natronorubrum; species Natronorubrum sediminis. The sequence goes on from NZ_FNWL01000002.1 coordinate 902,942, forward strand.
CCGCGCTGAAAGAGGTGAACCTCGAACTCGTGTTCGGCCAACGCCTCGGCCATCTCGAGGCCGATGTACCCACCGCCGACGATCCCGATGGGGCCGGTACAGTCCTCGAGATACTGACAGGCTGGGCCGCGATCTGGTTGCGAGAACGTCTCGCCGTCGCGGGCGCGGGCGACGTACTCGCGCAGTTCCTTGCCGTCGCTCATCGACCCGAGCGTGTAGACGCCCTCTCGTTCTGTGCCCTCGATATCCGGCATCACTGGCTCCGCACCGGTCGCCAGCAACAGGTGATCGTACGACTGAACGACCGTCTCCGACTCCGATTTGGCCGTAACCGTTCGCTCGTCCGGATCGACCGAGATGACCTCGTGGCCCGTCCGAAGGTCGATATCGCGTTGCTCTCTGAACTCCTCGGGCGTCACCGAGACGAGCGACTCGAGCGATTGAATTTCCCCTTTGACGTAGTAGGGCAACCCGCACGCGCCGTAGGAGACCCACTCACCCTTTTCGAAGACGACGACCTCGAGATCAGGGTCGTCTCGTTTGGCCTTACTTGCGGCGGACATGCCTGCTGCGTCGCCTCCGACGACGACGAGCGTTTCCGTCATCTGCCGACCACCGTGGTGACTCGATCACAATCGGGCGCGTCGCGATAGCTCTCGTTCATAGTCGGCCACTTCGAGTCGAAGCGGCGTAAATGGTTCCCGTCCGCCCGCAGCGGACTGTGGCCGAAGTCGAGACGACCACCGACGACCAGACGGATACCATCCAGTTCTTCGCTGGGTGCTCAATCGGTCGTGTTCGAGGGCAGCGTCACGAAGAACGTCGACCCGACTCCGGGCTCTGATTCGACCCAGATGTCCCCGCCATGATTATCGACGATCTTCTGACATAACGAGAGCCCGATTCCGGTTCCCGGATACTCGTCGTTCTGGTGGAGTCGTCTGAACACCTCGAAGATCCGGTCGGTCTGCTCGGACTCGATTCCGATTCCGTTGTCGCTAATCGCGATCTCCCACCACTCCGAGCGCTGGGTCGCCGTGATATCCACTCTCGATTCGCCGTCCCCGCTGTACTTGATCGCGTTCGAAACGAGGTTCTGGAACAGTTGCTCGAGTTGCTCGGGGTCACCCTCGACGAGCGGCAACGGATCGACGGTGATCCTCGCCTCGCGATCGTTGATCTGGACCTGCAGGTCGTTGAGCGCCCGTTCGACGACGGTGTTACAATCGACGGTCTCGAACGAACCCTCCGCCTGCTCGACCCGCAAAAACGCGAGCAGATCGTCGACCATCGCCCGCATTCGATCGGCACCGTCGACCGCGAATCCGATGAACTCGTGGGCGTCCTCGTCGAGTTCGTCACCGTAGCGATTCTCGAGCAACTGCAGGTAACTCGAGATCATCCGCAACGGCTCTCGAAGGTCGTGTGAGGCCGCGTACGCGAACTGTTTCAATCGATCGTTCGACCGTCTGAGTTGTTCGACCGTTCGCTCGAGGTTTCGTTCGTACCGTTGTCGTTCGAGTTCGTACGTCACCCACTGACCCATCAAGTGATGAAACGTCCGCTCGGACTCTGTGAAGTCACTAGTGCGAGGTTCGCTCGAGCCGAACCAGAACGTTCTGTCCGGTTCGCCCTCGAGTTCGAGGTACGTCCCGAGATACGCTTGGATATCGAATCGGTCGTAGGTCAGCGTGTCCGCGAACCCACGCTCGACCGGGTCGACGACCGCACACGTCTCCTCGACGGTCGCCGTCTTCTGACAGTACGTTTCCGAAAGTGGGAGCTGCGCCCCCGGGACGATTCTCTCGTGGCCACCGTTCGTGACCTCCACCTCGAGTCGATCCGTATTCGGATCGACGGTCGCGATTCCGGCAAACTCCATGTCGAATCGATCACAGCCGAGTTCGAACATCGACTGTATCTTCTCGTCGAACGTCTGTTCCGTGTCAGCCGCGATTTCGTACAGTTTTCGCTGTGCTCGCTCACGATCCTCGCGCTCGAGTTCGGTAGTGATCCACTCGCCCATCAACTCCAGGAACGTCACTTCGTCCTCGCCAAACGAGTGCTCGCGGGGCGACGTCGACGCGAAGCAAAGGGTGCCGTACGGCGTCCCGCGAACGTCTATCTGCGTTCCGATGTAACAATCCAGTCCGTACGTTTCGTACGCCAGGTCGTCGTTCCACTCCTCGGCAGGCGCGTCGACAGTACAGATCGGATCGGAGGAGTCGACGACTGCCTGGCAATAGGAACGCTCGAGCGCGTCTCGAGACCCCTGCTGGATGTGCTCGTGAGAACCGCGTGCGTGAAGAATTTCGAACTCGTCGTCGTGGATCCGGGCGAAAAAACCGATCTCGACGCCGAATCGCTTACAGCCGAGTTCGAGGAACTGTTCGACGGTTTCCCCGAACGATTTCGTGTCGTTCGCAGTCGCCTCGTAGAGTTCCCGAAGATACCGTTTGTGCGATCGGAGCGCTGATTTCGTCTTGGTCCGTTCCGCGGCCGTCTCGAGCATCTGATCGACGGCAGTCTCGTCTTCGTCGGCGTCGGGTGGCTCGTAGTGGACGTTCTCAGAAACGCCGTCCTCGAGAGCGATGTATGGGTGTGTCTCGAGGACGTCCTCGACGACCGCGTCCGAAAACTCGTCGCGGTTGTACTGGCACAACACGGTGTACTCCTCGTTCCGATAGAGCGGGTTGAGCAACGCCTCGTACTCGACCAGCGCCTCGTCACTCGCCCGTTCACCCACTGCCCACGTCATCTCTGCGGTTGCCCGCAGACCCGTAAATCCGTCCGCCTTCGATTCCGCGAGCGTCTCCTCCCAGAACTCGAGCATCGCCTCCGGGTCGAACTCGCCATCCTGACTGTACATCTCGGCCGGCGTGAGCAGGGACAGCGATCCGGACTCGAGGGCGTCGTCCACGTCGATGCCATTGGATCGCATCGCCGCGAGGACATCTGCCCTCGAGTTATCGTCTGCGACGTACAGACACCGTTCGCCTCGCTCGAGTCCCTGACGAACGAACGACGCTGCCAGCGTCAACTGGTCGATACCGTCGTCGTTGTCGTAGATGAATGCGTAGTGATCGGTCGAGCGGGCGTGATCGTGCTCACAGGCGAACTCGAGATCGTCGTGATCGTCGTAATCGTCGTGATCCAGACCGGTCGTTCCTCGGCTCGTCAGGGCAGATCGACCGGTCTTAGCACTGCTTTCTTGCCCGACGTGGTCACCCATTTGAGCGACCTATTCGACCCGGCCACATAACCATAACACCATAGATAAATGGTGTGATAAAATGCTAATACTCGATCGAAGACAATTCGACTCCTCGAGTGGTCCTCTAGGCGGGTAGGCCGTTTCGACACCAAACCGGAGCGAGTCGGATCGATGGGGTCTCGGTTCAAACGGTGCTACCACGCACTCGAGAGTGCCCGGCACCGAACTCCGACAGCGAGTCATTCGATCGATTCGGCGATGATGAAATTGTAAACGATGGGTGATGCGATGTTGTCCCCCGATTCAAATTCGTCAAACCGTTCTTCCGGCCCGCGTACTGGTTCCCTGAAAGAACATCGGTGGAGGATTGTAAACTGCGTCCACTTCGATCGCGTTGCTCGCTCGTACTCTAATTCAAATCCACCAGAACGTGCTCACATCCCACCAGAACGTGCTTCCGCTCACGTATTTGTTCGCCAGAAGTAAGCCGGTGGAGGGATTTGAACCCTCGACCTAATCCTTACGAAGGATTCGCTCTGCCAGTCTGAGCTACACCGGCGCGTTCGCGTGCCACGCATCGGCGTCGTCGCCTCGACACTAACGCGCATTCTATCGTAGGGCCGAAGTCAGCCATAAGGATTGCGAATCGGCGCTGTCGTGCGATCGGTTCCCGCGCTCGGACTCGAGTCCGATTATCGCTCGAGTCGGACGTCGAGACAGACGTTGAGTTCGTGTGGCGCGTAGGAGCGAACGACGCGCTCCGTCTCGACGCTGACCTCGTACTTGGGTTCGGCTGCCTCGCGGATCGCTCGCTCGCCCGGCCCGAACGGGTCGTCTTCGTGCTGAATATCGTAGTAGTGGATGACGCAGTCGTCGCTCGCGAGGGTAATGGCGGACTCGAGAAAGTCGTCCGCGCTGTGGGGGAGGTTCATGACGAGGCGGTCGGCCCAGTTCTCGTACTCGGCTGCGACCTCGCGCACGTCCTCACAGATCGCCGTCACGCGATCCTCGACGCCGTTCCGGCGCGCGTTCTCGCGCAGGTACTCGATCGCGGTCTCGTTGATATCGACGCCGACGCACTCCGCGCCGCGTTTGGCGAAGGGAATCACGAACGGCCCGACGCCGGCGAACATGTCGACGGCCCGTTCATGCGTCTCCACGTTCTCACTATCCGAAGCGCGTTGAATCTCGCCGACTTGCTCGGCGACTCGATGACGCTCGGTCGCGAGTCGTGGCGAGAAGTAGACGTCCGAGAGATCTAGCGCGAACTCACAGCCGTACTCGCGGTGAACGACCGTCGTATCCTCGCCGGCGAGGAGATCCCAGTCGCGCACTCGCGTCTCGCCTTTGACCTTCGAGGCCTTGTTCACCACCGTCTCGAGGGGGAGATCCGACTCGACGACGGCGTCTGCGATCGCTCGAGCGCGCTCGCCGTCGTCCTCGTCGAGCAAGGCTGCGGTTCCGAGTCGTTCGTACGATGGTTCGAATCCCAGCAGATCAGCGGGCGTCGTCTGCGTCTCGCGTTCGGAGACAGGCCGGGAGACGACCTCGAGGTCGTCGGAAACGGCTTCGGGATCGACGACCGGAACGTAGAGGTCACCCTCCGCGACCGAGATCTCGTACTCGTCGTCGATCAGGTCCGCCTCCGCCAGTTGGCGACGCGTCGCTTCGCCTTCCTCGCGCGGGACACGGACGCACGGCACTTCCATACCGCTACTCTCCGACGGGCCGCCGTAACGGTGACGTTTTTGGACTCGAGGACTCGCCGCCGGTTCGTTCCGTGAACAGTTTTCAGGTAGCCGGCGATAGTCACTGACATGGAGCAACTCACGACCGTCGACACGGTCCACGAGGAGGGCTCGTGGCTGTTCACGGTGAGCGACCGGTTCGGCGACGAAGAAGAGGTGATTCTCGTTCCCTGTGAAGATGGGGTCGAGGCCTGGGTCAACCGCTGTACGCACGAATCCCAACGATTCGATACCGGCCGTGGCGCACCGATTCGTAACGGGCAGATCGTTTGTCCCCGCCACGGGTCGATGTTCGACTCCTGTTCGGGTCACTGTGACAACGGCGAAGCGGCCGACACGACGCTCCCTGCGGTCGATATTACGGTCCACACCGACGGGACGATCTTTCTCACTGACGACGACGTGACGTTCGCACACGAGGGCGGGATCAACGATGACGACGGCCCGGACTCGACGTCGCACATTTCACTGTGACGATCGGTTAGCATGTCACTTCAGGCCAGCATTCGATACCCGTCTCGAAAGCGTATTCCCGCCACTCTCACTACACCAACGCATGCTCACCTTCATCGGCCTCGGCCTCTACGACGAGCGATCGATCACCGTCGAGGGCCAAGAGGCACTGCGCAACGCCGACCGGGCCTACGCGGAGTTCTACACCAGTAAATTGATCGGGACAACCGTCGCCGACCTCGAGTCCAACCACGGCGTCGATATCGAGGTTCGCGACCGGGCCGGAGTCGAGCAACACCCGGAAGACATCCTCGAGCAGGCCGAAACCGAGGACGTTGCCTTCCTCACTGCTGGCGATACGATGATCTCGACGACCCACGTCGACCTCCGGCTGCGCGCTCACGAACGGGGCATCGAGACGCGGGTTATCCACGGCATCACGGCCCAGACGGCGACGAGTTCGCTCACCGGGTTGCAAAACTACCGCTTCGGCAAGGCGACGACGCTCCCCTTTCCCTACGCCCACGGAGCCGACGGCCTCCCGGCGAGCGTGACCGACACCATCGACGACAACCGCGAGGATGGCCTCCACACCGTGGTCTATCTCGACATCAAGGTGGGATACGACCCAACCAGGAGTCAGCACGCGACGCGTGCTGACGACAAGGTTGGAGACGAGCGAGCGGACGAAGACGAGTACATGACCGCGGATATCGGCGCGGAACTCCTCGCCGAGGAGTACCCGGACCTCGTCGGCGTCGTCGTGGCACGCGCCGGAAGCCCGGACCCGCTCGTCGAAGCGGGGACGATGAGCGACCTCGCGACGCGGGAGTTCGGCGACCCGCTGCACTTACTCGTCGTTCCGGGTGAGTGTCACCTGCTCGAGGCCGACGCGGTCGTCGAACTCGCCGGTGCCGACCGATCGACGCTCGACGTCGTCTGAGGAGATTTGCTGAGTCGCTGGTGAGTGTCGCGAGCGAGAAATTTTCGTTCAGTTCACGGCCGTCGAACGGAGTGAAACGGTTAGTTATCGAACCAATAAGTCCCGCGAACGCGGGCGTGCGCGGCGGTTTTGGATGGGGAGCGATTTATCCACTCTATTAACAAGTAGCCGTGACCGCAGCGAAGAGGTACGGATAGCATGAACAAGGAACACGACTCACGCGGCCCGTCGCGACGATGGCTCTTGAGCACAGTCGGCGTGGCGTCGGCCGCGCTTGCAGGGTGCACGGACATATTGTCCGACGAGGGGTCCGGTGACGACGCAGACGACGAGGGGTCTGACGACTCAGAGAGCGACTCGAGCGGCGATGGCTCCGCACAGTGGCCCGCGATCGAGGCGGGCGAACAGCTCTCCGATTTCGAGAATCTCGACGAGTGGTTCCCACAGAACAGCGAACTCTCGGCGGCCGAGGATGAGGCGCGAATCGGTTCACAGGCGGCCGTCGTCGAGAGCGACGGTCGCGAGGCCAGAATCGACATGCGCCTCGACGGGATCGATCTCGAGGAGTGGGACGTCTCGCTGGCCGTGAAGCCGGAAGCGGCAGACCAGATCGTCGTCGAATTCCTCGCGCCGGATCGAGACGCGCGTCTCAACACCGTCAGAACGGTTCCGGACGGCTACGAGGGCTGGTTCCGCCTCGACTGTGGCTACGAGCACAAACCCGAGGGCGAACCCGATCTCTCGAATGTCAGTCGGATCAACGTCATCGCAGTCGGTTCGGAAGACGGCGAGACGCGGATGCTCGTCGACGACCTCCGACGGACGGAGGCGGCCGACAACGGGAAAGCCATCCTCGCATTCTACGGCGGCCACGACTCACACTACGATATCGCCGCGGAGATGCTCGAAGAGCGCGACTGGACGGCCGCCGTGCCGATGAGTCCCGACCAGATCGATGCGGACGGCCGAATGGGCCTCGAGGAGTTACAGGACCTCCAGGACCGGGGTTGGGACATCTGCTCGCATCCCCAAATTTCGACCCCGCTGCCCGAAATGCCCGAGGATCGCCAGCGGGACGTTCTCGAGACGAATCGCGACTTGCTCGAGGACAACGGCTTCGAAGACGGCGCGAGACACCTGTTCGTGCCTGACGACCGAATGGACGAGACGACCGTCGAGGTTGCCAGAGACGTACACGACTCGGCCTTTCTCTTTGGCTCCTGTCCGAGCGGCGTCCCGCCGACGGGCATGCACACGATTCCGCTCATCTGGGGACCAGCGCTTCACAACGGCGTTCGCCGACACATCAACCTCGCCGATCAGTACAACCAGCTGACCGTCATGGAGGTTCCGCGAATCGTGGACGAGGAAGACGTCGACGTCGACGAGAATCGGATGTCCCTCGACGACTTCGAGCACCTGCTCAATCACATCGAACACCGCGGACTCGACGTCATCACGCCCTCGGATCTCGTCGACGGAACGTACGAGAGCGACGAGGCGGACGAAGACCACGACGACGGCCGGCCAGAGGGAACCATTCTCGAGGAGGGCCAGGCCTACGAGTTCGACGACACCGGCTCGGCGACCGAATCGGGTGTCGACCTCGAGGAGGGTATCGCGTCCGCGAGCTTCACGCACGACGGTGACGACGAGTTCGTCGTGGAACTCGTGGCGAGTGGCGCGGGAAGCGACGTGACGCTGGTGACCACCGACGGAAACACAGCCGGCGAGTCCATCGCGGCGATCGAGGAGGGCTCCTACGACCTCGAGGTCGAGGCCGACGGCGAGTGGACCATCGACCTCTCCCAACCGGAAGTTCACGCGGACGACCTCGACGAACTCGGCGTCGAAGCGAGCGGAACCGGCTCGTCGTTCGTCGGTCCGATCTGGGCCGAAGACGACGTCCGACTCGAGGTGGCACACGACGGCGACGGCGAGTTCCTCGTCGACGGCTACAACGCGGACGGCGGTAGCGAATCGATCGTGAGCGACACGGGATCCTTCGACAGTTCGCGATCGTTCAGTGCGGGCGGAACCGTCTGGATCAACGTCGAAGCCGACGGCGACTGGTCGCTCGAGGCGACCGACGCCTGACTTTGCCCGCTCGGCTCACCCCGAAAGCACCGACTCGAGGCGATTCAGGAAGTCGCCGGGAACCTCGATCTGTGGCGCGTGGCCCGTTTTCCCGAAAACGACCTCCTCGAACTCGCCGCCGGCGTCCGCGTACGCCTCGAGGACGGCGCGCGTCTGCTCGACCATCGGTTGGGGTGGGAACACGTCCTCGCCGGGCCAGTCGGGCAACTGGCCCATCTGTCCGAGCGTTCCCACGTCGAACAGCGACTCGTTCGAGACGATCTGGTCCGAATCGCCGCGCAGCCAGAGCACGGGTGGTTTCTCGTCAGGGTCGATTTCGGTGATCTCCTCGAGCGAGCAGTACTTCGGCGAGATGGCGTTGTTCACGCCGGTTTCACCTGGGGCGACGCCGGGCCAGTTCTCGCTCGTCGTCGCGTTCCCGGGGTAGTTTTCCTCGCCGGTGACGGTATCGAGCATGCCCGTCAGGTACGACTCCTCGCGTTCGGAATCGAACGTGTGACTCGGAGCGACGTAGTACGTCCGCAGAATCTTTCTGGGCGAGGCTTCGCCGCCTTCGCTTCGATCCCGATCTGCGAGCCCCCCGACGAAGGCGTCGTTTCCGAGTCCCCCACCACAGCCAGCGAAGTCATCGAAACAGGGCGTTCCGTCCGTGCCTTTCGTTCCACCGAACCCGTACGGCGAGAGGGGATTGACGAGCACGAGCGAGTCCACCGCCTCGGGATTGTCGATCGCGTATCGCATCGCGACGCCGCCGCCGTTGGACCAGCCGACGAGCGTGAACGGGGTCTCGAGGTCGAGTTCCGAAACCAACGCTCGAAGGTCGGCCCCGAAATCGCCTAACCCGTTGGTGGCGTCGACCGACTTCGTCTCAGAATCGCCGTAGCCTCGCAAATCCGGCGCGATCGCTCGATACCGTTCCGGTAGCGAAACCAGAATGTCTTCGAAAAATCGAGAGGATGAGACGTTTCCGTGGAGGAAGACGACTGTCGGAGCGCTGTTCGCTCCTCCGTGTTTGCTCGCTGTTCCGCCGGATCCAGTTCCCCCACCCGACTCGAGATAGTGCGTCTCGAGACGGTCGGTAGTGACGCTGCGTGAGGCAACCCCCTCGAGGGTATCGTCTCGCGTTCGTGTCATACCCGCGATACCACGTGCCCCCTGATAACGTTCCGTCCGGCAGAGCGCTGGTCTTTACAGCCGGTCGAGTAAGTCGACCAGTTCGGCTTCGGTCGCGTTTCCGTCCCGAATCGCCTCTCTGGGTGCCCGTGGCCACGGTCTGGTCTCGACGGCCTCGAGCGCGGCCTCGGGTGCGTATCCTCGATCACCGACCAGCCATCCGGCGGCGACGACCCCCGTCCGGCCGAGGCCAGCGTTGCAGTGAATCGCGACGTTCTCACCTGCAGCCGTTTGCCGGCCGAGGATATCGACGGCGCGCTCGAGGCGCTCGAGATCGGGGAGATGACGGTCTCGAATCGGAACGTGGGCGGTTTCGAATGCATCGTCGTACGCCGCCGGACACCCCCACCGACCCGCCTCGCGCTCGGAGAGCAAACAGACGACGCCGGAGACGTCCCGAGTCCGGAGAATCTCGCGCCACTGCTCGAGGTCGCCCCCGAGGTGGCCGGGTCGACAGGCTCCAAAGAGCGGTTCGCCCTCGACGATCCGACCGAAGTTCGCGCTCGTCATTGGTTGAAGTATCACCATAGAGACGACGCAGTGACTTCACTGTTGATACCTCCGAAACACCCTGCCCCACCCTCCCTACCCTGCTTGCTTTGCTATCCGTCGTGAGCGAGCGACGAGTCAGGAAAGAGAACCAATCCAACAGATCGAAACGCGAACCAACCGACTACAGTCGCTCGATGATCGCGCCCGTCACGTCGTCGGTCGACGCGTCGCCGCCGAGATCTGGCGTCCGCGGCCCCTCCTCGAGCGTCGCTTCGACGGCTTCGTGAACCGCGTCGGCGTCCTCGTCGTAGCCCAGGAACTCGAGCATCATCGCGGCCGAGATGATCGTCGCGGCCGGGTTCGCGACGCCCTCGCCGGCGATGTCGGGTGCAGTGCCGTGGACTGGTTCGAACAGGCCGCGCTCGGAGCCGACGTTCGCCGAGGGGAGCAAGCCGAGGCCACCGACGAGGCCGGCGGCGAGGTCCGAGAGCACGTCGCCCGCGAGGTTCGGACAGGCGATCACGTCGAACTGTGCTGGGTCGAGACAGACGCGCGTCGCGAAGGCGTCCATCAGCACTTCGTCGGTCTCGACGCTGTTCTCGTCGGCGACGGATTTGATGGTATCCCGGAACACGCCGTCCGTCTCTCGCATGACGTTCGCCTTGTGAACGATGGTGAAGCCGTCGTGGTCGTCGGACTCCGACACGTACTCGCAAGCGAACTCGCCGAGTTCCGCAGAGGCTGACTCGGTGACGACGCGCGTCAGCGTCGCGACGTCCTCGGTGAGTCGGTCTTCGTGACCCGCGTAGACGCCCTCAGTGTTCTCACGCAGGAAGACGAGATCCGTTTCGGGGCGGACGGCGTCGATCCCCGGATACGCCTTCGCCGGGCGAATGTTGACGAACGAGTCCACGGCATCCCGAAGCGGGAGGATGACGTCCGCAGCCGTTTCGCCAGCCGCACCAAATAGTGTCGCATCAGCCGACGCCGCGAGGTCGTAGGTCTCCTGTGGCAGCGCTTCGCCGGTCTCTTCTTTCAACGCGTCGCCCGCGTCGGCCTCGACGAACTCGAAGTCGATCTCGAGTGCCTCGAGTACTTCGACGGCGGCTGGCGTGACTTCCTGCCCGATTCCGTCGCCCGGAATGACGGCGATTTCGTGAGTCATGTGCAACCATCTCGCGGGGGTCGAAAAGAGGGTATCGATACCGCGATCCGAACTCGAGTGAAGAACCGCTCGACGTTCGGACGAGAAGAGACAAGCGCGCTATCGTGAGCGCTACCGAGGTGACTATCGACGACACGACGCTCAAGCGTATCCGTGGCCGCTCGCGAGTCCCATCGCCGCTGCGATCGCACGCCGCTTGAGCAGGACGAAGCCGACGGCGACCAGCGCGAAGCCGCCGATCGTCAGCGCGCTGATCTCCTCGCCGAGCAAGACAACGCCGGCGACCGTCGCCACGATAGGCACCAGATAGCCGATCAGCGCCGCCTCGAACGCGCCGTAGGTCTCGAGGATCGAGAAATAGATCACGAATGCGACGGCGGTCGCGAAGACGCCTAGGTAGAGTAGTGCGCCGAGCGACGCCGCATCGAGCACGTCAGTGCTGGGGAACTCGCCTGCGCCCAAACTCACGACGTGGAGGACGACGGCACCGACGAGCATCGACCAGCCGACCAGCGGGAGCTGTGGCAGCGTCGGGCCGGCGCGCTGGATCAGGACGCCGCCGAGTGCGACGCTACAGACCTGTCCGACGACGAGCAGCCGCGCGGCCGTATCGCCCGCCAGCAGATTGCCGGGATCGGGCTGGACGATCAATCCGACGCCCAGAAAGCCGACTGCAGCGCCGGCGGCGCCGACTCCCGAGAGGCGTTCACCGAGCAACGGGATCGCCCACAGCGCGGTGACGATCGGTACGAGCCCCTGTAGGATCGCGGCGACGCCGCTCGGAACGGTCTGCTGGCCGAGAAAGAGGAGTCCGTTGCCCGCGACGAGGAAGATTCCGCCGCCGACGATTGCCGCCAGATCGTTTCGCGCAGACGGCCACCAGTCCTCGACGCGAAAGACGGCCACGGTGAGCAACAACACCGCTGCGATATCGTAGCGCACGGCGGCGAAGAGCAGCGGCGGGAGCGACTCGAGACCGACCGAAATCGCCGGGAAGGAGAGTCCCCAGAGAACGGCCAACGACAGGAACAACGTGATATCAGCGTTCCGAGACACACGCGCTATTTCGTCGGTCGGCCGAAATCGATGTCGGTGGGTGTCTCGTTCTGCCGGTTCCGGCGTGTTACCACAGATCGTGACGCTCGAGACGCTCTCGCTCGAGTGAACTGGAGACAGTCTCGAGCAGGTGCACACCACCTCGAGGCGTCTCGAGCGGACGACAACAGCGGTGAAAAGGAAAGTATGAACGAACTCGAGCGCGTATCGAGTCCGTCGCTCGAATCTATTCGGCTTCCGGGATCGCGTCGTCGGTGACGTACGGCAACTCCCGTGCCTTCTCGCGGACCGCACCGGCGTTGGACTTCATCAGCGCCGTTGTATCCCAGACGCCCTCGACGAGGGCCTTGCGCTGGGCGTCGTCGACGGTGACGTCGATCGTCTCTTCGCCATAGGTGACCTCCTCGGCCTCCACGTCGATATCGATCTCACCGTCGGGATTCGCATCGACCCACGCCTGAAGTTCCTCGATCGTTTCGCTGTCTGCGGTTACGGTCGGAATGCCGAGTGCCAGACAGTTGCCCGCGAAAATCTCGGCGAAGCTCTCGCCGATGATTGCGTCGATTCCCCAGCGCATCAGGGCCTGGGGAGCGTGCTCTCTCGAGGAGCCACAGCCGAAGTTCGAGTTCACGACCATCACCGAGGAGTCCTGATACCGCTCTTCGTTGAATGGGTGGTCTTTCTGGTTGTCGTCGTCGTCGAACCGGACGTCGAAGAACGCGAACTCGCCGAGTCCGTCGAACGTGACGACCTTCATGAACCGCGCGGGGATGATCTGGTCGGTGTCGATGTCGTTGCCCCGAATCGGGACGCCCGGGCCGGAGACGGCCTCGACTTCCGGAATGTCGACCTCGTCAGTTCCAGTCATGCCGTCTGCACCCCCTTCAAGTCGCGCACGTCAGAGACTTCCCCGTTGATCGCCGCCGCGGCGACCATTCGCGGGTTCATCAAGACGGTGCGTCCGTCCTTGCTGCCCTGCCGGCCGACGAAGTTGCGATTCGAGGAGGAGGCACAGGCCTCGTCGCCCTCGAGTTGGTCTTCGTTCATACCCAGACACATCGAACAGCCGGCGTTTCGCCACTCGAAGCCGGCCTCCTCGAAGGTGTCCTTCAGCCCCTCCTTCTCGGCGGTCTCCTGGACGCGCTGGCTGCCGGGGACGACCAGCGCGCGGACGTCGTCGTCGACCTGGCGACCCTCGACGATTTCGGCTGCGCGGCGCAGGTCGGGCAGGCGAGCGTTCGTACAGGAACCGAGGAAGGCGACGTCGATGTCGTAGCCCGCCATCGTTTCGCCGGGTTCGACGCGCATGTGTTCCTGTGCGCGTTCGGCCGTGGCCTCCTTGTCCGCGGGCAAGTCCTCGGGCGCTGGAATCGGGTCCGTGATACCGATTCCCTGGCCGGGTGTCGTCCCCCAGGTGACGACCGGCTCGAGTTCGTCCGCGTCGATGTGGACGACGTCGTCGTAGTCGGCGTCCTCGTCGCTCGCGATCGACTCCCAGTAGGGTTTGAGTTCCTCGAACTCCTCGGGGTTCTCCTGGAAATAGTCGGTCTCTTCGAGCCACTCGTAGGTGGTCTCGTCGGGGTTGACGTAGCCCGCGCGTGCACCGCCTTCGATCGACATGTTACAGATCGACATCCGTCCCTCCATCCCGAGGTTCTCGATCGCCTCGCCGGCGTACTCGTAGACGTAGCCGACGCCGCCTTCGGTGCCCAGTCGGCTGATGATCTCGAGGATGACGTCCTTCGCCTCGACGCCGTCGCCGAGTTCGCCGTCGATCTGGATCTTGCGGACCTTCTGCTTCTCGAAGGCGAGGGTGCCCGTCGCGAGCACGTCCCGAATCTGGCTGGTCCCGATCCCGAACGCGAGCGCGCCGAACGCGCCGTGCGTCGAGGTGTGGCTGTCGCCACAGACGATCGTTTTGCCGGGTTGGGTTAGGCCCTGCTCCGGACCGACAACGTGGACGATCCCCTGATCGCCGCTGTTCGGGTCCGAGAACTCGATGCCGGCCTCGCGGACGTTCTCCTCGAGTTCGCTCATCATCTCTTCGGCCGCGTCCTCTTCGTAGGGACGAGACTGATCGGCTGTCGGAATAATGTGGTCGACCGTCGCGTGGGTGAGTTCCGGGTAGGCGACCTCGAGGTCGCGCTCGCGGAGCATCCCGAACGCCTGCGGACTCGTAACCTCGTGGATGAGGTGCAAGCCGACGAACAGCTGGTCCTGTCCGGTCGGCAGCGTCGTTACCTTGTGGTGATCCCAGACCTTGTCGTACAGTGTTCCGTCGCTCATTCCTCGTCCTCTACGGTTGGGTTGCGCCCACGCTCGAAGACGCGATTCGCGTCGTCGGCGTGTTGGGGCGGCGTATGTGTTACGTCTTTCATCGTCTGTTCGTGCTCGTCCGCTGTCTCTTCTTCGTCGGTCGAATCCGACGGCGTCGCAGCCGGTTCGCCACCATCTGCAGCGACGATCGGTCCTCGGCTGAACAGTTGGCCGGCCGTCTTCCCCGTATAGGGATTCGTGTGGCTGACGTCGGCCATCGCATCCGTGTGCTCGTTCTGGCTCATGTTATTGTCGTCTCCTGATCTTGTAACGCAGTTCTCGAGTCCCTAGTCGTCCGCCTGCACGCGAACGGACTCGTCTTCGTCGTCCGTTTCAGTGTCTTCATCGGCCCACGCGAACAGATCGCGCAGTCGCTCGCCGACTTCTTCGATCTCGTGGTCCTTCTCGGCCTGGTTGAGTTGCGTGTAGACCGGTCGGTTCGCCTGGTTCTCGGCAATCCACTCGGTAGCGAACTCACCGTTTTGGACCTGCTCGAGGACTTCTTCCATGTTCTCTCGAGCGTGATCGTCGATGACGGCATCGCCGCGGGTGAGCCCACCGTACTCCGCGGTGTCGGAGACCGAATCCCACATCGCGCCGAGGCCGCCTTCGTACATCAGGTCGACGATGAGCTTCATCTCGTTCATGCACTCGAAGTAGGCCATCTCCTCGCTGTAGCCGGCGTCGACCAGCGTCTCGTAGCCGACCTTGATCAGTTCGGCGATGCCGCCACAGAGAACGGCCTGCTCGCCGAAGAGGTCCGTCTCAGTTTCCTCGCGGAACGTCGTTTCGACGACGCCCGCACGGGCACAGCCAATTCCTTTCGCGTAGGCCAGTGCCCGTTCCGTCGCGTTTCCGGTCGCGTCCTGATAGACCGCGAGCAGTCCCGGCGTCCCCTCGCCGTTCTCGTAGTTCCGGCGGACGAGGTGGCCCGGCGACTTCGGCGCGATCATCGTCACGTCGATGTCTTCGTCGGGCTGAATCTGGTTGTAGTGGATGTTGAACCCGTGTGCGAACTGGAGCGTGTCGCCGGACTCGAGTTCGTCCTGAATCTGTTCGTAGACGTGAGGCTGGACCGTGTCAGGAACGAGCATCGAAACCACGCTCGCTCGCGAAGCCGCCTCGACCGGCGTCACGACCTCGAGGCCGTCCGCTTCAGCGGCCGAGCGCGAAGAGGAGTCCTCGCGCAGGCCGACGACCACGTCGATACCGCTCTCGTGAAGGTTGAGTGCGTGTGCGTGTCCCTGGCTGCCGTATCCCAGCACGGCCACGGTCTCGTCGTCGAGCGTCGATACGTCTGCGTCGTCGTCGTAGTAGATGTCGGTGGTGAATTCGTCAGTCATCAGTTTGTGGTTGTGTGTTCGGTTGTTGGTTCGCCTCGTCGGCGGTCAATACCGTCGAACTGGCCGCAGCCGTGTCGTCCGTGCCCCGTGCCAACGCCGTCATCCCCGTCCGAGAAATCTCGCGGATTCCAAATTGGGTGAACGTCTCGATCGCCGCGTCGATCTTCTGGCGCGCACCCGTCACCTCGAACGTGGCTGATTCGGGACTCGAGTCGACCGTCTTCGCGCCGTACATATCTGCGACGGCGGCGACCTGATCCGGACGCTCGGCGTTGACCTTGATCAACGCGAGTTCCCGGCGCATCGCGTCGGGCTCGAGTTCGCGCACGGCGATCACCGGCACGAGCTTTCGCAGCTGTTTTTTGATCTGATCGATACCGGGATCGGGCTCCTCGACGACGACCGTGATTCGAGCACGGTTCTCGTCTTCATCCTCAGTGGGCCCGACGGTCAGACTCTCGATGTTGAACTGCCGCCTCGAGAACAATCCCGAGACGTCGGAAAGCACGCCGGGCTCGTGTTCGACCAGCGCCGAGATGACGGTGCGTCGGGGCTCGCGTTTGGCCTCGACTTCGGGGTCGATACGAATGCCCTGTTTGTTCCGCCGGCCGGCCGGTGTCGGTCGTTCCTCCGGGGTCGGGCCGTCGAGACCCCGTTTCATAGTTGGTCCTCCGTCAGCGCGAACTGACCGTTGTCCCCGCCGGCCGGAACCATCGGGTAGACGTTCGCCTGCGGATCGATGTGGACGTCGATCACGGACGGACCGTCGTACGCGATGGCCTCCTCGATCGTGTCGGCGACTTCGTCGTAGTCGTCGATTCGGAAGCCGGCCGCGCCGAACGCTTCGGCGAGTTTGTCGAACTCGGGCATCCAGTTGTAGTTCGACGCGGAGTGACGGCCCTCGAAGAAGGCGTCTTGCCACTGTCGAACCATCCCGATGTACTCGTTGTTGAGCACGGCGACCGTAATGTCGAGGTTCTCGCGAACGGCCACGGAGAGCCCCTGCATCGTCATCAGGAACGAGCCGTCGCCGTCGATACAGACGACCGTCTGCTCGTCGTCGGCTGCGAGTCGCGCGCCGATGGCGGCTGGCAGTCCGTACCCCATCGTCCCGAGACCGTGACTCGAGACCCACGTTCGAGGCTCGGTGTAGGTCCAGTACTGGCAGGCCCACATCTGGTGTTGACCGACGCCGGTGGTGACGATGGTGTCGTCGTCGGTGGCCTCGTCTAACGCTTCGACGACGAACTCCGGTTGAACCGGTTCGTCCTCGGGTGCGTCGTAGGCCATCGAGTAGTCGGATTTCCACTGCTGACACTGTGCGCGCCACTTTTTGGCCTGTGGTGAGGCCTGGACGGCGTCGGCCAGTTGCTCGACGACGGTTTCTGCGTCCCCGATCAGCGGATAATCCGCGTGGATGTTCTTCGAAATCTCCGCGGGATCGATGTCGACGTGGATGATCTCCGCGTCGGGCGCGAACGTGTCGATGCCGCCGGTCAAGCGGTCGTCGAATCGGGTTCCGATCGCCAGCATGGTGTCACAGTGCGTAATCGCCATGTTGGCGTAGCCGGTGCCGTGCATGCCGGCCATCTCCATCGAGAGTTCGTGATCCTCGGGGAACGCCCCGATTCCGGGCATCGTCGTGACGACTGGAATCTCGTGTTCGATCGCGAACTCGCGACAGACCTCGCTGGCCTCGCCCTTGATGACGCCGCCGCCCAGAAGCATCACGGGTCGGTTCGCGGACTCGAGGCGGTCTGCTGCGGCCTCGACGATGGCCGAATCCGCGTTCGTCTGGACCTCGTAGGTGTCGGGCGTCTTCGGCGCATCGGGTTCGCGGTCAGTCTCGGCTTTCGTGACGTCCTTGGGCAGGTCGACCAGCGTCGGCCCGGGTCGTCCTTCGCGGGCGAGCGCGAACGCCTCGCTCACGTCGCTCCCGACGAGATCCGGATCCGACGAGAACGTGTTGTCCTTCGTGACCGGCGTCGTGACGCCCGTCGTGTCGGTCTCCTGGAACGCGTCGTTACCGACGAACTCCGTCGGAACCTGTCCCGTCAGCGCGAGCATCGGATCCGAGTCCATATCGGCGTCCGCGATGCCCGTCACGAGGTTCGTCGCGCCGGGCCCAGAGGTGGCCAGACAGACGCCCGGCTCGCCCGAGACGATACCGTAAGCGTCGGCCGCGTGCGAGGCTCCCTGTTCGTGGGCCATCGTCACGTGGTAGATGTCCGAATCGTACAGGGCGTCGTAGACGGGCATGATCGCACCACCTTGCACGCCGAAAGCGTACTCGACGCCCGCGTTCTCGAGGGCGCGAACGACCGCCTGCGCCCCGGTCGTCACGGGTTCGGGCGTCGTCTCCGCAGCCGCTTCGGCGTCGGAGTCGGCCTCCTCGGGTGGTTCCGTCTGTGTCCCTTCAGTGGGGTGATCGTCGGACTGTGCTTCCGTCTCTGCTGGGGGTATTTTGGTTGCTCGTTCGCTCATCGATTACCTCCCGCCGCGGTGGAGGGGCCCACCGATCGTGCGTTCGGTGTCTGCTCTGCTGTCATCTGTTGTGTTGCGTGTCGCTGTGAATCCGATGCGACCAATTCCGAACCGAATCGACGAGGTACTAGAATAGGGGCAGAGTCGCCCCTACAATACGAATCGGGGCGTGCACACTCTCCGCGTCTGCGTGCGGATGAACCGAATCGAGTGTGCCAACCGTCATTATTGATACTGTAGCTCGCTCGAGGAACATAATGCTTGCGAGTCGAGCGACGCCGCCCGTAGTTGTGACTCGCTTCGCGTCCGCTTGAGCGCCACAGCAGAGGCTCGCGGCCGGTAGCAAACGTAGTGGACATGCCTCAGATGCGCACCTCCTCTTCCTCCTCGCTCTGGCGGTCGACGCCAGCTTCTTCGGCGAATCGCTCTAAGTCGTCCACCGTTACCCGGCGCTTTTCAGCGCCGTAATCTTTGACTCGGCGAGTGACCGCCGTGACTTGCTCGTCGGACGGGGCGAACCCGCGCTCGCGAAGTCGTTCGCGAACCGAGTGGGTGCCGGTGTGTTTGCCCATGACGAGCTTGCGTTCGGCACCGACCATCTCCGGCGTCATGACGCCGGGTTCGAACGTGTCCGAGTTTTCGATCACGCCCGCGGCGTGAATCCCGCTCTCGTGGGAGAACGCGTTGTCGCCGACGATGGGCTTGTTGCCCGGCGTTCCCATTGCACTCTTCTCTTCGACGATGTCGGAGAGTTCGGTGATGCGCGTCGTGTCGATTCCAGTATCGGTCTGGTAGAGCGACTCGACGGCCATCACGTACTCCTCGTAGGCGGCGTTTCCGGCCCGCTCGCCGATCGAGTTGACCGACACCTGCGCCTGGTCCGCGCCGGCTTCGATGCCGGCCAGCGCGTTTGCGGTGGCCAGTCCGAAGTCGTCGTGAGTGTGGACGTCGATCCGCGCGTCGGTGTGGGCAGAGACCTTCTCGATCATGGCCCGGAACCGACCGGGGGTGGCGACGCCACAGGTGTCCGGAATGTTGATCCAGTCGACGCCTGCCTCAGTGACCGCTTCGATCACTTCGAGCAGGAACTCTTCGTCCGTCCGCGTCGCATCCATCGGCGAGAACATGCAGGTCGTTCCCGACTCGACGATGCGTTCGACGGAGTCGACTGCGCGCTGTGCTACTTCCTCCCGTGTCGCGTGCATCGAATCCTCGATCTGAACGTCGCTGGTGCTCACGAACGTGTGAACCATTTCGACGCCGGAATCGAGTGCGGCTTCGATGTCCCCGTCGACGACACGGGCTAACCCGCAGGTCGTCGTCTGGGTCGATGACGCGATATCACGAACGGCCTCGAACTCGGCGTCCGAGTTGACCGGGAACCCTGCCTCGATGACGTGGGTGCCCATATCGTCCAGAATGGACGCGATCTGCCGTTTGTCGTCGTAGGAGAACGAAGTACCGGGTGACTGTTCGCCGTCCCGGAGGGTCGTATCGAAAACACGTGCTGACTCTATTTCGTCAGTGGAATCTAACGTGCCCTGGAAGAACTCGACCCCCCTGACTGGTGTCAGAGGACGGGTTGTCTTGTGAAGACATTGTATCTGAAACCGACGTGCGACGAGGTATATAACTCTGGTGCTGTCACCGTGGTTCGACAGATCGCTCACACGATCGCTCGAGTCGCTGTGAACGAAAACCGCAAGACATCGATGTCCTAATATTCTATTGAAAGCACCCAACGAATATTATCATCCCTTCGAGAACGGGGTGAATCCAGGCTCGAGTCGGCGAACTCGTCGTTGATTTCCGCGAGCGAGCGCTGGCGCGCGCACTGGTGTGGACAGTTGATCAGATCGCGTAGAAGAATACGTCCGAAGTAGTTCAGATCCGAGATTGGGGACAGATAATTCACCGATCGTCAACTTCGACGACGCACTTCGGACGAGTCGACACCGATCGGTCGCGGATAGACGACGACACCACACTAGTCGAGAACCCCTGGCCACCGTCTACCCCTGCTCGAGAGCCTCGCGATGGGATTCGTACTCCTCGAGGTAGCGCGCTTCACAGGAGGGACAACAGAACGTCTTCACGTCGCCGTCGACCGTCGTCGTCACGCCGTCGCCACTGACCTGCTTACCACAGACGACGCACTCGAGTGAGAATCCCGACGCCGAGAGCCCAGTGAAACGACCCGAGCGAGCGAGGAGCGTCACGTCGTACCCCGAGAGTAACGCGAAGTCGAGTTCGGACTCGAGCCACGGGCGAACCCTCGAGTCAGGGACCGTCGCGTGAACGATGATGCGCCCGTCCATTCCCTCGAAGACGGTGTCGACGCCCGGCAACTCGCTCGCGGCCGCGTAGACATCGTCGACCGCGTCCGGGGTGGCCTCGAGTTCGACCAACACGGGCACGTCGTCCCGAAGTTTCTCTCGATCGACATCGATCGTGAACCCGCGGATAACGCCCTGTTCCTCGAGTCGCGAAATACGATCCGAGACGGCCGGCGGCGTGAGATCGACCCGATCTGCGATCTCGTTGTAGGGTCGTCTCGCGTCCGCGAATAGTAACTCGAGAATCTCGAGGTCAGTGTCGTCGAGGTCGCGCATGCGTGTTCGGTAGAGTGGGGAGAGACAAGAGTGTATGGAGCGAACGTATTGCTCGCCGTTCGATCGAACACGCACGCGCGGGTGTCCCGACTTTGGTGCTCCTCGTGGTAGCCTCGCCGGTATGACGACCGACGAGATCACCGACCTCCTGACGGAGGCGTACGTCGACGAACTCGAGACCGTGATGAACTACCTGACGAACGCCATCGTCCTCGACGGCGTCCACGCCGAGGAGGTCAAAGAGAGCCTCGAGGAGGACGTTCAGGAGGAACTCGAGCACGCGCGGATGCTCGGCGAGCGGTTGAAACAACTCGAGCACTCGCCGCCCGGTTCGGACGCGTTCGAGGCGAGTCAGTCGGGTCTGCAGCCACCCGAAGACACCACCGACGTGCAGTCGGTCATTGAAGGGGTACTCGAGGCCGAAGACGACGCGATCGAGACCTATCGAGCGCTCCACGAGGCCGCGTCGGACGCGAACGACCCCGTTACCGAAGACGTCGCCGTCTCGATCCTCTCGGACGAGGAAGCCCACCGTACCGAATTCCGGGGTTTCCACAAGGAGTTTCCCCAGAATTAGCCGTTCAGTACCCGGCGGTATCTGCGGGACCCACTCACAATCTTCGCGAGTGAACCAAGAGCGCTTGCGCTCAGAACGGAGAGCGGAGACTTTTGATCACCCGTTTCCCGAGAGACACCGTGCTGTGTACCACGACCATCAGTATGGCAGACCGTAGCGCAAACGGGTGGAGGCGAACGTTTTTCTCGTCCCGGTTCGACCCACCCGGTATGAGCGATTTCGACCTCGACCTTCGAACGGTCGAGGAACACATCGACGAAGAACTCGACCTCGAGGGGAGTATCATCCTCGGGGTGCTCGATGGGACGACGGACCCCGACGAGTGGATCGAAGCGATATCCAAAGGAAACGTCCTCGTCCTCAACGTCGACGGGAACGTCAACGATCTGGCCGCCGGCTTCGCTCGCGACGTGAAAGAATCCGGTGGGAACCTCGTGCACTTTCGTGGCTTCTTGCTCGTAACGCCGCCAGGTGTCGACGTCAGTACGGACCGTCTCTAATCCGACCACTGCCGAAAAAGCAAATGCTGGTACGCCGCTGTGGGCGCTATCCCGCAGCCTCGAGTTCCTCGTAGTCGAATTGTTCGCCTATCTCCGAGAGCGTCTCAAGTTCGTCCTGTTCTTCGCGAAGCGTCTGCTCTAAGGTTTCGGCTGCGTCGTCCATCCCGATCTGGTCGGCCATCGGGATGAGGTTGCCGTAGACGGCGATCTCGTAGTGCTCTGACTTTTGGCCCGCGGCGATGTTGAACCGGTCGATGGCTTGCTCGCTCGGATCTTGGTCCATGAACTCCTCGTGGGCCTCGATCATGCCTTCGACAACGGGGTCTTCTTTCGCCTCGGCGTCCGCGTCGAGTTGCTCGAAGACGTCCTCGATGCGGTCGATGTGGATCTGGGTTTCCTCGCGGTGCTCGGCGAAGCCGCTCTGCAGTTCCTCGTTCGAGGAGGAAGTCTCGAGTTCCTCGAGCGCGTCGAGGAGTCGTTGTTCGGTGTAGTACGCGTGTTGCAGGCCGGACACGAAGAGGGATTGGGTTGAATCGATGCTCATGACTCCGTGTGAGCCGACAGCGCTGCAGTCGATAAACGGCTGGCTTGCACTCGGCGGGATATGACGATAATCCCGTTTACGGCCGTTAGAGGGCCCCTATTCCGCCCTCAGGAGTCCGTGAGCGTCAGTACGTGACCATCCGGATCTCGAACGATAGCGGTCGTTTCGGACGCTCGCTCGAGCGAGCAAACGCGATCCTCGACGACCTCGCATAGCGCGTCTAGATCGTCGGTTTCGAAGCCGAGGTCCACGTGAACGCCGCCTCTCGCGTCCGCGATACCGAGGTGTGGCTCCCACAACTCGAGGGCCATCGGCCCGTCCATCCGAATGCGTTTTCGATCGTCACCCACGTCGACGGTCTCGAAGCCTAATTCGCCGTACAGGTCGGCCGATCGCTCGAGGTCGTCGACTTCGAGGACGACTTCGAAGATGCCGTCGATCCCCGGCCCGTCCACGGACTGTTGGCCCAACTCGACGCAGTTGCCATCCGGATCGTACAGGTACAACGACCGACTCGGCCCGAACTGGGCTTCCTCGAGGTCGTGATTCTCGCTCAGTTGCTCCCACCAGTCGTCGTACTCCTCGCTCGGAATCGAGAAGGCGTAGTGGGTGTGCAATCCGCCCCGAGGAACGCTATCCGGTCGTCTGAGAACGAGATCGGTTGGCCCCGATCGAAATCGCAACTCCGAGTCGGTTTCCCCCTCGAGTGTCAATCCCAGCGTCTCCTCGTAGAACGGCCGCGCTCGCTCGAGGTACTTGACCTCGAGGGCGAGCCAGGACAGGCCAGTGAGCATGTAGGCAGGAGTACATCAGACAGTGTCATAGAAGCGTCGCCGAGGGCACGTACGTTTATGGCCAAAACGACCGTATCGACGGTATGACCTTCCGCGTCGACGAGCACGCGAGCGAGATTCAGGAGATCGACCGCTTCGACGGTGGTATCGGCTGGATTGCCCACCCCGAAGAGCAGATGAAACGGGCGAGTCACGCCCTCGAGAAAGATGGCGACGTCTGGGTTATCGACCCCGTCGACGCGCCGGGAGTCGATAATCTGCTCGCAGAACTCGGCGACGTCACCGGTGTGGTCGTCTTGCTCGATCGACACACGCGAGACGCCGAGGCGATCGCGAATCGGCACAACGTTCCCGTCTACCTTCCCCGGTTCTTCGACGGTGTCACCGAAGACCTCGACGCACCGGTCGCTCGCTTCTCCGACGAACTTTCGGATACCGGTATCGAGGCGTACAAACTCGTCGACAGCCGATTCTGGCAGGAAGCCGCGTTGTACGACCGCGAGGAAGGCACGCTCGTCGTCCCCGAATCCGTCGGCGCGTCGTCGTACTTCCTCGCCGGTTCCGAGCGTCTGGGCGTTCATCCGATGCGTCGACTCGTTCCGCCGAGAGACCCACTCGAGCGATTCTCACCGGAACGGATCCTCGTGGGTCACGGAGCTGGCATTACGACGGACGCAGCGGGTGCGCTCGAGGCGGCACTTTCGACCTCGCGTCGGCGCACCCCGCGACTCGCCGTGGAGGTACTCTGGCGACTCGGCCCGTTTTCAGGGTGAGGGAACACAGCTAACTACGACCGGCGTGTACGTTCGATGTGGTTTACATCACGCGGGCACTGGTCGACGTACTGCTCGATCTGGCGAGCGACGCCGATCCGGATCGCGTGACGACGGGTGTCTCCATCACTCCGGCAGGCGAACTCGAGGGTGCCGACGGACTCCCACCCGAGACGCCCGTATTCACGGACTTCATGCTCCCCAATCTGGGAAACGCGGTCAACGCCGTTTTCGGCGTCGATCTCTCGACACCGGCGAGACAGTTTCAGGGCCGGTTCGTCTCGCACCCAGTTCGCGAACTCGAGGTAACCAAACGAGACGACCTCGCCGAAGTCGTCTTCGTCGCCGTTCCGCCCTGGGAGTACGGCGAACGGACGTTCGCCGCCTTCGACCGGCGTGGCGATCGACAGCCACTCGAGGTCCTCGACGCACATCCGCCGGAGCAGTCGCTGGGCGGGTGAGTGGGCAGAAAATAGGAGAGTCGAGTCTCGACGCACATCTTCGGCCAACGCGGACGACCGTGTCTGCTCACCCACTCGGCGTCGACGGCCCGTCACCGATTAGCTGGTCGATGATGCTTCCACGGTTCGATTCCTCTCGTTCGTCGTCCTCGTTCGATCGAGTAGGGAAATCAGGAATGTGTGGCATGCGGGTTCGACCTCCAGGCGACCCTAGTCCCCTCGCTTCGGATAAACGGGTGGCTTACATGCAAAACGGACTCGCCCGAACGCGATTCTCGCTCACTCGAGGTAGCCTAATCCGCGCAGTTGTTCGGTGATCTCTTCGAACTCGGCTTCCGTGAGTTCGCCCTGTTTCTGGTGTTGGATGACGATGCTGCGAAGCAAGAATCGCGTGAGGTCGCTCGTGCTCTGAAAGCTGGTTCCTTCGATCGTGTCTTCGACGCGATCAGCGAGGTCCTTCGGGATCGACACCGTCGTGTAGTCGGTCATAGTCGGATACTCCGTGGCCGTCGCCAAAGGCGTGTCGACACTCGAGGCTGAACCTCGACGCGAGAGCGTACTGGAGCAGTGACAGTCGCGTCAGTCTTCGTAGCGGTTTTGCTTGCGGACTCGCTACCCCTACGTATGGGAGTCCGGCCACCGTCGAACGGAGACGACGACGAACCCGAGAGCGTCGAGTTCGGTATCGCTGCTGTAGACGCACAACTCAGATACGCTGACCTCTCGTTTCCGGCGACGAAAGACGACGTCGCTGCGGAACTCGGTCACGAACAAATCGCCTACGACGTCCACGGCAACACCGTCGCCCTCGGCGAAATGCTCGACCGAGTAGAGACCGGAGAGTTCCGCTCGCGCCAGGAACTACTCAACGAACTCCACGGCCCCTTCGAGGAGTACCGAGAGAACAACTCCGGTGGCATGTTTCAACAGATGCGCTCGATGCTTCCGTTCTGAGGGCTCTCGAGGACGTTCCGAGGATACTCGAGGTCGTTCTGTGAAATACTTTCAGAGGCTGCGTTCGAACGGGTAGCCGATTCGTCTGTGACCTCGTTCTTCGCCACCCTTTTGCCCACGTTCAGCACCGAGACCTTCAGACGCGATACGCGTTCGTTGGATACGGTCCGTCGGACACTGTCAGGATATTAGTCGTCCTCGTGCTGTCTGCTCCGGCGAGTGATCTGCTCGAGGCGACGGCGTTGTTCGCGATGGAGCGTGACGAGCATGTCCGAGAGGACGCCGAACATGAGCAGTTGCACGCCTAACAACACCGCGGCCGCCGAGACCATCGCGAGGATTTCGTGACCGATGCCGTATTGGACCCATCGCCAGAGGACGTACGTCGCGATGATGCCACCGGAGGCGATTCCGCCGATACCGAGGCTTCCGAAGTAGAATAGCGGGTTGTTCGTCTTGGCGAGCGAGTAGAGCGCGACGATGATCGTCCCGCCGTCTTTGACCGGGTGAAGGTTCGTCTCCGATTCGTCGGGCCTGGCGCCGTAACTGACCGGGACGACCGTCGTCTCGACGCCGTGTTTGACGCACTCGACGGCGAGTTCGGTCTCGATCGTAAACCCGTCCGAGTCGAGCGAGAGTCGTTCGAACGAGTCGACGGTGAACGCGCGGTACCCCGAGAGGATATCGTCGTAATCGGCCCCGTGGACGAACCGAAACGACTTGTTGATCACCCGGTTGCCGAAGCCGTTCAGGGCCTTCATCGCGTCGTCGTCCATGTCCGCAAAACGGTTGCCGATCACGTGATCGTAGCCCCGTGAGAGTGGCTCGAGCATGCGATCCGCGTCGGCGGGGTCGTACGTGCCGTCGCCGTCGAGCATCAATACGTAGGGGACGTTGATGTACTCGAGCGCCTCGCGGACGGCCTGTCCCTTTCCGTTGCCGGACTGGACGAGGACGTGTGCGCCGCGGTCGCGAGCGATCTCACACGTTTCGTCGTTCGAGTCGCCGTCGACGACGAAGACGTTCGTGTATCCCTCGTCGTGAAAACCGTCGATGACGTCACCGATCGTGGCCGCCTCGTCGAGCGTCGGGATGAGGATACAGACCTCATCGGTGCTGATGTCGCGCGTTTCCTGAGTCATGGCGATAACCTCGCCGTCGCCCACGGAGATATTCGGACCCGCGCGAACCGCATCATCATCCATCGGCAGGTATTCTGCCCCGTGACTGCAAAAGTATACTGATCGAGTTCTCGAGTGGAAAGTCGCGAAAGATGATCTATCTCGATCGCTAGATTACCAGGTCAGGCCTTCGTACGCCTCGAGCGTCGACTCGTCGATATCGATTCGCCGCCCATCGACGACGATTCGCTGGGCCATTTCCTCGAACGATAGCTCGTCGAACTCCGGCCAATCTGTCGCCACGACAGCCCCGTCTGCGCCCTCGAGTGCGTCACTCCCAGACCCGGCGAACTCGACGGAAGGGTACTCTGGACGGACGTTCTCGACTGCAACCGGGTCGTACGCGACGACGGTGGCGTCACGCTCGTGTAGCGTCTCGATGACGTCTAACGCGCGCGACTTCCGAACGTCGTCGGTTCCCGGCTTGAACGAGAGTCCCAATACGGCGATTCGGGACCCCTCGAGCGAACCGTCGGCTTCACCCGAGACGTGCTGCTCGAGGAGGTCGACGAGCCGTCTCGGCTGGGCGTCGTTGACCGCGACGACGGCATCGAGTAGTTCCGGTTCGTACTCCTGTTCGCGTGCCCCCGCGCGCAAGGCGGCGACGTCTTTCGGGAAACACGAGCCACCCCAGCCGAGCCCCGAGCGCATGAACTGGGCCGAAATCCGGTCGTCGAGTCCGACCGCCTCGAGCACCTCGTAGGCGTCCGCGCCGTAGGCCTTGGCGATGTTTCCGAGTTCGTTCACGAGCGAGACTTTCGACGCGAGGAAGGCGTTGTTCGCGTACTTGATGAGTTCGGCTTCGCTGATGTCGGTCTCGACGAGGTCGGTATCCTCGCGCTCGAGAATCGGGGCGTACAGTTCGCGAAGCGTCGCTCGGGCTGGCTCGTTCGTCGCTCCGACGACCACCTTGTCGGGCTCGAGGAAGTCCTCGACTGCCGTTCCCATCCGGAGAAACTCGGGATTCATGGCGAGTTCGATGCCCTCGCCGACTGCCGTTTCGGCGTGATCTTCGAGAACCGGGCCGACGAGGTCCTCGGTCGTACCGGGCAAAACGGTGCTCTTGACCACGACGAGGTGGTCGTCGTCCTTCGCGGCGAGTGCACGGCCGAGCGATTCGGCCCCGGCTTGCATGATCGCCAGGTCGAGGCTCCCGTCGTCGGCCTGTGGCGTCGGGAGACAGAGGAAGGTGACGTCAGTCTCACAGACCGCGTCGTAGTCGGTCGTCGCCCGCAGGTTCTCGCCCGCGTGTTTGGCGATTCGCTCCTCGAGTCCGGACTCGTGGATCGGGGCCTCGCCGGCGTTGATCGTCTCGACGATCTCCTCGTCGATTTCGACGTTAACGACCTCGTGACCGAGGTCCGCGAGGCAGGCGGCGACGGTCGTTCCGACGTAGCCGCTGCCGACGATAGAAACGTGCATGTGCGTGTCGAGGAACGGCCGTCGTTAGACGTTTTTGGCTTCGCTCGGGGGATGGGCAGCCCGATAGGTCGGCCACTCCTTTTTGCGTTCGCTCCGCGTGATAGACTCACATGGATCCCCGAATCAGCATGCTCACGTTGGGCGTGACGGACCTCGAAGCGTCGACGCAGTTTTACAGGGACGGTCTCGGGTTACCGGAGTACGAGTCGGACGGAGACGTGACGTTCTTCAAAACCGCCGGTGCGTGGCTCGCGTTGTATCCGCGAACTGCACTCGCCGAGGACGCCTCCGTTTGCGCCGACGGGGACGGGTTTCGAGGAATGAGCATCGCACACAACGTCGAGTCGAAACGGGACGTCGATACCGTCCTCGAGGACGCGAGCGACGCAGGGGCGACGATCCGTAAACCCGCCCGCGAGACCGATTGGGGCGGGTACTCGGGATACTTCGCAGATCCCGACGACTTCCTCTGGGAAGTCGCGTGGAATCCCGATATGGACCTCACGGGGTAGATGGATCGGACCGTGCGTCGGTAGCCAGCGTAGATCGTGTTCTGAGCGCCAGTCCAGATCGCACGTTCGGAGACGACCGGTCGATTACTCGAGCTTTCTGCGAAGGTCACCGACGGCGTCGTCGTACGCCGCGTGGGCCTGATCGAGGTTGACGGGATCCGAAATCATGCCGAAGAAGCCGTGGATCATGTCGTCGTAGTTGCGATAGGTGACAGGGACGCCCGCCTCCTCGAGTCGGTCGGCGTAGGCCGCACCGTCGTCGCGCAGCGGATCGAAGCCGGCCGTGACGACCGTCGCCGGCGGCAGTCCGGAGAGATCGTTCGCGAGGCGTGGCATCGCGTAGACGTTCCCTTGGTCGATTTCGTGCTCGAAGTAGTGTTCGCGAAACCAGGTCATGTCGTCGGTGGTAAGGAAGTAGTCCTCGCCGTTCTCGGTGTAGGCCGCCGTCTTGGTGACGTCGCCCGTTCCGGGGTAAACCAGCAGTTGATAGGCGACGTCGGGGCCGCCGCGGTCCCGCGAGAGAAGTGCCGTCGCCGCCGCCAGATTCCCGCCCGCGCTGTCGCCAGCCAGTACGAGTCGCTCCGGATCGGCACCGAGAGCCGGCGCTGCGTCCACCGCCCACTCGAGCGCCGCGTAACAGTCCGTGAGACCCGCCGGGAACGGGTGTTCGGGTGCGAGTCGGTAGTCGACGCTGACGACCGGATACCCCGTCTCCGTCGCGAGTTTTCGGCAGGTGTCATCGTGCGTGTCGATACTGCCGATGACCCAGCCGCCGCCGTGGAAGTACATGATCAGTGGCCGGTCGCCGTCTTCAGGCCCATTGCGTCCGCCTTCACTCGGTCCGGGTTCGTAAATCCGAACGTCGATCGCTCCATCGGGTCCGTCGATCGTTCGGTCGTCGACCGACTCGAGCGTGCAGACGGGGTCGCCGCCGACGCGGAGTTTCTCGAACATCTCTCGAGCCTCCTGTGGTGAAACCTCGGTGAACTCCGGCGTGTCGAGGGAGTTGTACATTTCGAGGAACGCCTTGATGTTCGGGTGTGGTTCCGGTGCGCGAGATGGTGTCATAACCCACTATTTTCATCGACGACGACAAAAAGATATCCTCGCGAGACGACCCGCGTCACGCTCGAGCGAGTAGAAACGCACCGCATACTCCGGACTCAGGGTGACGGCGAGTTCCACACCGTTTATTTCGGTGCGGAACGGCCCTTCGAGCAATGACGAACCAGGCACTCATCGACGCCTTACGCGAGGCAGACGCCGTCCAGTTCGGCGAGTTCGACCTCGCCCACGGAGACACGAGCGAGTACTACGTCGACAAGTACCTCTTCGAGACCGACCCGGACTGCCTCGAGACCGTCGCCGAAGCCTTCGCCGAGCGCGTCGACGACGACGACAAACTCGCCGGCGTCGCACTCGGTGCCGTTCCGCTCGCCGCAGCGACGAGCGTCGCAGCGGGAGTTCCCTACGTCATCGCGCGCAAGCAGCGCAAAGAGTACGGCACCGGCAACCTCGTCGAGGGACGACTCGAGGACGGCGAAGAGGTCGTCGTACTCGAGGACATCGTGACGACGGGGACGAGCCTCGTCGACGCCATCGACGCGCTCCGAGAAGCGGGTGCGACCGTCGAGCGTGCACTGGTCGTCGTCGACCGCGAAGAAGGCGGTCGCGAGAACGTCGAAGCCGCCGATGTCGAGATGGAGTCGCTGGTGACGGCGAGCGAGTTGTTGGCGGATCGAGACTGAGTAAGTGAGTAAGCGAGTAGGTGAGTAAGCGGCTGAATCCTCGCCACCGAATTGTCGTCTTTGCCGTCGTCCGTTACTGCCCGTACGATTCGAACTGCTCGAGGACCGTCTCGAGTTGCTCGTCGGTCAAAGTTCGGGGCTCGAGGCTCGCCGATCTGATCTCGAGGTACAGTCGTGCCAGACTCTCGACGTGGTGGGTGTTCTCGAGGGCGGTCTCGAGATCCGGCGCGGTGACGACCAACCCATGGTTTTCGATGAACGCGGCGGTCGAGTCGGCCGCCGACATGGCTTCGACGATATTTTCGGCCAGTTGGTCGGTTCCGTAGGGGGCGTACTCGGCGACGGGAACCCGTTTCCCGACCGCGACGATCATGTAGTGAATCGGCGGTAGCGGCTGGTGAGCGGTCGCCAGCGCCGTCGACCACGGCGAGTGGGTGTGAACGATCGCACCCACGTCCTCCCGTCGGTAGATCGCGCTGTGCATCGGGACCTCGCTGCTGGGGGCCATCTCGCCGTCGCGTTGCTCACCGTCGACGCCGACGACCGGCGTCTCCGTGGCGTCAAAACTGTCGTAGGGAACCCCAGTCGGCGTGATTGCGAAGGCGTCGCCGTCAGTACCCTCACGCACGCTCAGATTCCCGGTTCGTGCGGGGGTCAGTTCGGCCAGTTCAGCGGCGTGTTCGACGACCTGTCGGCGCTCGGACTCGAGAATCACAGTACTACCTCCGTTAGCTCTTCGAACGCATCTATCCTGTGGTCGGGCGCTCGTCGTCCCTCGAGCGATTCGTCCGGGTCGGCGTTCCACAGTACCGTCTCGAGGCCGACCGCGTTCGCGCCGACGATGTCCGCTCGGACGTCGTCGCCGACCATCACTGCCTCCGAGGCGCGACGGTCGAGTCGGGCCAGCGGCAAGGTGAACATGACCGATCCCGGCTTCTCCCGGCCCGTCTCCTCGGACGTGAGCAGGAGGTCGATGTACGGCTCGAGTCCCAGTTTCTCGACCTTCGCGAGCTGAATTCGAGTCGTCAGGTTGGTCGTGATAGCGACGTCGATTCCCGCCGACTGCAGCGTCTCGAGGGTCTCCTCGACGCCGGGGAAGAGCGCCATCTCCTCGAGGTAGGACTCCCAGAACGCGTCACCGAGCGCCAGGGCGTCACTAGGTCTCGATTCGTCGGTACGTTCCTCGAGCGCGCGCTTGAAGTAGATGAACCGCTCGTGGGTGGCCGCCGTTCCCGAGAGTTCGCGTTTGACCTCGAGGCGTCCGGTCTGGTAGAACTCGTCGAACGACTCGCGGTCGAAGTCGTAGCCTAACTTGCGGGCGGTTTTGCGGGCCGCCTCGAGGCCCGCATCCCGGCAGGGCGAGTATGGATACAACGTGTCGTCGAGATCGAAGAGCACGGCGTTTACCATCATACACCCCAGTGAGTCACGAGGCGAAAAACGAGTATCGGTCCGAAACGTCGACTCGTAGACCATCACAACGCTTTTATCCCGCTCGAGACAACTCGTAGCTACGATGGTAGGTGTCCGCTTTACAGGGGCTCTCGCCCGCTTCTAACTCCCACCTGCTGCTCGCTGTGTCACGCCGGATTCACAGTCGAGCGGTACCCGCGGACGCTCGACCGAACTTCTCTGTGAAGTTCACCACCCAGCGATAGCCATACCAATGTCAGAATCAGATTCCCACTCCCAAGAACAGATTACGGTCGTACTGCCAGACGGCTCGGAACTCGCCGTCGCATCCGACGCCACGGTCGAGGACTGCGCCTACGAGATCGGTCCCGGTCTCGGCCGCGACACGGTCGCCGGGAAACTCGACGGCGACCTCGTCGCCAAGGAAGCACCCGTCTACGACGGCGTCGAACTCGAGATCGTCACCGAGGGAAGCGAGGAGGCCCTCGAGGTCATGCGTCACTCGGCGTCGCACTGCCTCGCACAGGCAGTCGAACGCCTGTACGACGAAGACGAGGTCAAACTGGCCATCGGCCCGCCGACTGACGAGGGCTTTTACTACGACTTCGACAACCTCGAGATCGACGAAGAAGACCTCGCAGACCTCGAGCGAGAGATCGAGGAGATCATCGCGAAAGACTACGAGATCGAACGCGAGGACGTCTCGATCGAGGAGGCCGAGGAACGACTCGCCGACGAACCGTACAAACTCGAACTCCTCTCTGAGTTCGCCGACGAGAACGACACCGTCTCGTTCTACAAACAGGGCGAGTGGGAGGACCTCTGTGCCGGCCCGCACGTCGACTCGACCGGCGAAATCGGCGTCGTAAAACTGCTCGAGATCGCCGGCGCGTACTGGCGCGGCGACGAGGAGAACACGATGCAGACGCGAATCTACGGGACGGCCTTCGAGGACGAAAGCGACCTCGAGGAGTTCGTCGAGCGCAAGGAAGAAGCCGAAAAGCGAGATCACCGCCGCATCGGTAACGAGATGAACCTCTTCTCGATTCAGGACGTGACCGGCCCCGGCCTTCCGCTCTATCACCCGCCGGGAAAGACGGTCCTGAAGGAACTCGAGGACTTCGTCGAGGAACTCAACCAGGACGCGGGCTACGATTACGTCGAGACGCCCCACGTTTTCAAGACGGATCTCTGGCACCGCTCTGGTCACTACGAGAACTACGCCGACGACATGTTCATCTTCGACGTCGGCGACGACGAATTCGGCCTGAAGCCGATGAACTGCCCCGGTCACGCCGCGATCTTCCAGGACCAATCCTGGTCGTACCGTGATCTACCGATTCGCTACGCCGAGAACGGCAAAGTGTATCGAAAAGAACAGCGCGGAGAGCTGTCGGGCCTCTCGCGCGTCTGGGCCTTTACGATCGACGACGGCCACCTGTTCATCCGTCCCAACCAGATCCGCAGCGAAGTCGAACAGATCATGGACATGATCACGGACGTCTTAGAGACGTTCGACCTCGACTACGAGATGGCGCTCGCGACGCGCCCCGAGAAATCCGTCGGCAGCGACGAAATCTGGGAGCGCGCGGAGGAACAACTCGAGAACGTCCTCGAGGCGCGCAATCAGGAGTACGAGATCGAAGAGGGTGACGGCGCGTTCTACGGCCCGAAGATCGACTTCGCGTTCGAGGACGCGATCGGTCGTTCGTGGGACGGCCCGACGGTCCAACTCGACTTCAACATGCCCGAGCGCTTCGACCTCGACTACGTCGGCGAGGACAACGAGGAACACCAACCCGTCATGATCCACCGCGCGCTCTACGGCAGCTACGAGCGCTTCTTCATGATGCTCATCGAGCACTACGAGGGACGGTTCCCGCTGTGGCTCGCACCCGAGCAGGTTCGCGTGCTCCCGATTTCGGACAATAACCTCGGCTACGCCCACCGAGTCGCGAACGAGTTCGACGACTTCCGCGTCGAAGTCGACGGCCGCGATAGCACGCTCGAGCGCAAGATCCGTGCGGCCCACGACGACCGCGTCCCCTATCAGATCATCGTCGGCGACAACGAGGAAGAAGACGGCAACATCTCGGTCCGGGATCGCTTCGAGGATCAGGAGTACGACGTCGAAATCGAGGAATTCAGAGCCCATCTCGAGAGCGAGCGCGACGAGCAGCGGACGGAACCGGACTTTCTGCAGGAGTAAGACGTCCGCCAACACGATGTGACCGTTCGCTACTGCGGTGAAACGCTCACCGGCCGTACGGATGCCCTGACGCGACTCACGCTCTCAGTAAGAAGCGATACCGATTCTACCGGACAACGAACCGTCCACGAGTGAACACACCACATACGTGAGGATCTGAGCGGACGATTCGATCGAAATACCCATAGTTGCAGCATCGTGCATACCTAGTATGAACCGAGCTGAGAAGGCCGCCCTCCAGTTGCGGGCTGTCGATGTCTTGCGAATGTTGAAAGAGACGCGAACCTACGACGAACTCGCCGAGACGACGGGGCTTCCGGCGGGAGATCTCAACCGCTACGTCAACGGCCACGTCCTTCCGGGAACCGAACGCGCACGAGACGTCGTCGAAGAACTCGGCCACGAAGCCCTGAGTGGGGAACTCGAGGCGCGTATTCGCGTCGACGACGAAGGCTACGTGGATAACTCCGCCGCAGTCTTCGATCAACCGTTTCTCGACCTCGTCGCCCCCGTCGTCGCCAACGGGTTCGACTTCGAGCGACCCGACGTGGTTCTCACGGCCGCAACGGACGGAATTACGCTCGCTGCGTCGCTCGCGAGCTACTACGGAACTCGGTGTGTCTACGCGAAAAAGCGAAAGGAGACCGCCGTCGAGGAGTTCATCGAGGCTCGAGAGCGCCTACAATCCGGAATCGAACTCACCTACTATCTCCCCGAATCCGCGATCGACGACGGTGACGCGGTGCTCGTCGTCGACGACCTCATCCGCTCGGGTGAGACACAAGAGCTGTTGCTCGATATCGTCGAGACTGCCGACGCCGACGCCGCCGGCGTGTTCGCACTCATCGCAGCGGGTGAAGAAGGAATGCAACGCGCACGCGAGCAAACTGATGCGCCAGTCGGTGCCCTGACCACCGTCTACTGACCGACGCCGTCGCGTATCGTTACCCCGAATCGACCGGCGGCCGCCAATTCAGGGCCATGAGTCTCGGTCGCCGTCGAATTACCGTTGGTTCTCGTTTCGACCGTGAACGGGAAGTGTGCGAACGGCTAGCACATTATTAATCATTAGGTTTATGGTGGTCCCCGTCTTCGGTAGGAGTACGACCATGACGAAGACAGTCATCCTCGGCGTGATCGGGTCCGACGCCCACGTCGTCGGAATTACCATCTTAGAACGAGCGTTTGAGGCGGCCGGATTCGACGTCGTCAACCTCGGCGTGCAAACGTCCCAAGAGGATTTCGTCGATGCCGCGACCAAGCACGACGCAGAGGCTGTACTCGTCTCCTCACTCTACGGTCACGCGAAACAGGACTGTGAGGGCTTTCACCAGCAGATCGTCGACGCCGGACTCGAAGACGTCACGACCTACATCGGAGGCAACCTCGCTGTCGGTCAGGACGACTTCGAGAACACTCGAAAACACTTCCGAGAGATGGGCTTCGACCGGGTCTTCAACTCCGAAACCGATCCCGAAGACGCGATCGAAGCACTGCGTGCCGATCTGGACATGCGCTCTTCGGAATCCGAACGAGAAAGCCAAACGATTTCCGCATAACGAGGCGTACGACCTCGCCTCGAGTCCGTTAGGAGAGAGGACGCGAACGGTAGGTGGATTCGGTGTTATCGGACGATCGTGACTGGAACCGGTGAGCGACGAGCAACCTTTTCTGCGACGCTTCCGAGGAGAATTCGACTCGCACCCGTTCGTCCGTGGCTTCCGACGGCGACGTGGTCGACGTCGTGTTCGTCGGCGTACTCGACGATCGATCGGGAAATGCCGCCGATAACCTGATCCGTCTCGATATCGACGCCGTACTCTCTCGCCTGCGTTTGGGCTTGCTCTAAGAGGTTCTCTGCTTGCGTTTCGTGATGTTGTTGGATCTCGTCGTAGTTTGCCATCGCACCGCCTTCGATCCCCGTCGCGGCGTAGAAATCACCCGGGTCGAGGACGTGCAACGCCGTGATCGTGGCGTCAGGATACTCCCGACAGGCAAACTCGAGTGCCTGCATCGAGCGATTCGAGTCGTCTACGGGAACGAGGACATGTTGTGCCATGTGTCCAGAAATAGACCGTCCATCAAGATAAGCCTCGGGTTCATTTCGACACTCGACACTTTCGGTCGAATACGTTCGTTTCGCTACGGGTGGATCTCGCCGAAGCTGATTCGTTCTCGAGTCCGAAAAACGAAATCTGCAGTAGTCTGGAATCTCGACGGCGTTACTTGCCGCGACCCTTGCCGCCGTTGTTCGACGGACGGACCTTCTCGGCACCCGTGCCACGGTTGTTGAGTCCGCGGTTTGCCTTGCCCGCGTTGGTCAGGCCACGGAAGGCACGGTTCTGGTGGCTGTTGCCACAGATCCAGTTGAGGTCGTCGTCGTTTTCGATCGCCGGGTGGTTCGGATCGACGAGGATCGCTTCGAACCACTTCTGGGAGCCGTCTTCGCCAACCCAGTAGCTGTTGAGCACGCGCAGGTTGGGGTACTTTCGCGAGACGCGTTCCTCACCGATACGCTGGATGTTCTTGCGCCGTCCGATACGGTTGACACCCTGGCGTTTCGTTCGGCGGCCGGCGGTGAAACGCTCTTTGCGAGCCGTCCCTTTCCGAACCGAGACGCGAACCACGATGATGCCCTGTTTGGCCTTGTAACCGAGCTCTCGAGCCTTGTCGAGGCGCGTCGGTCGATCGATGCGCTCGATTGCGCCCTGATCGCGCCACTCCTGTTTTCGCTGCCACTGCAGTTCGCCGAGTTTGCCGTCGTCGGGGTCTTTCCACGCGTCCTTGATGTGGGAATAGAAGCTTTTTGCCATTGGTATTCACCGCGGGCGTTTCCTGGTTCAATCCCGACCGGGGCCGATTCCCCGCGGATCACATCCCGACCTGTGGTGGCGTCGACCGCCGAACAGGTGCCCACTGATGCCCGCGACTCAGCGAGACTACGTGTTGGTAGCCAACTCTCGAGTATAAGGGCTTCGAACTCCGCGAACGGATTCACCGAGACTCACACCGCACGTGTCGATAAACCGTTCAACGTACCAGTGGGACTCGCTTGTGCAGTCCAACTGGTGCGACGCCGTTGATCGTCGCAAACACAGCGCCCAGTACCAACCCGTAAACGAGGTGACCGAGTGCAAACACGAGCGCACTAAGCAACTCTCCAGCGACGCCCGGAACTGGCAGGAACGGAAGGGGAAACGCCGCGATACCGGCACCCTGCATTGCGACTGGAAACAAGAGCCCCCCGGCAAAGAGACCGAGGACTGCCCCGAAGAGTAAGCCCCCGATCACGTAGTCGGTGAACGTGGTCACCTGTTCTTGCACCATCGGCCTCGAGGCGACAGCGGCGAACAGCAGTCCAAAGACGACGCTGAGCGTCAGGTGAACGGTCCAGCCGACCGCGACTGCCACACCCGTTCCTGGAATAAGCCCACCCAGTAATTCGACCAAGTTCGCGCCGAAGTGGAGTACAAGTCCCATCGCGATTCCGGCAACCAGGCCACCAATGAACCCACCACCCCAGGTACCGATACCGTCGGTTGTGTGCATGTTATTGACACCCATGTTATGACGTACGCCCCCACGGTGGATTAAACTGATCACTCGTCGATAGTGGTTACTTATCGGTACGCGTACCAAAGGAGTGATCTAGCGAGTACGCTCGCCGGAGACAGTGGTTGATTACTGTCGACAGTCAGAACGCGAATTCCGAAAACGGTAGTGCTCACATCGATACTGGCGGAACAGCCACCGACCACGAGTAGAACGAGTTCGAAACCGATGACGAAAACTGAACGTTCTCGGTTCCGATTTGTACAGTCTGAAACTAGTTACTGAGACAATAGTTACCAAGTCACAACAAGGGAGGCGATACGGGATACGATGCAACCCGACGACTCAACCAATCGACGAACTCGACGTACAGTACTCACAGGAATCGGTACCGGAGTTACCGGTAGCGTTGCACTCTCCGCCACGGGAACAGCCCTCAATCTCGGCGATGCACTGGAGGGACTCACCGCCGTCGGTGACACGCTCGTCGACGACGACCTCGATCTCGGTAGCGAGATACTCCAGGAGGTACTCGTCGTCTTCGAGTCAAACGAGAACGTTACCCGTCTCGAGGCCCTCGATGTGGAACTCTCGATCGGCTTCGACGTCCTCCCGATCGCGTACGCTGAACTACCGGGATCACTCATCGAACTCGTCGCCGAGTGGGACGAGGTCCGATACATCTCCTCGAATTACGAACTCGAGTACCACAATGACGATGCCCGGAGCGACACTGACACGGACGCGGTACAGGCGGGTGACGGACTCGAGACGGGCTATACCGGCGAGAACGTTCACGTCGCGATCATCGATTCGGGTATCGATGGTGCGCATTCGGACCTCGAGGCCAATCTCGAAGCGAACTACCGATACATCGGAATCCCCGAGGTACAGGACGAACCGCTCTGGTGGGAAGAACTCGGGAGCCTCGATACCGATCGCAGTGGTCACGGGACGCACTGTGCCGGCAGTGTCGGCGCGACCGGTGGCAAGAGCGACGGCGAGTACGCGGGGATGGCACCGGACGCCGATCTGACGGTGTATTCGACCGGGCTGGCTGGCCTCCTGATGGTATTCGTCGTGGCAGCGTACGACGACCTTCTCAGCCGGCAGCGCGATGGGGAACACGATATCCAGGTCATTTCGAACTCCTACGGGACGGTCGAAGACGATCGACCATTCGTTCCCGACGATCCGACGAACGTTGCAACGTGGCACGCTCACGACGCGGGGATCCTTCCGGTGTTCTCCGCGGGCAACGACGGCCCCGACCACGGGGCGTTGAGCCAGTTCGCGAAGGCACCACACGTCCTTGGCGTTGGGGCAACCGACGACGAGGAAGCCGTCGCGGACTTTTCTTCGCGCGGACGACCACAAGACGGCTCGTTCGACGAAGACAACCACGACCGTGAGCTCGCATACGAAAACCTCACGCAACGCTTCGACGACGTTCCCGAAGACGAGATCGACGGTCCGCTAGGTCTCTACCGCACCGGCGTCACCGCGAAGGGTGAGGACGTGGTGAGCACGCTCAACCCGGTGGATCCGCTAAACATCGTCGAGCCAGACGAAGACCTCTACTACGGCCCAATGTCCGGAACTAGCATGTCCTGTCCCGTCACCGCTGGCTGTGCCGCGTTAGTCTACGACGCGGCAATCGAACACGGCGACGAGCCACCCGATCCGATGGACGTTCTCGTGACGCTCGAGGCGACCGCGGACGAACAACGACACGAGTCCTACACAGCCGAATCCGTCGGTGCAGGATACGTCGATGCGCTCGCGGCGATAGAACACACCGAATCTGGAACGTTCGCGACATTCGACGACATCGATATCGCACCGAGTAGCGACGCCGAGTAACCGTTCTCGGCGCATCCCGATACGTTCGGAGGGGAGAATCTGGACAACCAGTTAGCTGACAATATTGCTTGTAGTGGTCGACCTCAACCCGCAGCCAGGAGGAAACTCACTGAATCCGTAGATCACTGATGGAAGTTGATAAGAAAGCAAGGAATGGCCGGTAAGAACGAAATACGCGTCGCTAACGAGAGTCAGGAAAACACGGAAATCAAGCGGTTCGAGCCCACTATCACAGAATAGCAGCACCAACGCTGACGTCAGGAAGTCAAGCATCGTCACCAACGGGTCTAATCGGTCAGCGAAACTGAATCGACCGTAATTATCGAACGCTTCGGACGCAGGCCGTTTCAACGCATGAACTGCCACCCGGCACAGACCACATTACAAGTTTCCAATATTTATCCGGCACAGGCACCAGGAATGATAATTTGTCGCTTTTCCCTTCTAATTATTTAATTTGTAATAAATGTCGAGGGGACAACTAAGGGAGGCACATAAGTGTACTACTGGTATACTCTCGAGGAACTGGAATGACACCTCGACAATACATTTATGGAATGGTCCTCCAATCTCACACTCATGCCAACGATTAAAGTCCAAGAGTGGACGAAAAAACGTCTGGAAGAAATCAAAGACGAAGAAGACCACACGTCACTTGATTCAGTCATCAAGTCACTTCTAAAAGAGCAAGAGAACCGATGAGGGATATTGGAAACCGGGTTATCGATAA
This sequence comes from Natronorubrum sediminis, assembly GCF_900108095.1. NCBI lineage: Archaea > Methanobacteriati > Methanobacteriota > Halobacteria > Halobacteriales > Natrialbaceae > Natronorubrum > Natronorubrum sediminis. The sequence goes on from NZ_FNWL01000002.1 coordinate 943,271, forward strand.
CAATGCTGGCTTGTTAACGGATGAGAAGGAGGGCAGTGTCCAAGATGTCTTTGAACACTACCTGAAGAAGGCAATTGAGGAAGACCGTTCGAACAGTTTCCGAATGGATATTGGAACGGGATTTCTCTTTTTCTCCGGATTTGAAACGATCGCAGACTCCTTTCAAGAATTGATTGAGACGGACGCCATCAGTCAAATCGAATATCCAGACTGGGGGACTGAGGCACCCATCAGGGTTGTAATGGGGCCAGAAACCTCCAACCCAACGAAATCAATCTTGCTCTCTCTTGTCACCGATCAGGTCATTGAGTACGATGACGAAGCAATCAAAGTTCTTCGACAGTTCATCAAACGGGACTTGGTTGATTTCCGGGTTATCACCGAACGTAAGTTCCACCCAAAACGGGTCTGATTTCTGACGAAGAAATGATAGAGACACTAAGTGCTGTCCGGGGACGATTGGAAGTAGACACGTACACAGTCCCCCCAACGAAATAGCCTGGTGGACAACCTAACGTCGATTCAAGAAGAGGATTACAGTTGGACGGCGAACCCGAACAACGAAATTCGCAACTCACCAGAATGGCAAACAATTATTCAAATGTCCGAGAAAGGGGCGGGCAAGTCCGGAGAAAGCGAAGTGAAGGCTGTCATCGAATACCAGAACAATGACTAGCGAAATGAGCTATTCGAATACGCTGGACGCGACACCTACGGAAAACGTCGGCGGTGATTATGGGTATGAATACTTGGTGAGTGCGGGGTACTTCGAGGAACCTACATCGGATACCGTCGCGTACGACTCTGATCACGATGTCAAGTACCGATTCAGTATTGAGGGCTCTGTACGGATCGCGTACTTCGAGTTCCCGATGGCAGATGTCCCCCAGGATACGCCGAAGAAAATCGCGCAGGAACTGAAGCGGAGAACCCGTCTGCAGTACTTCTGGTTCTTTGACCCGAAAACCAACCGTGTTCAAGTATTCCGTGCGTCCCGGGGGAACTTCCAGTTCATCTACAACCCCAACATCCACACCGGTACATCGGCAGGAAATAAACTCGATAAACTGGAACAGGTCTCTGGAGACATCAACGTCCTTTTCGACTACAAGGACGTTGTTGACCGCTTCTACCGAGAACTCTGGGACCACCGCTCCAACCTTGCAAGTTCTCTCACCACTAAGAGCGGATACACGCTCAGTAAGCAAGAGGAGCTCCTTTCCGCTCAACGAATCATCGACCGCTTGATTTTCCTCTACTTCCTCGTTGAACGCGGCGTCGTTATCCCCGTGAACGATTCCAAGGAGATGGTTCCAAGGAAAACGGACCGCGTGTTCAATACGCTCGTGGACGAGCACGATGACTTCTGGACGCTCCTCCAAACCATCTTCTTCGACCGACTGAACTCCCGAAACACCAACGACGTCAAATTCACCGGTTCCTACTGGCTCTACGTCCCGTACCTAAACGGCGGGATCTTCCAGCCGCAGGACCTCACCACTACGGACGGAACCATCGTCTTCGAGGATGAAGAACTCGTCGTAGAAGACTTTGACTGGGACGCACTAATCAGCGAACTCAACGAGTACAACTGGCTTCTGGACGGACTAGAGGGGACAGACGAAGATGAAGCAGACACCGTCGGAAACCTCACCCCGGCCGTCTTGGGGTACATCTACGAGAAGTTCGTCATTTCGGTGAGTAAAGTAGGCGATGACGTCCGGCTTAGTGATTTAGACGCTTCCGAGCGAAACGACCTGCTCTCCGAGGGTAACAGTGAGGTCGGTGCGTACTACACCGGTGAGGACATAACCGACTTCAAAGCCCGCCGTGCGCTGTGGGAAGGCCTACTGGAGAAGATTGACGAAGACCTCGACGAAGGAAAAGCACCGACAGCCCTCAATCCTGACGACCTGTACCGGGCTGGTGAGAACCAAACCGAGACAGTTGAATCTAACCAGAAGGACGGCTTCGACGTCCTTTACGAGGCTTACGAAGCCTCCCCGGAAGTCTTGGAGTACCTAGATTTGAAGCTACAAGAGTTGAAAGTGTGTGATCCCGCGGTCGGGAGCGGCTCATTTGCTCTCGCAGTAGCGAACACGCTGTTCGGGTGGCGGTCGATGTGCCGACCTAACACCGATGAGTACGTACTCCGGCGACAGATCATCGCTCAGAACATCTTCGGTGTAGACATCCTAGAGGGGGCAACGGAAATCTGTAAGCTACGGCTGTGGCTGTGGCTGATAAGCGCGACTCCAGTAGCAACAACCGAAGGGGCACCCGTAGACGAACGTGACGAGATCCCACCCTTGCCGGACATCACGTTCAACATCCGAACCGGAAACAGCCTGCTCGGGTTCACTGAAACCGCTACAGCAACCGGGAAACAGCACACTTTGGGTTCTTCTACGATGGAGAACCAACTACGGCAATATGGGGAAGATGTTCGTGACTATAGAGAAGCTACTGACCCCGAGAAAGAGACGAAGCGTAAGCTCGAACGTCGCCACGACGACCTGAAAGAAGATCTCGATACGTGGTACGCAGGAGCTCAGAGCGATTCGAACAACAATCGTCTCTCGATTTCTGATCACGTTGATGACGTGAGTGCAGCATGGGACAGTCTGAATGCGGCCCCACAATCCTCCACGACACTCAGCATCAAAATCCCGGACGGGATACCCGAATCCGTTGACGAATATTTGGAAAGTCAGGAGTTCACCACGTACAAATACAAGGCACGGTTGGACAGCCCGACACTCAATAAGCAGGATGTCGAGAACATCTTCGACCAACTCCGGGAGCACTTCTCAGACCCAGACGATTGGAGTGTTCTCATCGAACGGGAGTACGCCGGACAAGACTTCCGAGAAGACAAACTGGATGCGTGCCACTGGCCGCTCGAATTCCCGCTCGTGTTCATGAAAGACGGCGGGTTCGACGTCATCATCAGCAATCCACCCTACGGGGCGTCCGTGAGCCCGGAAGAGGAACCCTTGTTGAAGAACGAGGCTAACTACGAATGCCAAGGGACGAACGACTCCTGTGAGTGGTTCTACGAACGAGCACTGGACCTCGTGCATGAACAGGGAGTCATCTCTTACATCGTCAACAAGAGCATAGCCTTCTACAGTTCGTGGTCCGACATTCGGGAACGACTGCTGGAAGAAACCGAATTCAAGCATGTCTTCGATGTCGGACTCGGGTTCGTCGGAGTGAATCTCGAAACCATTGCCATAGTCAATACTCTCGGCAGCAATGGCCGGACAAGTGTCCCAACTGTACACCGGAGTAGAGACCTTCGAAGTACGACTGCGAACCAGCCAGTCCACCTTGGGTGGGTGGACCAGGAATTTATGATGGACTCGAAAACCATCATTTTCCGACCGATAACCGACGATCAGAACGACGTTCTGGAACGGCTGCGCTCTCACGACCGTCGTCTTGGCGACGTAATGTCTACCGAAGACACGACGAGGCAGTTGTACATCCCGGATAGCAAGAAAAAGAAGTTGGCCGATGGCGACGACCACTACATCAACAAAAACCCGTGGGTTCAGGAGTTCTACTTGGAGGATATCTGGCACAAGGACCTCAGTGACTACCAGGACTCCGTTACCGAGTACGCCGTTCCTCGCGTCATGTTGAAGGTACTCCGTGGCACCCGACTCCGGGCGTGGATCGACGCAAATGGAGAGGTAGTGGGTACGGAGAAGCTCGTAAATGTGCCCCTCGCAGACAGCAGTCCGGAGGAGGTCGCATTCGTATACGCAGCACTCAACCACCCGTGTGCCTCCTACTACCTACAGAAAGCAATTTTCTCAGAAACAACGGAGAGTGCACGGGTGATGGACGGGCAGTACTCTAAACCGATCCCGATCCCAGCGGTTCCCTCTAACATCGAAACCCCAGTAGCACATCTCGCGTGGGCACTTACGCTAGCCAAACAACTGAACCACGACTCCAACCGGGATCTTTCAGAACAAATAACAACCCTACAGACCAGTCTGAACGCAATTCTCAGCTCTCTGTACTTAGACATCCACTCAGAAACGATCAACCGTTGGTGTACTACTGTCGGAGGCGAAGGGGCAGAGACTAAACGGCTTCAGGAATTGTTTAACCAGTTCTATACTGAACAGTTCGCCAACCGGAACGGCAGTCCAGAACAGTACTGGGACGAAATCGAAACCGTAGTGGACTCAACAGCCAACGCTGTCTCGCAATGGGATACTGAACAAATATCGAATTCACACGAGAGAGAGATCATCGAGGAAGTCCTCTAAAGTCCTCAGCGGAGATTAATGACGTCTCGAGGGTCACTACTACTTTCGCGGTTGATCTTCCGGAACCACGTGCTAAACTCATCCCAATCCATCCCGTTCTCTGATTCTGGAATTGGCTGTGTATCGATGGGTTCAGCATGGTAATCATCGAAATCAGCGCTGAGGTCAATGTCGTTGACTTGTATGACGTGAGCTCCCTTATCTTTCGCAATGTAGTAGTAAACTTTCTCCTCCTCGTCGGTTCCTGGGGGAATTCGGATATAGGGCTGGGGGATACAATCGTCCGGTACACCGTCTTCTGATTCAGCCTCTCTTACCGAGTAGTTCACGAGAAAGAGCACGCCGTCAAGTGCTTTTGTCAGCTGCCACAGCGACACGAACTTTCGTCCGTTTTTGTGCCAATAATTGTTCGGGTGGCTTGCATGAATGTCGAGTCGGTCCCTCCATTTGTATGGTGGATCAGAAAACGGTCCGCCGAGTTTCAGAAATTCAAATAGTACCCAGCCCATTTCTGGATGGTGCAGCAGGCGTTCCACGTTAACACCGAAGGTAGGATCATTGCCTAATGCCTCTTTCACGAAGAGGACTTCCGTCGCATCTTCCTTAGCCAGTTTCTTACTAGACATTTAATGATCGATTCAAATGAAACAATATAATACCAAAGGTTGGAGAGGTAAATTGAATACCCCCTGTCATAGAACGAGTCGCATAACTCCGTTCACCTTTGGACACCAGCCGTAAGATTCACGTGACTCGCATCTGTTTCCCGTAGAAATTGATGACGGCACAGATGAACCTACGGTGGAGAGACTTCCGCCCAGCCTCAGACCGATAATGCTTGCATCTACCCACGTAACGGATTCTGTGGGGTTTGTAGCCCTGGTGGGGGTCCGACGACAGTCACCACGCGTGCTCTTCATTTCGCGTCTGATACGGTTGACATCACAGGGAATATGAGCAGACTCCTTACTGTAAAGAAACTAAATTCCTCGCAAAACCGGCTGTAGGGGTACGACTGAACGATATCTGTCGAGAAGATGTGCGACAGGTGAGGTGAGAGACAGAGGTTCCGCATTCGACCCGGTAGTACGTTCAACATGTGATTGTTGGGGGAGTGGTGTCATAGTTTGAGCCGTAGCTAACAGCGCTAGTGTAAATCACGTATCGTTTTGTACACTCGTCCCTCCGAACGTGTAGTGTCCCTCGATTCCATATTGCATTATATGATTTATGTTGGCTGACCAGCCGATATTCTATCGCTACAAACCTCGCCGTGCAGCCCCTCTCATGGGTGAAATCATCTATAGTCTAAATTGGCGGACCAACAAGACACAGATTGGCTCAGGCACGTCACCAACAGCACAACAATGCAGGGTCGCCTTCGAGAAAACTGTCGTAGACTCACGATCGGAACGGCGAGAAGAATACCTGAACCCATGTACGCCTGATCGTCGACGTGTCCAGCGACCTGGTGTACACTGACGTGCAGTGGCTACTCTAGCCGTTGATAGGGCACTCGTCACCACTTCCCCTTTGTCTCCTCGTCGATATCCCCGTCACGAGAAGACACTGTGATGACCGTCCCGTCGCGGTCGAAGACACCGCTCGAGTACTCGTTTCGAAACCAAATTCAGCCACCGAGAGCCGTCGAATGTCAACGTCGGGGTGCGTGGCTCGATCAGGGCAGTGATGGCTCGTTTTTCTTCGTTTACGCGCCGAGATTGGTCACCGTCACGAACGATTCGTCGGCGACCGACTCAGCCAGTTCGTCGGTAGCGATATCGTCTGGAACGTGCTGAGGGTACTTCCGTCGGAAGTATCCGACAATATTACGCAAGTCGCGTCGGAGAAACTCGGCTGCATTTTCGTGGTCGGTCGGAACGGCCTGTGGCCAGTCGAAGATTTTCACGCCCTCTTCGCTGACGAAGACGTTGTACTCGCTCATGTCCGCGTGGACGTACCCGTTCGCGTACGCGTTGGCAACTTCGGAGAGGAGTAAGTCGAGGACGCCGAGTACCTGATCAGTCTCGAGTTTCGTCTGGGAAAGCTCGACGCCGTCCATCTTCTCCATCACGATTGCGTGACGGTTCTGATCGATGGGACGTGGAACCGAGACGTCAGGATAGAGTTCCTCGAGGATACCGTACTCTCGCTCGGCGGCCTTGCGCGCGGTGTACATCCAGGAGACGTGGTCGTTGTCCGACGTGTAATCGCGTTCTTTGTGCACCTCGCGGAAGTTCGTGTAGCCCTCGCGGTGATACTTCAGCGCGTGTGGTTTGTAGGATTTGACCTCGTAGACGTCACTTTCCTTGCCGACGCCCAGTGGCGCACCGAACTCGCTGATCGTATCGCGTTCGACGAGTGCACGTAAGGCGAGGGTATCGTAGCCCTCGAACTGGAGCGTGTACCCCTCGTACTGGATCGTCTTCTTCTCGACTAACCCCCGTTTGAGACAGCGCTCGAGTCGATAGTCGACTTCCTCTTCGGTTAGATTCGCGAACTTCGGTAGCTTCCCCCGTTGGACCCACTCGGAAAAGCGCATTCCCTGTTCGACCCCAGAGAGGAGATAGTAGTCTTCGGCCTCGAGTTCCGGTAGAAGACCGGCAACGTTCCGGACCATATCCGCCTGATAGCCGGCGAGTACGTAAAAGCGTCGTGACGTGGCCCTCGAGTGCGAGCCCGAGCGCGTTCGATTTTTCTGCCGGTCGTGTGCATTCGACCATCTCTCGCCCTTTAAGGGCGGCTTCGAGTCGAATAGTCTGCCGACGGACCACACCGATAAACCAAATATGAAGATATTAAATGCGACTCGGCCTCCGACTATCAGTGCGTTACGAACGCCGGCCGGACAGCACCGCTCGTCGCAATTCCTAACTCGCTCGCTCGCGAGTACCGTAGTATGAGCGACCTCGCCGAGGAAAATTGGCGGCTAATCCGGGATGATCCGCGTGAGGGACCACTCCAGATGGCCGTCGAAGAGGTGGCCGCACGAACTGCCCTCGAGGACGACCTCCGAACCGTTCGCGTCTACTCGTGGGAGCCAAGTACGCTCTCGCTTGGCTATCGACAGGACCCGGAGACGGTAGACTGGGAGTACTGCGAGCGAAATGGGATCGACGTCACTCGACGACAGACGGGTGGCGGCGGGATCTACCACGATCGCGACGCAGATATTTCCTACACGATCGTCGCGCCCGCAGCGGAGGTCCCCGGCGATCTGATGGCGTGTTACGAACTGTTTTGCGAACCGATTCTCGAGGGACTCAGACGGATGGGTGTCGACGCGGACTTCGCGAGCGCCGAACAGCCGTCGATCTACCAGCCCTCCTGTTACCTCCGGGACATCAACCCGGCTCACGACGTCGTTGCGCCGGCGAGTACCGGTGCAGACGCGAAGAAAATCAGCGGCAATGCCCAGTATCGCCAGCGAGATGTCGTCATCCAGCACGGATCGATCAGTTACGACCTCGAGAGCGACCACCACGTCGGAGTGTTCGACACGGACCTCGAGACGGGCGCGTTCGACGAGCGAGTTACGAGCATTCGGGACGAGGTCGGTATCGATCGCGACGCGGCTGTCGACGCGCTCGCGACGGCACTGGCCGAGTGGTGTGGGGCCGAAGAAGGGACGTGGCGATCTAGCGAAATCGAGGCAGCGCGCGACTTAGCGGATCGGAAGTTCGGTTCGGACGCGTGGATTCGCGACCGAGAGGTTCTCGAGGCTGAAGAACACTAACGCTGAAAAAAGGGCTGAGAGAGGCTGTGCTTAGCTGATGATCGCCTTCCAGCTCCAGCCACCGACGATGAGCACGATCAGTGCGAGGACGAAGAAGACGCCCCACTGTTGGCCTTCGGTGTCGGCGATCGGTGCGAACACGTCGACGACGCCGGTAAACTGCATCGCCGCGATGACGATCAACAGTAACGTGAAGATCGAGACGACGGCGATCCCGATCCCGTATCGGGCCATCCAGTGCCCTTCCGCCTCGGCTTCCTCCTGTGAGGTGGTGGGCTTTTCCGTTGGTTCTCGGTCCGGTTCGGACATATATTACGCTTGAAGGGACTGGCGGGAAACGGTTGCACCTGCAGGTTCCGGGTGGTGAACGACGGGTGGGGGAGTCACTCGAGACAGTCACCGAGAACCCTACTCAAGCGTACTCCCTCGTTTTCGACGAAGCGTTCCGCGAATGAACGGGGCGACCGGGAAGAAACCGAGGTCGAGTCGCTCGATTTCCTCGACGGTAACCGCTTCGTGGGAGACGAACCGAGGGATCGTTTCGCGCGTGAGCTGACAGCCGCCCGCGGTGTGTGCCCAGAGTGGGTTGAGCAGTTCCTGGCCGGACCCTCGCCAGCCGTCGGCGTGGACGTGCTCGAGAAAGCGAAACTCGCCGCCAGGTTCGAGCACTCGCAGGGCTTCCTCGAGTGCAGCGTCTGGATCCTGAATCGTACAGAAGACGAGGCTGGCGATCACGACGTCGAAGTAGTCGTCGGGATAGGGGAGTGACTCGGCACGAGCGCCGCGAAGGTCGACCGCGAGACCAGTTTCACCCGCCCGTTTGCGGGCACGTTTACGCATATGTGGGTCGGGTTCGATCGCGTGATACTCGAGGGAGGCAGTCGCGTGTTCGACGATGGACGGAAACATGTCGCCCGTCCCGCAGCCGAGTTCGAGGACGCGACCCGAGAGGTCGCGAGCGAGGTACTCGCGGTGGGGTTCGAACAGAATCGACTGGGGAAGGACGTCGTAGAGTTTCGCGAAGAGTGGGTGTGAGATTTCGTCGTCCGCGTGTTCGGCCGGCCGTGTACTCGAGTCGGACATCTCGTTCGAAGTAACGGCCGAGTGCCTGATACTCGTTTCCCCGATTCGAGGACGGTGAACGCGACAGATGCGGGCCGTGACACAACAGATCCTCGCTCGAATAGGCTCGCCGCTCTCGAATTACCGAATCGTGTCCGGAATGCGGTCGATGACGTCGGTCGCGAGCACGCCCGGGCCGTACTCGGCGGTGGCTAACTCGCCGCTCTTGCCGAGGACCCACGCGCCCAATTCCGCGGCGTCGCTGCGATCAGCCCCCTGTCCGAGCAGCGACGCGGTGATTCCGGCCAGCGTATCCCCGGTTCCGGCGACCGTCAGCGCCGACGTCCCCGTCTCGTTGCGGATGCGGTCCCCGTTTGCAACGATTTCGTCGGTGTCGCCGGTCAACGTCAACACGGCACCCGTTTCCGTCGAAAACGCCTCGAGCGAGCCGTACTCCTCCCGAATCGGGTCGTCTTCCGACCCGCTCGGCGTGAGAATCGAATTCGAGAGGTCCACCTCGAGTGCGGGTTCGATGGCGAGGGCGTCGACGACAATCGGGATGTCGACGGTGTCGATCACCTCCCGAACGGCGACCGGTTCGGCGTCGACGAGTCCGGGCCCGACGACGAGGGCGTCGGCCCACTCACACATCTCGCGAGTGCGTTCGACGGCGGTCTGTTCGAACTGTTCGCCCGCGTATCGGTCGACGAGCAGGTTCGGGTCGTGACTCGCGACGATTTCGTATATCGGATCGGGCACGAACGCTCGGACGTGATCGGACCCGCTTCGGAGCGCTGCGCGCCCGACCAGCGCGGGCTGATTCGGATACTCGGTCGCCCCCGCAACGATGCCCACGCGCCCGTTGTCGGTGCCGGTCTCTTCTGAAATATTCGACAGCGTTCGCTGGAGTCTGCTCATACGACACGTCGAAAGCCCCGCGAGGTAGCCCTTCGGCAGGCGAGTTCTGGTTTGGACGGGTATACCCACAAATTCTCGAGTCGCCACCGCGGATCCGTTATACCACCGTCCCGTCGTATGCTACACCAAAACATAGGTGATCGGCCGCGTAACTAGAGCCATGTTCGCCGACAGAACCGACGCGGGCGAGCGACTCGCTGCCGAACTCGAGTCCCGCGGGCTCGAGGCCGATATCGTCCTCGGAATTCCCCGCGGTGCACTCCCCGTCGCCAGACCGGTCGCGGACGCACTGGATGCCGACCTCGACGTGGTCGTCGCCCGGAAGATGGGTGCGCCGAGCAATCCGGAGTTGGCGATCGGTGCCGTCGCGAGCGACGGCAGCGTCTGGTACAACGACGACCTCCTCGGGCGACTTTCGGTCGGTAACGAGTACCTCGAGACCGTTCGGGAACGGGAGGCGGCGAACGCGAGCGAGAAAGCGGATCGATATCGAGAGATCGAGGGATTGCCGGATCTCGAGGGAAAGCGAGTGATCGTCGTCGACGACGGCGTTGCAACGGGTGCGACTGCAACGGCTTGCCTTCGACAGGTGCAAGCGAGCGACGCAGCGTCCGTCGTACTCGCAGTGCCGGTCGGCTCACCCCGTGGCGTCGACGACCTCCGAGACGAAGCGGACGAGGTGATCGCCCTCGAGACGCCACAGTCGTTTCGTGCCGTCGGACAGTACTATCGCGTGTTCGATCAGGTGAGCGACGAGGAGGCGATCGGGTACCTCGAATAAAACACGGACTCGTCGACGTGAAAATCGTAAACGCGCTCGATCAGGGCCACAACCCGCGTGCGTCGTGGGCCGCTGCGACGCGAGAGAGCGCGACGATGTACGCCGCGTCACGCCAACTGACGTCGCGTTCGTCCACCGTCTCTCGCAAACCGGTCCAGGCGTCGACCATCTCCGTCTCGAGTTCTTCGTGCACGCGCTCGAGTGACCACGTTCGGCGGTTGATGTCCTGGAGCCACTCGAAGTAGCTGACGGTGACGCCGCCGGCGTTAGCGAGGATATCGGGAATCACGGGGATACCGCGTTCCTCGAGGATGGCGTCTGCGCCGAACGTCGTCGGGCCGTTCGCGCCTTCGATGACGATGTCCGCGTCGATCGCTGCCGCGTTCTCGTCGGTGATGACGTTCCCGACGGCAGCCGGAATCAACACGTCGACGTCGAGCTCGAGCAGGTCCGCGTTCGACAGTCGGGTCAGCGAGCCCGTGCCAGCGGCGGATTCGGCGTATCGGGTGACGGCCTCTGGCTCCTCATCGTGTGACGGGATGGTCTCGACGTCGATTCCATCGGGGTCGTGGACGCCACCGTTGACGTCGCTGACGGCGACGACGGTCGCTCCCCACTCGTCGAGCAATCGGGCGGCGTTCGCACCGACGCTGCCAAAGCCCTGGACGGCGACCGTCACGTCCGCTAACGGGCGATCGTAGTACTGACAGGTTTCGCGGGTGACGATAGCGACGCTCCGTCCAGGAGCCTCCTCGCGACCCGCCGAGCCACCGATAACGGGTGGTTTTCCGGTGACGACGCCCGGGATGGTCTCGCCTTCCTGCATGCTGTAGGCGTCCATCAACCAGGCCATCGTCGCGGGATCCGTTCCCATGTCCGGTGCCGGAATGTCCGTCGTCGGCCCCACAACCGGCCGAATTTCTTGCATGAATCGGCGAGTCAGGCGTTCGGTTTCGTCCGTCGAGAGCGACTTCGGATCGACGACGACCCCACCTTTCGCGCCACCGAAGGGGAGGTCCATGACGGCGCACTTCCAGGTCATCCACATCGACAGGCCGACGCACTCGTCTCGAGTGACGCCGGGGTGATAACGAAGGCCGCCCTTGTACGGGCCGCGGACGCTGTCGTGTTGGGCCCGGTAGCCGGTGTAAACGTCGACCGACCCGTCGTCACGCTCGAGTGGAATGGTGACCTCGTGGACTTTTGCCGGGTGTTTGAGACGCTCGATGACGGAGTCGCCGATATCGAGGTGTGTCGCGGCACGCTCGAGTTGAAGACGCGCGGTCTCGAGTGCGGTTTCGGGTTCGTCGTCGGTCACCTGTCGGTTCGTCGAAGATTCATCTGGTGTGAGTTCTGGGGCCATACAAGAAGCGGTGATTACTCGATTGGCGTCCGTCGATTACGCATGTCCGTCCCGCAGTCGGGACACTGGGCGGGCGCTGTCGTCCGAACGAGCGTCCCACAGTTGAAACACTCGTAGGTCGATTCGTCCTCAGGGTTGAAACGAATGTCTTTCATGTGACGAAGGTTTCTCCATTTAGGAATAATAGGGATATTAGGATAGTGGTATCCATCAGATAACTAGCGTCGGGGATCGGACAGACGTTCACTATTCAACGGGCGCCGTCGTTTTTGCCGGAAGGCCGATTTCGTCGAACAGAATGGTGAACAGTTTCCGCTGAATCGTCCGAATGTGGCGGTAGAACGCAGCCGGCGAAATCTCGAGCGTCGTGGCGATTTCCTCGCCCGAACGCTCTCGCGGCGACTCGAAGTAGCCGCCGTAATACGCTAGTTGGACGACCTCGAGTTGGCGGTCCGTCAGTCGCTCGAGGAGTTGAGCGCGAAGGGTGCGTGCAGTCGTCCGGTCGACGGTTCGCTTGGCGACGAGTGAAACGTCCGAGAACGCGTTCGAGACGATGTCGATGCTCTCGCTGGCGTCGACGGTTCGGGGGACGTCGACGACGACGTGTGTGTCAGTCGGCGTCGCCTCGACGCTTCGTAAGACGACGCCGTGGTCTGCAAGCTGGAGGGCCAAAAACGGTGGTGCGAGGTTGATGAGGACAGTCTCGCCCGACGCGGGGTCGTCGACATCCTCACCGTCACCGAGGTGCTGGATATCTTCGACGGCGACGAGATCCGCGGCCGCGTCGACGACGTCGGTGGCGGGCGCTCCCTCGACGGTGGCGAACACGGCTGCGCCGTCTTCGTGAAGCTGAATGCCGCCGTCGAAGGAGAGCGTACACTCCGCACGCGTCGCGAGTCTGGTAAAGATGAAGCTGTCGTCGATCACCTCGAACTCGAGGCGAGTCCGAGAGTCGGTCAGCAGGGCCTGTTTGCGTTCGACGGCGGCGATTGCGGACGCGATCGTTTCGCCCAGTTCGATCAGCACGGAGCGGATGACGCCCTCGAACGCGTCCGGTTCGTCTGCGTAGACGGTCAACACGCCGTAGGTGAACTCGTCGTAGGCCAGCGGGACGCCCGCGACGGATTGGTACTCTCGAGAGAGCGCTTCGGAGCGCCACGGTTCATCGCGTAGACGCTCCGCAACGTTCGAAACGACCGTGACGTCGTTCGTCGCGGCGGTTCGAGCAGCAGGCTCACTCGTCTCCGAAAGGGTGTGTGGGATACTGTCCAGGTAGTCACGCCCGCGGCCCGTCCCGCCGTGCGTGTTCGTCTCGAGGCGCTCTCCCGTGACGTCCGTCGTCCCAATCCAGGCGAAGGAGAACCGATCGGCGGACGTGAGTCGCTCGCAGACGGCGGCTTCGATTTCCTCGCGCGTCTCCGCTCGGACGAGCGCCGTGTCAATCTCGCGGATGATCTCGTTGACCTGATTGAGTCGGGAGAGTTTCCGGTTTTGCTGTTTGAGTTCGCGGTCACGCTCTCGGAGCGTCTGTTCTCGGCGCACTCGATCGAGTGCGGCCTCGGCCGTCGTCGCGAGCAGATCGGTCAGTTCTCGAGTCACGTCGTCGAACGCGTCGGCGTCGGGTGAGCCGACGACGAAAACGCCGTGGTCACCGAGCGGGACGAGACCGACGCTTGTGAGATCAGTCGCCGGGTTCGAGACGGCCGATGCGTCGTGGACGTCGGGGAAAAACGTCGCGTCGCCGTCGACGAACACCTGTCCCGCGAGGCTGCCGTCCGCCGCTCGCCGCTCCGGCAGAGGACCGTGATTTCGCTTCATCGCTGGCGATGCGGCCGCCGGACTGAGCACGTTTTCGTCGGTATCGAACAGGTACGCCCCGGTGTTCTCGAGGTCGAGTACGTCCGTCGCGTCGTCGACGACGATTTCGGCAATCTCGCGTTCGCTCTCGGCGTACAACAGTTGTCGCGTCGTTCGGTGAAGCGCCGTCAGGGCCTCCTCGCGGCGCTTTCGCTTCGTCACGTCACGACAGCTATAGAGGGTCGTTCCGCCCTGAATCGAGACGGTACGAACGTTGACTAACAGCGTGTGCTCCCGGCCCGCGCGGTCGGTCGCCGTACACTCGATGTTGGTCAACACGCCCTCCGACTCGAGTTCCTCGCGGTCGAAGAGCTCCGGCCCGAGGAGGTCGTCGATCGAGCCCATTTCGTGGATTTCGTCGTCCGAGTAGCCGAAGATGAAGTGGACGTTCGGACAGACGTAGGTGAACTCGCCGGAGTCGTCCGTGATCAAGACGGTGTCGGTCATGTTGTTGAGCGTCACCCGGTGGAGTTCCTCCGATTCGCGGACCTCCTGCTCGAGTCGCGCCCGATCAGTGACGTCGGTCACCTGTGCGAGGACGGAGACGACGGTCCCCGATTCGTCTCGAACCGGTCTGACCGTCACCTCGAGCGTCCGTGGAACGGTGCGCTCCGCGGCGCTTTCGGTGTCGGCCTCGAGTGGAGGCCCCTGCGCCAGCGTGAGTTCGCGGTGTGCGACCGTGCCGGCCGCCGCCGTGTCGATCGCCGTTCGGATCGACTCGCCTCCCGAGTCGGCGGCGTCCCACCACGGAAGCGCCGCGAACTGCCCTCCGCAGGTGGCATCGTCGCCCCCGTGAACGGTCTCGAGCGCGCGGTCGTTCGCTTGGCAGATGTTACCATCGCGATCGACGACCCACGCGTACGTCTCCGGATCGTTGAACACGGCTCGAAACTGTCGAGCCTGCACGCGAGCGTGTCTGCAGTCGTCTCCCTGTTCGAGCGCTCGCTCGAGCGTCTCGGTAAGGGGCTTACTCGAGTCCGCAGCCGGGACGTACTCCGTGACGCCTGCAGTGATCGCTTCGCTCGCGAGTACCTCGTCGCCGTCGCGGGGCGCGAGTACGAACGGGAGTGCGACGTCACGCTCGCGAACGCGTTCGACGAGTTCGGTTCCGGTCCCGTCGGTGAGCGACTGCGCGCTCACCACGCAGTCGATCGAATCCGTCTCGAGGGTCTCGAGCGCCGTCTCTACGCTCGAGGCCGTCGTGAGGGCTCCCGCGAGTTGCGCTGCGCTCGGTTCCGAGGAGTCGGCGTCGGTCGCGCCCTCGCCCCCGACTGAGAGTCGATCCGAGAGGGTGGGCGAGCGCCCCTCGGCCCGGTCGTCTGCCGACTCGACGACGAGGAGATGGGCGTCGTCGAGTGTCCGTGCAGTTGCCATTCGATACCCGTAGGGCCCCGTGATGATAGAAGCCATCGGATTGTTTCAGCGTGAGAAGTGTGTAACGTCGTTCGAGGAGTCGGGGGGCGGGTCACTCGAGCCAGCAGAAAACCGCGGTGCAACGCGTCCGATTTAGGGATTCGACTCCGTCCAGACGGCCTGCATCGGGATCCAGCCCTCGTCGGGATCGACGTGGCCGGAGAGGACGGCGTTCAAAACGGCACCCAACAGGAGACAGAAGCCACCGAGGTACACCCAGGTGAGGACGAGCAAGATTGCGCCGGCGATTCCAAAGAGCGCGATGCTCTCGGAGGTGGCGACGTATATCCTGAAGCTGACGGCCAACGCGGTCCACGAGAGGGCGGCGAACGCAACCCCCGGCAGCACCTCGACGACGGCGACGTCCGGTTGTGGAAAGAGGTAGTACATCGGCGTGAAGACGGCCACGAGGAGAATCGCGAGGAGGACGGCGCTGGCTGCCGTCGCTACGACCCCGCCGAGTAGAACCGAGAGACTGATTCCGACGACGCTGACCAACGCGACGGCCAGCGCGACCGTCGCCGTCACGAGCGCCGCGTTGAGCACCGTGACGAGCGTTACCGTCGTCGCCGTGTTCACGTACGATTCGTCCTTCCGAGAGCCGTAGACGTCCGTAAACGCGCTGTTGACTGCCTGAAACAAGCGAGCAGCGCTCCACAGCAAAATGAGGAGTGCGAGAATCGCAGCCCGTATCCTGTCGCCGCTGTTGCCGGCCGCCTCCTCGAGTCCGCCGTCGGTCACGATACCGTCGAGGCCGGCCGCTGACTCGAACGTCGAGACCAGCGGCTCGAGCGAATCCGTGAGCGTGGCACCGACGAGCGCGAGGATGACCAGCGGAACGAGGGTGTTGAACGCGTGGTAAGCCAGCCCGGCGGACTTGACGCTGATCTGGCGTTCGCGGGAGACGGCAGCGACGTCGCCGGCGAGCGAGAGGAGACTCGAGTCGGCCATGTCTCGATATCGGCGGCGTCGCGGATAGTGGTTTGGCCGGCATCGGGGCCTGGTGTATATGACTGCGGAGAGAACACACGAATTGGGGGAAGGGGTGCTTGATGGAGCCGATACGTAATCGGGCGCTTGACGGAGCCGATACGTAATCGATGCGAGAACGGTACCGCGTACTATTCGTCGTGGACGACCGACTGGACGTGCCCGACGACGCCGTTTTTCAGTTCGACCTGTAATCCCTTCGGGTCGTCTTCGTAGACGGTCGCCACTTCCCCGATGAGGGACTCTCGATCTTCGGATTCGACGTCCTGATCGCCCTGCACGATTTCGACGGTGATCCCCTGCCGGAGGTCGGACGCAGCTGATCGTTCGTTAGACATGGACGAACGTGTGCCAGTGAATAGAAGAACGATGGTGCCTGTACATTCGTCCTCGTCGTCCGAGCATTCACAGCGGCGGATTCGGACGGCCGTCTTACTCGTCGAAGTCGAGGGCGGCGGAGTTGATACAGTAGCGCTTGCCGGTCGGTTCGGGGCCGTCCTCGAAGACGTGGCCGAGGTGGCCGCCGCATTCGGCACACAGCACTTCGGTGCGGCGCATCCCGTGGCTGGTGTCGAGTCGAGTTTCGACGCGGTCGGTGTCCGTATCGTAGAAACTCGGCCAGCCACAGCCGGAGTCGAACTTCGTCTCGGAGTCGAACAGTTCGGCCCCACAGCCGGCACAGACGTAGCTTCCGTCGTCTTTGTGGTCGACGTACTCGCCGCTGAACGCGGGCTCGGTTCCGGCTTCTCGCAGGATTCGATACTCCTCGTCGTCGAGTTCCTCGCGCCACTCCTCGTCGCTCGTGGGGAGGTCGGTGCCCTCTCGAGGGGTTTCGTCTGTCTCGTGTTCCATAGGAGGGGACTACGGACGAGTCACCCAAGAGTCTGTTGTGCGTTCGCCGGGTGCGAGTCGTCGGTCCCCACTCGACGGTCCTCACTCGAGTTCGGTTCGTGCTACCGACTCGTGATGACGTCCGTGCTCTCACAGTCGGGACACTGAGTCATTCGGCCCAGTTTCGGTACGTCGATTCGTCGCCAAGCCTCGTCGCCACCAGGTGCTTCGAACCCGCATCGTCGACAGCGAGACTGCCCGGCAGTAATTGATCCACTCGTCATACGCTCGAGTATGGGATACACTCGCATAGGCGTTGTTCCGAACGGTCGTGACTGTTCGCTCGAGAACGAGTTGCCAGCCGTTGAGCGACGAGTAGGGAATTAGATCTGTCTCGGGTTCAGAACCTCCGAGAGACCCGGTCGATAACGCACACATTCACGGTCCCCGGTCGCCAACGCCATAGCAATGACAGTTGCGCGAACCGTCGAACTCGAGGGGCACATCATCGACTCGGGGACGATGGGCATGTGTTTCGGGGTCGTGATGGATATGGGCGGTGAGTTCGAGGTCGAAGACTTCGAAGTTGGCCGTCACAAACACGCCGAGACGTACTGCCGGATGCGAGTCATGGCCGAGTCCGAAGAGGACTTGCGAGCGATTCTCCACGAACTCAATCAACAAGGAGCGACCGTCGCCGATCCGCGGGATGCGACGCTCGAGAACGCTCCCGAAGACGGCGTCGTCCCGGTCGATTTCTACTCGACGACGAACCACCCGACGTACGTGCGCGTCGACGGCGAGTGGGTCGAAATCGAGGATCCGGAGATGGACTGCGCGCTCGTTGTAGAAAGAGCGGATCCAGCGGATCCGCAGGGAGTCGGTAACACCGACGATAGGAGAAACGGTGACGGCAAAACCCGCGTGCTCACGAAAGTGCTCAACGCCGTGGAGGAAGGCGACCTCGTCGTCACCGGCGAGACGGGCATTCGCGTCGAACCGCCCGAGCGACCCCGGAACGGCGGCGGTTCCTTTGGCTTCATGCAGGGCGGCGTCTCGAGCGAACGACCCTCTGCGTCGCTGATCGAGGAAATCGCGGACGAGATGCGCGAGGTGCGCGAGAACGACGGGAACGTCCTCGTCGTCTGTGGGCCGGCGATCGTCCACTCCGGCGGCCGAGACGCCCTTGCGGACCTCGTCCGTGCGGGCTTCATCGACAACCTGAGTGCCGGCAACGGCTTTGCCGTACACGACTTAGAGCGGGACCTCTATGGCACCTCGCTGGGCGTCGACACGGAGAGCCTCGAGCACCCTCGGAAAGGACACAAACACCACATCTACACGATCAGCGAGATCGCTCGCCTCGGCAGCATCGAGGCCGCCGTCGACGAGGGAATCGTCGACGAGGGCGTGATGTACGAGTGTATCGACAACGACGTCCCGTTCGTCCTCGCCGGCTCGATCCGTGACGACGGTCCGCTTCCGGATACGATCACCGACGCAATCGAGGCCCAGGACGCGATTCGCGAGCAGGCTCACGACGCCGATATCGTGCTCATGCTCTCGACGCTGTTACACTCCGTCGCCGTCGGTAACTGTCTTCCCTCGACCACGAAGACCGTCTGCGTGGACATCAACCCGGCCACCGTTACACAGTTACTCGACCGCGGCAGCGCACAGGCTATCGGCATGGTCACCGACATCGGGACGTTCATCCCGATGCTTCGCGACGAGTTGCTCGAGGAGTAATTATATTCGAGTGAACTGTCACGTTGTCAGAATACATTTAGTGGTCCAGTCGTAATTCGTTCTATGCATCGAAGACGGGTGCTTGTCAGTGGGGTATCGGTTGCGACGCTGTCGCTTGCAGGTTGTTTGAGTGATAGTAGCGGCGACGATTCGGGTGGAAGTGCTGATGACGACGATTCGGCAGCGAGCACGGACGAAGAACCAGCCGATCTAATCGAATCCGCCGACGAAACGCTCGACGAGGCGGCCGCAGAATTCGAAGCAGTACTCGACGACGCCGACGATCCACTCGATGACAGTTCGTGGACCATCGAAACCGCCGGAATCGAAGCACGAATCGACGACGCCGAAGACGACCTCTCCACAGCCCGCGAAGCGGCGGACGGAGACGAAACCGACGTAATCGACGCCCTCGAGGGCGTCGCCGACTTTCTACGCGAATTCGTCGACCTGTTCGTCGATCTCGGCGAGGCGATGAACGAACTCGACGCGTGGGAGCAGTACCTCGACCAGGAGCGGTGGGACGATGCGGAGACCGCTGCTGGACGAGCGGCTGCGCACAACGACGATGCGAGAGACCACGCGACGGTTGCACGATCCACCTTCGAGGAGATCGACACGTCTGTACTCGAGGAAGTCGACGAAGTCGACGCGGCGGAAATGGAGGCCGAACTCGAAGAGATCGAGGACGTCCTCGAGCTACTCGACGTGTACTTTAGCGCAAGCGAACTGATGGCCGAAGCGATGCAGCCGTTCGAAAACGGCGTCGAATCGCTCGAGGTCGAGGAGTTCCAGTCTGCGTCGTCGTCCTTCGAGTCAGCGGCTGAAACGTTCGACGATGCCTACTCGGTCGTGACGGATGCCGAGGACGACGCACCGGCGGAGTTCAGAAGTGATCTGATCGATCTCGCGTGCGAAGTAAACGCACTCGCTGAGAGTGCGGAATACTACGCTCTCGGCTCCGAGGAGTACGCAGACGGAGACTGGGTTGCGGGCGACTCGTACTTCGAGGACGGTGAGCGGGCCCTCGAGCAGTGTGAGAACAACGAGGTTGTGCCGTCGTTGTAGGTGAGATGCCTCGGATTGTCGCCGTCCCGACGCTACGTCGGCGTACGTGATGGCGGCAATCGGCTCTCGATCGGATAACGGCTACCGCTTTGCAAGCGGGGAAGCTATTGGGTGTGCAATTGTTGTTCGAGTTACATCCAACGGGTTGCTGTTGGGGGCGAAGAGAGCATGCAACGAGAACACGTTGACGCGAGCAAGGCGATTCAACGACGAACCGGGAAAACGTTCTATCTCGCGACGACGTTCCTCCCGAAACGAGTTCGTCACGCGACGCACGTTCTCTACGCGTTTTTCCGAATCGCGGACGAGGTGGTCGACGACGCAAACGGCGTTCCCCCGGCCGAGCAGCATGCCGAACTCGAGGCCTTACGCGCACAGGCGCTCGGCGAGTCGCCCCCCGACGGTCCCGTACTCGAAGCCGTCGACGAACTTCGACGGGAGCACGACATTCCCGACGAGGAGATACGGACGTTCGTCGACGCGATGCAGTCGGACATCTCCACCAGCCGCTACGAGACGTACGACGAACTGGAGTCGTACATGCGCGGGTCGGCTGCTGCGGTCGGGGTGATGATGACCGCGATCATGGAGCCCGACGACTGGGAGACGGCGATTCCACACGCTATTGCTCTCGGGGAGGCGTTCCAGTTGACGAACTTCTTGCGAGACGTTCGCGAGGACGTCCTGGAGCGAGGACGGATCTACCTCCCGCAAGAAACGTTAGGGCGCTACGGCGTCTCGAGCGATCAGATCGAACGCCTCGAGTATTCTGCGGCGTTCGCGGCGGCGATGGCGACGGAACTCGACCGAACCGAGCGACTGTATCGGGATGGCGTCGCCGGCATCCGCTACTTACCGGACGACTGTCAGTTTCCCGTTCTGCTCGCAGCTGTTCTCTATGCCGAACACCACGCGCTCATTCGGGCGCAAGGGTACGACGTGCTCAGCCGTGAACCGTCGCTTTCGACCGCACGGAAGCTGTGGTGTGTGATACGAACGCGCTGGCACTGGCAGTGGAACCCCGACCCCGAAGCCGTGTTCGACCAGGTATCGGCTATCTCCACACCAGAGAGGGGACGGCCGGAGCCAGAACGCGCCAGTCGGATGCCGACGCAGTAGTCCTCACCGCGGACAAGAGACAGAAACAGCGACAGCGACAGAAACAGTGACAAACGACTCGAGAACGGTCGGTACGCCGTCACGAGACCGAATCGATTCATCGAGCGCTCTTCAATGGCCTCGATATCGTGGCTGACGAACTGTCGTCTCTGCACGTCGAATACGACGTGTATGTCGACAAGCGACCCGCACAAGCCACTCGAGATCGATCGTCGCAACGCACGGACGACTGCTCTCGGACTCGGAATCTGGCTGGCACTGACTGTGGCTGTCGTGGTCCTCTTGCTTCTGTTCGGCACCGTACTGACCGGTATCTTCGTCTGATCGAAACGAAACGAGCGTCAGCCACTCGAGAAAAGAGACTGTCGGAGGAGGTCTCGGTCGTAGCGCTCCGTCCGAAAGAGGCCGACACAGAACAGCCCCGCGACACCGGCTGCCAGCCAGTTTCCGTAGATGACGTTAATCGTCCCCCACAACAGGACGAAGCTCACCAGATCGTCTAACACGAACTCACAGCGCTCGACACGCTCGAGTAGCGAGGACCGATCAAACGCGAAATCGACGAGGAGAACGGCGACGGTTCCCGAGAGCACCCAGCCCAGATAGTTCGAGAGCGGGACGCCGTAGAAGCCCCCTGCTGGGACGAACTCCCAGAAACCGATCGCTACGGCAGCGGGGTCGAGCACGAGGTCGATCGCCACGACGGAAACGATCGCGACAGGAATCCGAACGAGCGGCCGTCGACTCCACTCGCCGAGAACGAGCAGCGTCAGTAAGTAGGCGTTCAACACGAGCGGAATGAAAAACAACGGCAGCGCGAGCGGGACGGTATCGACGAGCATCGGCCCGAGTTGAATCGTGTACTCGAACGTGCCGTAGGGCCAGCCCGTCCAGACGCCGACGAGTTCGATCGCGTAGGTGTACGCCGTCAACACGCCCAGACAGGCGAGCGCTCGCCACCCGATTCGGGGTAAGATGCCGACGACAAGCGGCGAGCGCATGACTGCCGTCCCAAAGAGGATCAACAGCGGGTTGTACGCGAGCGGATCCGGCAACAGCCCCTCGGCGCTAGCGATCAGCGTCAGCGCACCGACGACGGGAAAGATGAACGCGATGGTCACTCGGTTCTCGCGAACGATCGTCTCGAGTCGTCGCTGGACGGTTGTCCTGAAATCCGCTCCCCGGCTGTTGTGGTCCGTCGTATCCATCCTTACAGGAGTCTCCAGAGACCCCCCATCGTCAAAAGCGCCCCGACAACGGTGTTAACGGCCGGGAACCACCAGTAGGCCCGATCGATGGCGACGTTCGACCGCCAGACGCCGACGAGAAAGGCAGGATAGACGGCCATGAGCGCACCGATGCGGAGGTCTAACGTAGCGAACGCGAGCGCGCTCGCGAGCCAGCAGCCGATACAGTAGGCGTAGGTTCTGCCTTCGCCGAGGAGGGTCGCGGTCGTCTCGATTCCCGTTTGGCGGTCAGGATCGATGTCGGGAATAGCCGAGACGGTGTGCATGCCCATGGCCCACAACCACCCGCCAAGGACGGCGAGGACGGGCGGGTGAACACCCGCGACGGCGGCATACGCCGCTGCGCCGGGGGCGATGTAGAGCCCGTTCGAAACCGAATCGAGGAGCGGCGTCGTCTTGAGACGGATCGGTGGCGCGCTATAGGCCGCTCCGAGAACGACGAAGACGGCCAGCCAGAGCCACGCAACACGCGGAACGAACGGGACGAGTCCCAACGCTAACAGCCCACTGACGGCGACGGCGACGGGAACGATTCGTTGCCCTCGGTAGCGGGCTTCTTTCCGCTCTTTCTTCGGATTCACGGCGTCGATCTCGCGATCGAAAACGTCGTTGATTCCGTAGAGGAAGATGTTCGCCGGCACGAGGAAATAGGCGAACAACGCAACCGTGACGGGCGTGACCAGTTCGTCGACCGACGGCGCTGCGTACGCGACCCCGACGAGGACGGGGCCGGCGAGATAGAGCCAGAATCGCGGACGTGAGAGTGTCAGCAGGTACGACAGCCGCGATCTGGGGCGTCTCTCGCCTGTAGTCGTTGATTCCATAGCGCAGCAGTCCTCGATCGGTTACGGCGAGTGCGATTGGGCGTGGTCCTCGAGTATCGCCTCGGCGGTCAGTCGGCCGCTGATGAGACACATCGGGACGCCGATACCGGGCGTAGTGTCGCCCCCGACGAAGTAGAGCCCGTCGACGCCCTTCGCCCGATGCGGTGGCCTGAAGAGCGAGGTCTGACGAAGGGTGTGTGCCAGCCCGAGCGCCGTTCCCTCGTAGCTGTTGTAGCGATCGGCGAAGTCCTCGATGCAAAAGCGCTCCTCGAAGACGATGCGGTTGCGAACGTCGACACCCGTCGTGTCGGCGACGTGCTCGAGCATTTTGTCTCGATACGCCTCGCGAATCTCGGGCGTGTCCTCGAGTCCGGGTGCGACGGGGACGAGGACAAACATTGCGCTGTGGCCGTCGGGGGCGACCGTCTCGTCGGTTTTGGAGGGGGTACAGAGGTAGTAAGCCGGCTCGTCGGGCCACTGCGGGTCGTCGAAAATCTGTTCGAAGTGACCGTGCCAGTCGGTGGGGAGAACTAACGTGTGGTGGGCCAACTCCGGAACGTCGCCCTCGATGCCAAGGTACAGGAGAAACGCCGATGGTGCGTAGGTTCGTGACTCCCAGTAGTCGGCGTCGTACCCACGACGTTCGGGGGGTAACAGTTCCTGTTCGGTGTGAGGATAGCTCGCGTTAGAGACGACGAGATCCGACTGGAGTGGCCCCTGTCGCGTTTCGACGAGAAAGCCACCCTCGCGACCCTTGATCGCCGTCGCCGGTCGATTCGTGTCGTAGGTCACGCCAAGTTCACGGCCGAGATCGACGAACGCGTCGATGACTCGACCGATCCCGCCCTCGGGGTACCAGACGCCGAGATTGAAATCGACGTGGCTCATCAGGTTGTAAAGCGCCGGCGTGTTGGTGGGCGAACCACCCAGAAACACGAGCGTGTACTGCATGACCTGCTGCAGTTTCGGGTGATCGAAGTAGCCCTCGACGTGGTCTTGCATCGATCCGAGCAAGGAGAGACCGCGAGCCTGTCGGGCCACGTCGCGGTCGACGTACTCCCGGAGTCGGGTTCGATCCTCGTAGACGAAGTGTTCCATCCCGACCTCGTAGTTCGCCCGCGATTTCTCGAGGTAGCGCTCGAGCGCCTCACCGGCACCGGTCTCGTAGGACTCGAAGACGGCTTTCGTTCGCTCGAGGTCGGGCGTCACGTCGATCCGATCGCCGTCGGTGAAGAAGAGTCGGTAGTGTGGGTCGAGGTGCGTGAGTTCGTAGTAGTCCGAGGGAGTACGATCGAATTCGGCGAAAAAGCGCTCGAAGACATCGGGCATGAGATACCACGAGGGGCCCATATCGAATCGGAATCCCTCGGCCTCGAGTCGACTCGCCCGCCCGCCGAGTTGCTCGTTTTTCTCGATGACGCGAACGTCGGCACCGGCATCGGCGAGGTGGCAGGCCGTCGACAGGCCGCCGACGCCGGCCCCGATTATCACGACGGACTCGCCAGCGAGCGAATGCATCTACTCAGTGGTCGAGACAGCGAGTGATGAGCGATACGCTTGCAGGTGTCGTTCCCGTTTACGCGATGGAAGTCTGGCTCCTCGAGGCGGAGCGTTCGCTCGAGCAGACTGGAGAGTGCGCGGAGAAGTATCGTTCAGTGACCGGGTCCGAAGATCAATCGATGTGGCCTTCGCGACGCAGTTGATCTGCGTCCTGGCCAGTGTAGCGCCATTCGATCGTCGCCTTCTCATCCTGCCAGTCCCAGGGTTCGGCGACGACGATGTCGTCTTGCTCGATCCACGTCCGATATTTCATTCGTCCGGGAATGCGGCCGAGGCGTTCCTTGCCGTCCTCACACCGGAGTTGGACGTGATTTCCGCCCAGATGTTCGGTTACGACGGCGAATACTTCATCGCTGTTGGGCATGCGGAGATTCCGACGCCCGGAGTCTTCTGTCACAGGTAACCTACGAACGCGAGACGGTTAAACCATTGGAGAGGCGTGATACCACATCACGAAGGTATGTCGCCCGGTCTGGCAGTTGCAACTCCACCCCAACGCCAGAACGCAGCAGTATCTGTTTGACTACCGACACTATTCATTTCTCTGACTCGCAGTTCCTTTTCTGTAATACTCTCCTTTTCGGCGATCCAAATCAAGAATACTACAGTTCTCTGTTCGAATCGGGATCGTCGAGGTCCCACAGAATTTCAGGCAAAAACGCCTCGAGATTGTCGATAACGCTGCGGTCGCTGACGTCGAGTCCCTCGCAGTGCTCGTGGGCCGACTCACGAATGTCGACGTGGAGGTCGCCATCCTCGAGCCAGACGGAAAGCGGAAAGACCGAACACCGTGTCGGTTTCCAGTCTTCCTCGAGGTGAAGGGTACAGAGGCCGTCCTCGCGGAGGAACGCACACGCACACCCGTCCTCGGCGACGTGGTCGTCTCGGCTCTTTTCTTCTCGAGTGACGAACTTCTCGCCGCGGAAGTCGGTCGTCGTCTCGGCGAGGTTCGCTCGCTTGGCGAGGCCGATCAAGTCGTCGTCGTAGAGGAGGACCCCGTGGTGACAACACCACGTACACTCCTCGACGCACTCGAAGGTGAGGCCGGGATCGAACTCGACGACGACCTCGCGGTCGGGGTAGACTTCGACGCGTCGCGTAGCGTTCGCGCTCACGAGTTTATGGAGGGACAGCGAACTCAAGTGCCTTTCTCCCTGCGTGCTCGACACCCGGCGGCGAGGCTCGAGGAAGAAACCCGAAGATTCGCCGACGAGGGGTCGTTAGTCACTCGAGTCTGCGACCGTATTCTGCAGCGTGCCGACGCCCTCGTAGGTGATTTCGACGGTGTCGCCGGGCTCGAGTAGCCCCGGATTCGCCGGGCTACCGAAGGCGATGACGTCGCCGGGTTGGAAGGTGAACCGCCGCGAGAGGTACGAGACGATTTCCTCGGGGCCGAACAACATCAGTTCGGTGTTCGCCTCCTGGCGTCGTTCGCCGGCGACGTCGGTCCACATGTCGATGGTCGACGGCTCGAGGGCCGTCTCGATCCAGGGCCCGAGCGGCCCGGAGCCGTCGAAGGCCTTTCGCGCCGTTCGGCCCTGCTGGTCGAGTGCGTCCACGTCGTTCATGATGGTGTAGCCGCGCACGACGTCCGAAACCTCGTCTCTCGAGACGTCGTGGCAGGGTTCGTCGATGACGGCCGCGAGTTCGCCAGCGTACGTCAGTTCGTTCGTGAACTCGGGATAGGGAATCGGGTCTCGGTGGCCGAGCACCGACGCAGGGGGTTTGATGAAGAAGTCGGGTTCGTCGGGTCGTTCGTACTCCATCTGGTCGAGCGTCGCCGCGTAGTTTCGGCCGACGCAGTACAGCGCCGAGGGCTCACAGGGAGCCAACAGTTCCCCCTCAGAGCCGACTTCGTACACGCCGTCGTCGCCGTGGACGACGCCGTCTTCGTACCGTCCGGTGATCGTCCCATCCTCAGTCGCGATTCGTGCGAGTTTCATTGTCGGGCATCTCGCAGCCGGCCGATTAGTGATATCGGTTTTCGGGCACCGGGCCTTCGTCTACTCGAGTCTAACCGGCAACTGAAAGGCCGTCGTATTCCACTCTCGAGAAGGTACCGTCAACTGATGTGTGCTAATTTGACGGTCGACGACGAGGGGAAACGAGTCCTCGATACGAACCGACAGGAAATCGGCGTCGTTCGAGACGTCGAGGCAGAAATTGCGTACGTCGAACCCGGTCCGGAGATGTCCGATGCGATCAAATCTCGCCTCGAGCGCGACCGCGAGATCACAGACGGGATGGAACAGTACCACCTCGACGAAGCGCACGTCGACGAGATTACGGACGACGAAATCAGACTCCAGCGACTCTAACCGTCGAAACGTCCCGGATTTCGAACTACCGCTTCACCACCCAACCAATCCCCCGTTTTCCGGCCCCCTCATCCGACCCCCGTCGGATTCAGCCGTTTCGTGTCTCACGCCTACGTTCTGACTCCACGTCCACTCAGCCAGGCCCGCCCTTCCCTCGAGTGCCTACTGGCTGTGCGAACCGTTTTGATCGAATCCCCAGTTCACTCCTCGAGCACGAGGAACGTTCGAGCGCCGCGGTGCTCGAGCGAGACGGCGTCGGTGTCGACGTTCGATGCGACGTACTCCTCGATACCTGCAGCGTGCAGGTCGGTGACGTCGATTCGGCGTCGTTCCGTCGGTTCACGGCCCGGGTCGGCGTCGTAACGATCGTGTTGGTCGTGTCGGTCGGTCGCTGCGATCAGTGCCATACAGGGAGATTCGACGGTAGGTACCTTAATGCGATCCAGCCGGAGTGAAAGTGAAAGTGTACGACAGAAGAGGTGTCTCGAACTAATTCATCACATCGGAGCGACTCGCTCGGGGCTGATTTGTGGACTTCGAGAGATAGCGTCCAGACTGGTACCAGAAGTGGTGACAGTCTCGAGAATGGATACCGGCCCGGCGCGGTTTTCGACAGTGATGCTACCCGACTAGTTTGAGGTCGACCGTTTGCGTCCCCTCGTCGGTCTCGAGTGTCACCGTCTCACGAATTGACTCGCGAGCGCGTTCTTGCCACGCCTCGACGGCCGCCGCGTGTTCTTTTCGGACGGCATCCGTCTCGTCGGCGTCGGCCCCCTCGAGCGTCGACTCGAGGTCGGGATAGTCGGCGACGACGCGCTCCTCGAGAACCGATTCGGGCGAGAGGTGTATCGCACCCGTTACCTCGGTGTCCTCGGTTCGGAACACGTGGATTCGGGCGCGCATCCGCCCGTGAAACGGGGGCGTGACGCGAAGCACTGCAGCGCCGGGATTCTCTTGCGTGTACGCGAACGCGTCGACGACGTCCGCCGGCGCGAGTGCGATCGAACGGATCGCCGACAGGTCGACGGTATCGTCCTCGCTCATCGGAGAGTCATTTGTGCCGAAGCGGGTTAACGTTTCGAGGCGCTCGACTCAGGACCCCTCAGTCGGATCGAAGACGGTCGCTCGCATGTCGGTCGAGACGCCGTAGGGAGCCTCCGCGACCGATTCGGGAAGGGTGTGGTCACCGTCGTCGTAGTGTGCCTCGAGCGCGGCGCGTACGGCGTCTCTGACGCAGGCGCGCGTCGCCGCGCCGACGTCAGTACCGCTTCCGGAGAACGCGACGCGTTCGCCCGTCGGATCGTGCCCGACGACGATGGCGTCCGTCGTCGTCCCCGGAAAGCCGGTTTCCGCGAGCAGCGTCGTCGCCTTCGCTTCCGCGCCAACGGCGATCAGGTTCGCCAGCGCGCCGGGTTCGAGTGCCCGGGTCGTCCCGATAATGACGTTGACCGTGCCGCGACCGGGTGGAACACTCGAGGTGACATCGTCTGGGCCGTGATCGACAGTCGACGCGTCGTCGTCGGCCATCGGCAACGCGGCGGGATTCGAGATGCCAGCCGTCGCGTAGGCCGTGACGGAGCCACATCGTGCGCCGCGGGCGTCGTTTTGATCGACGCCGGTGAGTAAAACCGGGGCCTCGGGCGGAGTGTCGAACCCGGCGCGCTCGAGGCGCTCGCCCACGTAGGCCTCGAGATCCGTACGATTCCATCCCTCCGGGACCGACACGTTGTACGCAGCCGACGCGACCCGACGGCCGCCGTTCCAGCCAGTCGAGAGCCATTCGGTGTCGGGTCGGTGAACCCGAAGCACGCCGTCGCTGCGAGTCGCGTCGTACGCATTAGCCTCACCTGTCTCACCCGTCTCACCCGTCATTCGTGGGCCTCTCCATCGGCCGAAGAGCCGTCGCCGCCGATTTCGCCGCGTGTGTCGGTCGATTCCGTTCCCCTTCCTCGAGTGCAGCCGAGTGCCTCGAGCAATCGATCGTTCGACTCGCGGTCCTTGATCGCGACGCGAATGTGCGAATCGAGCCCGCGAAACGTCGTCGCGTCGCGGATCGCCACGCCCGCTGCTCGAGCGGATTCGACGAGTGTCTCGACGGCGTCATCCGCGTCCGACGCGGCTCCCATCTCAGCGCCACCGACGCGGTCGTCGACAGCGCAGAGCAAGTAGGGCGCATCCGAGGGAGAGACGGCGAATCGCCGCTCGAGGTGCTCACGAATGCGCTCGCGCTCGCGCTCGATGCGTTCGCGCGTGTCGCGAACGAACTCGTCCTGGCGCAGGCAAAACGTTCCGACGCGTGCGGCTGGCGTTCCGAGCGACCAGGCGCGACGGGCCGTCTCGAGGTCGTCTCGGTTCTGCCCTGAAGCGACCGCGAACCCGGCGCGCAGCCCCGGCAGCCCGAACAATTTGGTCAGCGAGCGGGCGACGATCACGTGCTCGGCCTCGAGTGTCGCCGCCGAGGGCAGGTCGGTGAAACCGAGAAACGCCTCGTCGACGAGCAGCGTCGTCTCGCTCTCGCCACAGCGGGCTGCAAACGCTGCCAGCGCGTCCGGGTCGGCCGCTTCGCCGGTCGGGTTGTTCGGCGTACACACGACCGCGAGCGAGTGCTTCCTGAGTCGCTCTTCGGGAACCGCCAGCAGTTCGTCGTGGGCGACGAACTCGGGCGTCGCCCCCTGGAGGTGCACCTCGCGAGCGTACTCGCCGAAGCTCGGAGCGGGGAGCACGGCCGTCTCTCCGGGCTCGAGCGCGCACTCCATCGCGAGGCGAATTGCAGCCAGTCCGCCGGACGTCGGAATCACTCGGTCGGGCTCGCAGCCGACGAACTCGGCCGCAGCGGCCCGGAACGCCGAGTACTCGTCGTCGGGATACCGTCGGGACTCCTCGAGTGCGTCCTCGTACACGCTCGAGACGCCGGCGGGCGTGTTCGGGTTGGTGTTCGCCGAGAAGTCGCGGATCCGCTGGTCGGGTTCGCCGCCGTGTGGGACGCGCTCGCCCGTGTGAATGGACTCAGGGTCCACGGTCGCCCTCCGTCGGCGACTGTGCGTGCTCGTCGTCGATCCCGAGTCGGTCGCAGACGACCTCGAATCGATCCAGTACCATGGGCAGTCGGTCTTCGGGGACGAGCGAGAGCGCGCCGCCCATCGCGACGCCCTCCTTCGCCTCGCCGGCGCAGTAGCGCTCCATCGAGACGTGCTCGCGTCCGTCGAAGCCGGGATCGGTCACCGTCAGCTCGCAGTTCAGCCGATAGCAGGCCTCGCCGAGTCGATCCCCCTGTTCGTCGGCGACGAACGAGGTGGTCGCGATCGAGAGCGGCCCTTCGAGCCCAGCGTGTCGAAGGAGGGCGGCGACGGCGATCATCTGCGTGCCGCCGGCGAGCGTCACGTCGATATCGGCCTCGAGCGCACCCGTCACGAGCCCCATGGCGGTCGCTTGAACCGGATCGCCCATTTGTTCGATGGCCTGGAGTGGCTGGCCGTCGAGCCCACCGGAACTGAGATCGCTCGCCTCGAGTGCGTCGTCGACGACGCGGCGTTTGCATTCGATCGGGTTGGCCGGAAGCGAGGAGGAGACGGCGGCGGGTTCGCCGAGTGCGGTGAGCACCCCGAGGGCGGTCGTCGTCCCGCCGGGGACCGTCTCGCCGATGACGAGGTCGTCGTCCGGGAGACTCGTGGCGTAGGTCGCCGCGCGATCGAAGATCGCCGCCGCCTCAGGGACGGGAGCGGATTCTCGGATGTCCGCGCCGGGATCGACGCCGAGGTCGACGGTCGGGGCCGCCGTCGGCTCCGCGAGCCCCGCGTCGACGATCGAGACGTCGAACTCGAGGATTTCACGGACGGCCCGCGTCACGGCCGCCGGCGTCGGACAGCCGTTCGGACTCACTGGCGTGACGGGTGCCGTGACGGGCCGGCCGTAGGCGAGGATCTCGGCGTCCGCCGAGGGCGTGTGCTTCATCAACTCGGGCGTCGCACCGGCCGCGCTGATCCCGTCGACGAGTGCCGTCTCGGTGGTTCCGGCAGGAAGCAAGAGGCGCACGGTTAGTGACCCTCCGAGGCCCCTGCAGTATCTGGGGTATCTGGATTCGGTTCGTCAGTGGACAGGAAGCAGGTGGCAACCTGCACGTCTTCACGTCGGTTCACGTTGATTGCGAGGCGTGGATCGTAGTGGATGTCAGTCATGGTCTGATCGGTCGCTGTATCGCCGACGACGTTGACCCCCGTCGGCGCGAGGTGATCGCATGAGTCGAGTCTCGAGTCGACGCTCACACCGAGTCGTCGTTTGAGGGAAACGGGGACGCAAACGGTTCGGGAGGCGTCGCGTCCGGCGTGTCGCTCGAGAGTTCGGTCGATCGAAGCGGCCTCGAGCGTGGGCAGATCGGCCGCGACGGTCAGAACTGGCGTCGAAATCTCAGGGCGCTCGAGGAGTGTCAGTAAGTCGGATACGTAGCCGTCTCCCGGCGTTTCGATAGTCGTAAGCGAGGCATCGTTCTCGAGGTGTGCTCGCGTCTCGGGTGCGTTCTGTGAGGCGGCGGCGTAGATCGTCTCGATTCGACTCTGCTCGAGGGCCTGGCAAACGCGATCGACCATCTCGACGCCGTCGATCGGGTAGAGAGGCTTTTCGTATTGGCTGTCGAGGCGTGTGCCTCGCCCCCCGCACATCACAAGAGCGTCCACGCGATCACCCCCGCGTGAAGCCCGGCGAGGCGGCCGATTTCGTTCGCCGCGCCGAAAACGTCGCCGGTAACCCCCTCGAGGTGTCGTCTCGCCCACAGCCAGGGGAGACACGCCCCGGCGGTGGCCCCCAGCAGCGTCGCGGCGGCGACCGGCTCCGGCCACGAGAGGAAGGCCACGGGAACGGCTGCGACGGCGGGTGCGACGACGGAAGCGGGGGCGGCTTCGGCCGTGAATTGGCTGCCCATCCCGTCGTGGCTCGCTCGAGCGCCACAGGCCATCGCGGACATCCCGAGTTTCGCGCCGACTTCGGCGGCGACGACGACTGCGAGCGCAGCGGCGAGGGGGAGGGCGGCGACGCCGAGGGCACCGAGTGCGAGGCCGGCGACGGCGAGCGAGACGGCGAGCAGGGCCCCGACACCGGTCGTGGTATCTTTCAGCACCTCGCGTCTTCGGGCCGAGTCGCCGTGGACGACGAATGCGTCACCGAGGTCGGCGACACCGTCGAGGTGGTGGATCCCCGTGACGGCGTAGACTGCGAGCAGGTAGCCGAACGCGATGGTTGGAGCGGGGAGCGCGTTTGCTGCCAGGAGTGGAATCGCTGCGATCGCGCCTGCGATTGCGCCAACGATCGGAAAGACGACCGGCCGTGCGCGAAACGCGTCCCAGTCGCCCTCGCACGTAGTGACGGGCAGTCGGGTTAAAAACGCGAGTGCCCCTCTGAGGGCTGCACTCGATGCTGGGCTCACCGGATCACCTCGAGAGCCGGTTCGAGGGCGAACGAGTCGAGTGCGAGCAAGAGGGGAGACGAGCCGAATAGTTCGTATTCGAGGGACTCGAGTGCCCTCGTCACGGCGAGTGCGAGGACGATTGCGGCGACGATCGTGACGACGCCGGCCGTGGCGACGACCCGAACCGCGCGCTGGCCGTCCTCGACGGTCGGCAAGTCGGCACTCGGGTTCAGGTCGTACGCGCCCGGCTTCGTGAGTCGGACCGAGAGGACGGTGGCGAGCGTCGCCATCGGCCACCCGGAGTTCGGCGACGGCGGGGCGCGTGCCCAGCGTCGAGCGTCGCCGAGGGCGAACGCGTCACTGCCGGCGATCGCAATCGTGAGCGCCGCGAATCGAGCCGGGAGCCACATGACGAGATCGTCGAGGAGTGCGCTCGCGGTGCCGTGGGGTTTCGACGGGTAGCCGAGCATCGAGTCCAGGGTGTTGACGCCCTTGACCCACGCGGCGGCTGCTGCCGCTGCCGGCAGCGAAATCGGTGCCAGGAGTGCAAACGGCAAGAGCGGGGCGATCAGCCCGTCTGCGAGGTTCTCGCTGACGCTCTCGACGGCCGCGCTCCGGAGTTCGGCGGCCGAGAGATCGGTGGTGTCTCGGCCGACGAGACCACGGATCTGCTCGCGCGCCGGCTCGAGGGCGTCGGATTCGCCGTCGGGCGTCGGCTCCGTCGCGTCGACGACCGTCCGCGTCAACTCGAGCAATGAGCGGAGGCTCGTCGAGGCGAAGAGCACGACGGCCGCGGCGACGGTTCCGAGGAACGGCGAGTACACGAGTAGGGCGAACACGCCCACACCGGCGAGTAGCGCCGGCAGCAATGGCGCGAAAAGTGCAATCGCGACGCCGGCCAGTCGCTGGCCGCGGTCGCTCTCTGCGTAGGGTCGATCGAGTCGCGCGACGAGACGGCCGAACCAGGCCACGGGGTGGAGCGTGTTCGGTGGCTCGCCGATCAGGACGTCGAGGCTGAACGCCAGCACGAACAACGCGATCGTCGTCAACATCCCAGCCACCGGCTCTCAGCGTCGGTCGGCGACGAGGTGCGTTCTCGAGTCGGTTCCGTCGAACGCGTCGTGTCTTCGATAGTCGTCGGCGTCATGACTTCGGTGGCCATCGTGTCGCCAGTGCCGCCGGAATCGTCTCGAGAGGGTGGTCCTCGAGCAACAGCGGCGTTCCGTCGACAGCCTCGACGCCGCCGTCTGCGTCTGCGTCGTCACCGACGTGAATCAGCGTCGATGGCGGAATCTCGAGTTGGGACGCGGTGAGTTCGAAAATTTGGGGCGCGGGTTTTCGCCAGCCACAGCCAACGCTCGTGACGATGGCGTCGAAGTCCGATCGGTCGAACGCGGAGCGAACGAGCGTGCGACCGACCAGTTCGGGAACGCTGCAGTTCGAGCAGATCGCGACCGGGCCGCGTTCGCGGGCGGCTTCGACGGCCGCCTCGGCCCCGTCTCTGGTCTCGACCGTCGGATCGAACGCGGAGACGACCGCCCGTCGCGGGGCGTTTCCGTCGAAGTCGACGCCGCGACTCGCAAGCGCTCTCGAGACGTGTGCCGGGAGCGGAATCTCCGCGCCCTCGGGGGCGTCCACGTGGGCCTCCGCGTACGCGTCGGCCCAGTCGTCGGGGACGGCCACGTCGCGAGCCTCGAGTTCGGTCGCGACGGCGGCGGCTGGATTGGCTGGCTTCTCGGCGCTGACGAGCGTCCCGAAGAGGTCGAACGATACTCCCACGGCTATGTGACTAGCCCAATCTACCTTTAATTTCGCGGTTGGTTCCGCTGGGTCGCTGATCGTCGACAGATCTCGAAGGAGTTGGAACTCGAGATCGAGAGCGCACCACAGCAGAAGGGAGAATGCAGAGAGTGCGACGAGGAAAGGAGAACGCAGAGAGTGCGGAGCGAGAGGGAGACGCGATTACTCGCGGCGAGCGAACGCGAGGTTCCCGGAGATGTTCTTGATGTAGATCTCGACGACGTCGCCTTCCTCTGCGCCGGGGACGAAGATCGTGTACTTGCCTTTCTCGGCGACTCCGTCGCCCTTGCGGCCGGTACCGGTGATCTCGACGGTGTAGGTCTTGCCCTCTTCGACTGCTTCGGCCTGTTGTTGCTGTTGGCTGCTCGAGGAGCGCTTCGTAACCGGACGGAAGGCACCACAGGCGTCACAGCGAAGCATCGGGGTGCGATCCTCGCGGACGAGGCGGGTGTCCGGCAGGCCACACTCCGAGCAGAGGACGTACTCGTCGACGTAGGCCTCGACGGCCATGTTGAAGTCCCGCTCGGAGAAGGTGCCGTTGTAACGACCGCGGCCGTCCTCGAACTTGCCGCTGGTCCCCATCTCACGCTGGATGAATCGGTGGAGGTGTTCGTCCTCTCTCGAGAGGACGTCCGCGATCTCCCCCAGGTTGGTAAATCGGGTGAACGCGCCGTCCTTTTGGGTCTGGGCGTCGGGAATCTGCAGTCGCTCTTCGCTGCCCGCGATGTCGGGTACGTCGTCCATCGCTCGGTCGAGGCTCGCTTCGTAATCCATACGCGAAACCAGGCGACGGTGACGTAAATCCGTTCTGCTATCAGAATCGGGCGACTAAACCGCCCGTCGATAGCGCCCGGGGAGTGCCTCGAGTGAGTCTGGACGACCCAGCGAGTAATGGGTCCGGACAGCCGCGACGGAGTGACTTAGAGCGCGTCACTCCCGCGGTCGCTGGGCGAGCCCTGTGTCTCCTCGTCCAGACTCGAAAGGTCGCGTTCGGGGTTGGCCTCGTTCGGGCTGCCGGCTTCGCCGGTGACCTCGCCGTGGACCGCCTCGCGGACCTCCTCGGGCGAGTCGTACTGCTCGCCGGCCAATCGGTCGAAAACGCTGCCGAGTGATTCGGTTTCGTTGGGCATGTCGATCGGATCGGTCGCGTACTCCGCGGCGAGTTCCTCACTCGAGACGGGATACTCGAGGCTGCCGAGGTCGCGTTCGACGGACTCGAGGATGGATTCGGCGTTGTCGGCACGCTCGGATTTTCGGGATTCGGCGCGATCCTGTGCGCGGTCGCGGCTCGGGCCGTCGTTGCTCATGTGCGTGGCTATCCTGAGGGAAGGGAAAAGCGACTGGCCTGTGCTCGCCTGTGGCGGGGTGGTCGGGGAATCGTCGGCTCTCGTCGGTACCTGATCGTGTTTGCGTCGGTGGACGAGTTGGGAGAGACTCGAGCAGACGGGGTTAGCCTCCAGCGGATCACATCCGAGTGGACCACCAGCGGGACTCGAGCAGCGGCGAAATCGGCCGTCGCTCGAGCTCGGAGCGATCCGGCGAGAATTCGGTTCGGATACAAAGGCGTTGTGGCCGGAAACGATAGTTTCACGGACGATTTAGGCCATTTTGGTCGAGAGAAACCCTCTCGGAAACGGGCTCGATGGGACTCGTTCAACCCGTCCTTGGAAGCTACGCGGAGCGTTTATTCCGGTCTAATTTTCTGAGCAATCAGAAGCGGTGTGTTTGGGCTCAGAAATCGGTTCTCGCGACTCCATCGCTTGAGACGGGATATTTCGACCACCTGAGGGACTTCAAGGCGTTACTGGAACCGCTCTACGGTCGCCTGATTCTCAACATTGAAAGTCACATCAGTCGGAGGGACTTTCACGATACTGTACTTATTTATGCACTTACTGTCGACAGTTGCTCGAGCACCAACTGCGAACGGAACGGATGGCTGACGTGTGCTGACGACGAGGTGGTGTGGTTATCACCCGCGGTGGGCACGCGAGGGGCGGGTTCCCTCGAGACGAAGCGTTCGGGCTGTTCCGGGTGCGTGACAAAACATGGATTTGAAAGAATACCGAAACAAGTTAGTCGGAAACGAGGAGGAGCGTGCTGTCTCCCCGGTTATCGGCGTCGTATTGATGGTCGCAATTACCGTGATCCTCGCCGCTGTGATCGCGGCGTTCGTGATGGATATGGGCGACGACATGGGGCAATCTGCGCCAGCGCCGTCAATGGATGCTGAGATAGCTGGAGACGGTGACGATGAACTACACCTAAGCCACGATGGTGGTGATTCATTCGAAGCTGATGATATTACAGTTCAAATTTCAAATGGTGATAGTGATAATCTCCAAAGTGAGACCTTTTCCGACGATGGTGTAGAAAATGGTGAAGAAGTTAGCGCTGGAGACACAATAATTATTGATGAAAGTGAGGGTGATGATATCACTAACTTTGACGGTGATATAGAAGAAGTGAGTGTTATTCACGACCCAAGTGACAGTATTATCTACGATACGGACCTCTAAGGTGTGAAAATATGGATTTAAAAGAATACCAAAAGAAACTAGTTGGGGACGAAGACGAACGAGCAGTATCGCCGGTAATTGGTGTTGTCTTGATGGTTGCAATCACAGTTATCCTCGCTGCAGTGATCGCTGCGTTTGTGATGGACATGGGTGAC
Organism: Natronorubrum sediminis; assembly: GCF_900108095.1. Classification (NCBI taxonomy): domain Archaea; kingdom Methanobacteriati; phylum Methanobacteriota; class Halobacteria; order Halobacteriales; family Natrialbaceae; genus Natronorubrum; species Natronorubrum sediminis. The sequence goes on from NZ_FNWL01000002.1 coordinate 980,265, forward strand.
GATATGGGTGACTCAGCACCGAGTGCAAATTTTGATGTGGAGGCCGACTCAAGTTGGAATGGTGATTTTGACGATGATGACGCCGAACCTGTTGCTACACTAAGTCATGATGGTGGTGATGCAGTCGATGAAAGCGAACTCCAAATACAAATTGAGGGTGCTAATGGAACTGTAACATTAGATGAAAGCGAAGGATTTGTTGATCCCACAACAGACGATTGGAGTGATGATATTGATGAAGATGATGTTGCCATCGCTAGCCCAGATGGTGAACTGAGCACTGGCGATTCAATCGGCATTTTTGCTGAGGAGATCTCCTTTGACGAAGAAACGGAAAACCTCGGTGATGCTGATGACACACCAAGTGAAGGAGTCATTGCAGGTGAAGACTACGAAGTCACTCTCATCCACGACTCGAGTGACAGCATCATTTACGAGACTGAATTCACTGCACCAGAAACCAGCAGCTAGTCTCGAATTGAACTTCCTTTTCTTCGTGTCTGTGGTCCAATAGTAACTTCTCTCGAGTCATCCATTCAGTTCGCTCTCGTTATGCTGGGGGCTTTGAGTGCACCGTCGCAAACACACCATGCCTCGAGTCTGAGCCAGTAGTCGAAATCTGTAGCCGTAGACGGTGGACAAAACGATTCGCGCCCAGAAAGGCTTCTCGACCATTTGATGAGAGAACCCCGGTAACACAAGACGAACACATACTAGTCAAGAACAAGAGATTGACATATACATCCTATGCAGAAACAGGGGCCTCAAGTCTGCTACCACTACCCAACCTAATCACCTTGTTTGTTTATCAATTTCAAGAAGACATTTAACGTACAGTGATACTCTCTGTAGACAACTAAATGCGAGTTGGCGGTCTTGGAATCACCTGTTTGATTCTCATCATCCTGTTAGGTGGAGTAACCGGCGTCGTCGGCAGCGACACGCTGAATCTGAGTGACAACGAGTCCGAACTGGAGGCGAGCGACCACGATATCGAGATCGACGCCACACTCGAGGAGGGCGACGGCGAAACAACCGTCCTCGTCCATCTCGAGGATCGATCCGAGATCGCGGTGCAGACGACGGCCGACGAACACCAGGTCGAGTCGATGCAATCGCACGCGAACGACACGCAGACGCCGTTCGAGCGATTCGCCGCGGGCAATCCACACGTCGAAATCGAACGCCAATATTGGATCACGAACGCCGCACTGGTCACCGTCGACACCGATCGCGTGCCACTCGAGCGCCTCGGAACGGTCGATCACGTTACCGACATTCACGACAACTTCGAGGTGGAGAGTCACCACAGCACTTACCCACCCGACGGAGCCACGGTATGCAACGAAACCGATGACGATGAGACCGTCGACGTCCCCGATCCCGAGCCGGACGACGATGTGACTCCACACACCGGAGACCACACCTGGGGGCTCGAGCAGATCGACGCCCCCGACGCGTGGGAGACGTTCGATACTCGCGGCGAGGGCTCGAGCGTTGCCGTCCTCGACACCGGCGTCGACGGAGACCACCCGGACATCGATATCGACGACGAGAACTGGCGGGATTTCGACGACGAACCCGCCAGCGACCCCCACGACTACGATAGCCACGGCACCCACGTCAGCGGAACCGTCGCCGGCGGAAACGAGAGCGGCGAATCCATCGGCGTCGCGCCCGAGACGGAGTTACTCCACGGGGCGGTCCTGACCAACTGCGACGATGGGGCGTGTTCGGGCACCGTCGCCCAAATCTTAGACGGGATGGAGTGGGCGCTCGAGGAAGATGCCGACGTGATCAGCCTGAGCCTGGGGTCGGAAGGCTACACGGACCTGTACATCGACCCCATCCGAAACGCCGAGTCCGCCGGAACGCTCGTCGTCTCCTCGAGCGGAAACGACGGCCCGGACACGAGTGGCTCACCCGGAAATGTCTACGAGGCGTTCAGCATCGGCGCGTCTACTGAGGAGGGGGACGTCGCGGGGTTCTCGAGTGGCGAAACGATCGATACGAGGAGTGACTGGGGAAGTGTTGCGCCCCTCGACTGGCCGGCATCGTACACCGTCCCGGACGTCACCGCACCGGGTGAGGACATCAGAAGCGCGGTACCCGTGGATCACCCGGAATTCGACGACGAGTACAGATCAACGAGCGGAACCAGTATGGCCGCACCCCACGCCTCTGGGTCCGCAGCGATCGTCCAGTCGTCGACCGAAGACGAACGCTCGCCCGCAGAACTCCGGTCGACGCTCGAAGACACTGCGACTTCGCTCGACGAAGACGAGGAGAGAGCGGGCGCCGGGCAGATCGACGTCTACAAAGCCGTGTTACAGACGCTCGAGGATACCCTCGACCCCGAAATCGAGGTCGAAACGGCCCAGGTCGGCGAGTCGACGGCCGTCTCCGTCGAAGCCGATCACACCTTCGAGTCCTACGACTGGGAGGTCGGCGGCGAATCCACCGAGGAAGACGGATCCCAAATCGAATACACGTTCGACGAGGTGGGTGAGGAATCGATCGACGTGACCATGTCGGACGGGGCAGACCTGGAACTGACGACATCCACAGCGATCGACGTGATCGACGAACGCCCACCCACCGCGGCTCTCGAGGGCAACCGGACCGAGGACGTCGAAGTAGGGATTGACGCTGTCGAATTCGATGCAAGCGAGTCAACAGACAACCACGGAATCGCGGCGTACGAGTGGTCGGTCGACGGCGAACGTTTCTCGAACACGACGGATCCGACGATCGATCACGCGTTCGACGAACCTGGAACGCACGCCGTAAACGTCACTGCGATCGACGAATCAGGGAACGAGAACACGACATCAGTCCCCGTCGACGTCGTGGACACGACCGATCCTACACCGGCGCTGGACGCGCCGGAGAACGTCAGCGCCGACTGGGACGCGCCGTTCGATGCGAGCGATTCGACCGACAATCACGAGATAGATACCTACACGTGGGACTTCGGCGACGGAACGACGACGACCACGACGGACGCCGTCGAGAATCACTCGTTCGACGACGTCGGTTCGCATACGGTGAACGTAACCGCCGCCGACCCGAGCGGAAACGATGCTGCCGTCGAAGAAACGGTTCGAGTCCACGACCCACCGTCGATTTCTCTCACGGAGCCTGCGAACGATGCGGCGACGAACGAGTCGAACGTCACCGTCGAGTACGGCCTCGAGAACACGAACGTGGCCGACGCAGCCGGCGTCGAACATCGAGTACTCGACGCCAATAGCACCGACGACGCTGCCGACGAGTGGACGGACGGCGAGTTCACTGAAACGGGCACGTCGAACACCTCCACGTTCGCCGCGACCACTGGCGACCTGGACGATGGAACCTACGAAATCGAACTTCGCCTGGTCGACGAGGAGGGAACACCACTGCCCCACGAAAACGCAACTGACAGTCGGACCGTGACCGTCGACACGACCCCACCGACCGTCACCCTCGATGTCGACCCGGCTGACGAGAGTTACGACGAAATTGGTTCAGCAAATCCAGCGTCGATGAACGTGAACGCTACGGACGAGAATCCCGAGTCGACAACGGTCGAAATCACTCCCGCCGATGAAGACACGGAAGACACGGAAGACACGGAAGCGGCGGTTAAGAAGTGGGACCTCAGCGACGCCACCGGCGGGGAGGAATCGACAGCGATCGAGTGGCCCGCAACCGACTCGAGCGACGAACCGGTCGACAGCGGAAACTACACGATCACGCTCTCAGCAACCGATATCGCTGGTAACGAAAACGCCACGTCGGAATCGGTGACTGTCGACACCGATGAACCGACCCTTTCGTTCGAAACCATCGTCGACGAATCGGGCGACGAATCGGGAGAGGTCGTACACGCGAACGACTCGAGTGAGATAACGGTAACGGGGGAGACGACTGACGGACGAAGTACCACGGGGTCCGTCTCCGATGTGTCAGTGAGCCTCGAGTCGACAGACACGACGTACCGACACGAAGTCCCCGCTGAATACGACGAAGCCGCCCACGAGTGGAACGCGACGATCGAAGCCGCCGACATCCCGGACGACGGCCGGTACGTACTCGCCGCCACCACGGAGGACTCGGCGAACAATACGGTTCGAGAGCGCGCTGACGGGCCGGAAGTGGACATCGACCGAACCTCGCCAGCGTTGACCGCAGTAGTATCCGACGTCGACGACTCTGAAGCGGTGGTGGACGTCCACTCGAGCGAAGCGCTCGACGGAGATCCGACGGTCGACGTAACTGACGCCGACGAGACGAACACGACGGTCGAGAATCTCACGCAGGAGTCCGACCACCAGTGGAATGGCTCGATCGACGTCGATTCAGACGGCCGTTACGACCTGACGGCGTCCGGTACCGATCTCGCCGGAAACGCCGGGAACGAAACGACGACGGTGTCACTCGAGACGAACGCAACGACAGACGACGGAACGGTGACCATCTACAACGAGCAATCGGGTGCCTTCCTCACAATGAACACGACGGAGGACGTTTCAGCGTCGCCCCTCGCTCTCTCAGAGACCGACTCCGCACCGACCAATCTCGACTCGAGTCGACTCGGCGTGGAGTTTCTAACCGCCGGAGCAGGTGTCACAGTAGACAGAAACATGGAGAACGCGACGATTGGGATTCCGACCGACGAAGCGCAACTCCCGGAGGGAGTCAGTGTCGACGACGATACCGTTAGGGTACAACAGTACGACGAAGAGACCGGCCAGTGGGATGAACGGAGTGTCGACATAGAATCGTTCGAAAACGACCAGGGGCCAGTTGGTGGTACCGACTCGGTCAATGGTGAGTATTGGATTGCAACCGTTGACGACGTGTCAACGTACGGGATTACGGTCGAAGACACTAGTTCGCCGAATTTTGTCGAGAGCACACCGGAAAACGGAACTACGATCGACAAAGCCGAGGAAACGGTGAACATCGGGTTCGCGTACGAAGATAACGTCACTGGGATCGACGCCTCCTCGGTCGACCTCTCCGTCACTCCAAAAGAGGGGTCGTCGACTGATCTCACAGACGACGACGCGACGCAGATCACCACTACCGAAACCGTTCACGATGACTTCGACGTCGAACCCAACTCGACGTACACTGCAACACTCACCGTTTCCGACCACGCCGGTAACGAAGCCGGCCCCGACGACGGGTTCGAGACCACGTTCGACGTTGCCTCAGAAGACGACGGCGATGACGATGATGACGATAGCGGTGGCGGCGGCATGCCCCTACCAGCTCCGGACGAGTCAGACGACGACGATGACGACCCCTCGGCGGAGATAACCATCGACCAAGAGGCGGCAACCGTAGACGACGAGGTAACGTTCTCGGCGAGTGACTCTTCGTACGACGGCGGAGACATTGCAGAATATACCTGGGAAATCGACGGAGAGACGTACGACGGAGAAACGGTAACCGAGCGCTTCTCAGCGGACGGAACGATCGACATCCACCTCGAGGTCTCAACTCACGCGGGCGATAGTGATCGCGTGACGGACACGTTATCGGTCGAAGAAGCCGATTCATTCGATTCCGATGCTGACGATGCTGAAGCCACCACCGACGATGAAGGAGACGATACCGGTTCGGACGACGATAGTGACGATGGAATCCCAGGTTTCGGCGTGGTGAGTGCGATCGTCTCGTTACTCGCCGTGATAACCCTACTCAGACGGCGATACGGAGTGGACTCGCCGGGTTAGGTAGGAGTCGATTCAGTGTCTTCGTTGGAATTGTCTGGGTAGGCGGTGACTCTCGGTCGTTCTACGGGTTTTGAGGTGTTTGTGAGGTATCTCGAGTAAACCGCCGTGAGATGAGTTCACTCGAGCGAAAAAGCAAGTCCACCCTCCCCGATTTGAACAGGTGAGAGACGGTCTCGCTCACTTCGTTCGCGAGCGTGCGACTCTCATGTTCAAAATCGGGTCGTGATTTCCGTTTCGTGATTCCAGCGACTCGCTTCGCTCGTCGGTTTGAATCACGAAAAGTCCGCCCTCCCCGATTTGAACGGGGGGCAAGTCGATCTACAGTCGACTGCTCTACCAGTCTGAGCTAAGGGCGGTCGCATATCAACGTAGCCGCTCTGTGTAACATAAGGGTTATTATTCGAAGCCGAAAATGCGATACTCACCACCGAATCGGGAGTATGATTGATATAGGAGTATGTTGAATACAAGTACACTCTCGAGCATGAGTAAGATTACGTTCCGCGCCGACGACGACCTCGTCGAGCAACTCGAGGCCCTCGAACTCTCGAAGAGCGAGGCGATGCGGGAGGCTCTTCGCGAGTACCTCACCGCGTCGAGTCAGACGGAGGGCACTCGAGGCGCGGACTCATCGATGGCCGAGCGTGACGCGACGCAGGCCATCGACGACCTGATCCGCCACCGTGTCGACACACTCCTCACAGCGCGTTCGGACACGAGCGAACACGCACGCACGGAAACACACACACCCGACGTAAACGTTACCGTCACACTCGAGGACGAGCGAGCCACGACTCGAGTCACCGAGGAGTCTTCGCCCACGCGCGAGGACACGTCGTCGGACACGACGTCCCACGACGCCAATCGTCGATCTCTCGAGGACGAATCGACGTGTGAGTGTAATCAGTGTGGCGAGCACGTCGACGACGAGCACGTTTACTGCCCGAACTGTGGGGAGAAAACCTCGCGGCGACTCTTTTGTGAGTGTGGCGACGAAATCCGTTCGGACTGGTCCTTTTGCCCCGGTTGCGGTCGTCGGACCCCGGCTGCAGACGTACTCACGCGTGAGACACAGCCGTAACGACCAGTGTAAGACACGGACAGTCACTGTCGCCGAAACCTTTATTATCTAAGCCAGTATTCGACTTATTCGCGTAAGACGGTCGTCTTACAACGTTCGGTGAAAGCCGAAATCGCCCGATGGCGGGCATCGCGTGTAAGACAGACCGCGTCTGACAGGGGCGCGCGCCGTCTTACCCCAGAGGGAATACAATAATGGAGCGTGTGACACTGCGAATTCCGGAACAGCAGATCGACGAGGTCGAACAGCTGGTCGACTCGGGCGAGTTTCCAAACCGGAGCGAGGCAATCCGGTCGGCCGTCCGAGAGATGATCAACGAACAACACGACGCCACGAGCGAGCGCACTGGCAAACGTAACTGGGCCAAGGTTTAAACGATGCAGGATATCGTACAAGACGCACTCGAGAATGCAGAAGAAGAGGCCCAAGAGATGGACGCCGACATGGATGGCGACGAGTTCGGCGATCCACGAATCGTCATCGTCGGTGCCGGTGGCGCGGGGAACAACACGATCAACCGACTGTACAACATCGGCGTCGACGGTGCCGATACCGTGGCGATCAACACGGACAAACAGCACCTGAAGATGATCGAAGCCGACACGAAGATCCTCGTCGGCAAGTCGCTCACCAACGGACTCGGTGCTGGTGGCGACCCATCGATGGGCGAACGCGCCACTGAGATGGCTCAGGGAACGATCAAAGAAGTCCTCGGTGACGCAGACCTCGTCTTCGTGACCGCAGGTATGGGTGGCGGAACCGGTACCGGTGCCGCCCCCGTCGTCTCGAAAATCGCCAAAGAGCAGGGCGCAATCGTCGTCGGCATGGTCTCGACGCCGTTCAACGTTGAGCGTGCCCGGACGGTCAAAGCCGAAGAGGGTCTCGAGAAACTCCGCGATCAGGCGGACTCGATCATCGTCCTCGACAACAACCGGCTGCTCGATTACGTCCCGAACCTGCCAATCGGCAAGGCGTTCTCGGTCATGGACCAGATCATCGCCGAAACCGTCAAGGGTATCTCGGAGACGATCACCCAACCGAGCTTGATCAACCTGGACTACGCGGACATGTCCACGATCATGAATCAGGGTGGCGTCGCCGTCATGCTCGTCGGCGAGACCCAGGACAAGAACAAGACCGACGAAGTCGTCAAGGACGCGATGAACCACCCGCTGCTGGACGTCGACTATCGCGGTGCATCCGGTGGTCTCGTCCACATCACTGGCGGCCCCGACCTCACCCTCAAAGAGGCAGAGGGCATCGCAGACAACATCACGGAACGTCTCGAGGCCTCCGCGAACGTCATCTGGGGCGCTCGCATTCAGGAGAACTACAAGGGCAAGGTTCGCGTCATGGCGATCATGACCGGCGTCCAGAGTGCCCAGGTACTCGGTCCAACGACCCAAAAGCAAGCGGACAAGTCCCGACAGAGTATCGAAGGCGTCAGTAGTGCCGACTTCGACGCGAGCAAGAACGCCGAAGAAGCCGGCTACAACGCCCACAGCGACGGCGGACGCGACGAACTCGAGAAAGAAAACGGCGTCGACGTGATCCGGTAACCGCAGGCGGACTTCGACCGGCGTTCGGAGAGCCACACCACACCATCGACACACCACTGACACACCACCGCGCTCTCCTCGCCGTCGATTTTTCCGTTCTCCACGAGTCGAATAGCGACCGCTCGATTCGACGAGATCTCGAGGAAACATCGCCTTCGCCAGTCAACTACCAGTGCTAAACAAACCACATACCTCGTTTACGGGCGTATACGGGCCTCGAAACGAAGTTCGTGTGACATTAGACGAGTGACTCGAGAAGCGAGCACTTTCGGCAAATCTCTCGCGTCGTGGTCGACCCACACTCGCCACACTCGCGCAAATCAGCGCCGTCCTCGCCGCTGAATTCCTCGGAGGTGATCGCACCGAGTTCTTCGTAGCCTGAGAGAATCGAGTGGCGAGTACCGGGGTGATTCTCCTCGAGATCGTAGAGTAACTGCTGTATCTCGCCGCGGTAGGCTTCACTCGAGTGGGGACACTCGGTAATGTGGGCAGGAAGGTCGTTGACGTGGGCGTACAGGGCGACTTCCTTCTCTGGAACGTCACGAAGGGGCTTGGCACGCGGGACGAACTCGTCCTGTTCGTCGCGTTCTGAGAGTGGCCCGAGACTCGCGTCGAAGTGTTTCGCGACCTGCTCGACGTCTCCTTCGAGGAAGTTCATCAGGGCGGTCTGGGCCTCGTCGTCCAGATTGTGCCCGGTCAACAGCAAGTCGGCCTCGAGTTCGTCGGCGTAGCGAGAGAGCACGTCTCGCCGGAAGACACCACAGTAGGCACAGGCGGCCATGTTTTCGGGGTCGTCTTCGACCACGTCGTCCATCTGGATGCCAAACTCCTCTTCGTAACTGACGACTTCGTGGGGTATCCCGAGGTCCTCGGTGAGGTCGACACAGGCCTCGAGGCTCTTATCGCGATAGCCCTCGATACCCTCGTGAATCGTCAACCCGACGAGTTCGATACGGGGATCGTCGGCGAACGTCTCGGAGAGTATCTGTGTGAGGACGACGCTGTCCTTGCCACCGGAGAGGCCGATTACCCACGTCTGGGGGTTCTCCGGCGTCGCCTCGTGAGGGACGAGGTCGTCTCGACGTACCCGTCTTCGCACCCGCTTTTCGACCGACTCGCGAAAGTGATCGGGACAGAGATGTGCCCCGGAGTACGCCGCGTGCATGATCGCGTCCTCCCCACACCGGTTGCAGTCCATCGGGGGGACGTTACCGACGGATGCGTATGTCCGTTTCGTCTCGAGAACTCGCGCGAACGTAAAATCGTCTTAGGCGGGGACGTGAGCCTGCTCGTCCGTGTCGTCGGGCTCCTCGACGACGACGGCACCGTCCTCGAGTGCGGCGAGGAGGGTGTCGATGTGTCGCTCGCGGCTCGCGGAGGAGAAGAGTTCGTGACCGCCGTCGTAGAGGACAACGTGCTCGGCGGGAACGCGAGTTCCAATCGGTCGCAGACTGACGACCGGGTCACGAAGCGAGCAGAAGACGACAGCATCGTGATCGATCGTCAGCAGATCCTGCTGGGCGAGACGGGTCTCTCGGACGAACGCGGGCGAGACCCAAGACGGCGTCGTCGCGATCTGGTGGTCGGTCGCGCGTTCGCCGAGTGCCTCCCGATCCATCTCACCGACCGGCAGACACGGCAACGTCGTCGGGACTGTCGAGACGGCCTCGAGTAACGGTTCTGGGTAGGCGTCGCTGTATCCCCACCACGGGCTGAGATAAACGTGATTCTCCGCGCCGTCGAGGGCCTGAGCGACGAGCGCGCCTGCGCTGTGGCCGAGGAGTTGGTACTCCTCGTCGAACTCGACGACGTATTCGGCGATCGGCTCGAGCCAGTCGGCTTTGAAGTCGCCGATGTTCGTCGGGAGTTCGAACGCGTGGACCCGGTAGCCGGCGTCAGTCAACTTCCCGATGAGCCAACTCACGTTCTCGTGGGTCCAGCGGTTGCCCCAGCCCATAACGAACACGAGTTCCGACTCGCCGTCTTCGTTGAAGATCCGGTGTCTCATACGATTCCCTTCGCAACGAACCGATAAAAAAGGTGCTCTCCTGACACGAGGGCGCGTCGGTCGGTCGAGAACTCGAGTGCACACCGAACTCGTGAGTGTGGGCCGACCGACAACACGTCGAGAACAATACCCCACCCAACGGACGCCACTCGAGACTCAATGGTGAGTCGAACCGAGCAGTAGCGAGTCCGTCGGAGTACGACCCACTGCGAGCAGTTTGGTCGGTAGATACGACACGACCCGATAGGTTGTCAGACAATGTCATACATTCGCCGTTCGGCTGGACGGGGAAGAAACCGTTTTGCGACTCGAGGTCCGAGTTTCGCCAATGACTGGCTTTGCCCGCCACGACGCGGTCGACCGTCTCGAGACGCTGGTCGACACGGTCGAAGACGAGCGGATGCCGGTTCCAGTGCGAGAGGTCTGGGCCGTCGGCGACGTTGCACTCGGACTCGACCCCGTCGAGCGCCTCGACGTCTACCTGACGAAGGATATCCTGTTGGGCGACGAGAGTGCGGCCGACGATGTCCTCGAGTCTGCCTCAACCTCGGAGGTCGACGGTGTCGAGGGCGTCGGGAAGTCGGTGCGTGCTGACTGGGCCGCCGAGTACCCCGAGTACCTCCGGGCGAACGCGAACGGCCACGCCGCGCCGGAGCAGTGTCTTGCAGCGCACCTACTCGAGGACGACGAGCCGATTCACCTCGAGGTCTGCAACGCTTCGTTCGAGGACAACGTCACTCAGCGCCTGCGCGGGGCGAAGCTACGCGAGGACTATACCCAACTCCTCGACCCGCGCGGCGTCTGCCTCTGGGCGGCAGGGACGCGCAGCGAGGAGGCATTCCGAAAGCTCCGGGAGAGTGAACTGGCGTTGCCGACACTGTCGGCAGCACTCGAGATGCTCGGCATGGACGAGGACGAAGCGACGACGGCTGCACGAGAAGTACACGCGTGGCGGAAAGACCAAGACGGCATCACGGTTCGTGGCGACGTCGTGTAATCAATCGATCCCCGTCCAATCGGTATCCGCGCGTTCGTGTTGTATCTCCTCGACCGTCAGTCGAATCGAATCGAGCGCACCGTCCAGAAGTTCGTAGTTAGGACTGATTCGTTCCGCAACCACGTCGTACTCGAGGAGTCCCGTGTCGGCCAGTTTCGGGAGGTGCACGTGACGAAGTTTCGTTTGCACGTCAGTGAGGTCGAGAGGACCGACGACACGATCTGTGAGTGCGGTAGCGAACTCGTCGACGAGAAACGTGCCCGATCGGTATCGTGTGGCATATTGGGCGAAAAATCGACGCCACGGATGAGAGAGTACGACGACTGCAGTTTCGAGCAACTCGTCCTCGCCGTGCGATGTCATACCAGTATCCGGCATTGGTCACTAGTGGTGAGATCTGTCGGATAAGGCCATCGCGTAAGTATTCACGTCGTTTATAACGTGGCCGTAACCGAGTTATAGTATTGGTTCTTACCAACGGTATCTCGAATGTTGCTCAGTGTTTTTTGGATCGACAACCCAATTTTGCGTCATACGCTTTCAGTTGCGCCGTCCGTAACCGTCCGATGGGAGAAGTCCGACATCACCGTCGATGGTGTCCACCAGTTGCTCGTTTGGGTGCACGCCGATGAGTACGAGGCGTTCGAAGCGGGACTCGAGGGCGACTCGACGATCAAAGAGCCACACCAAATCGTCTGCTTAGACGACCGTCGACTCTATCGCCTCGAATTGACGTGTGAAGGCCACCAGGCGAGCGTCTATCCGCTCGTCGTCGAGGTTGGTGGGGTACTCCAAGAAGTGACGGCAGATCACGACGGGTGGCGATTTCAGGCGGCATTCCCATCTGAGGACGCCCTCGAGCGCTTCCATCGCTTCTTTCGTGAACGTGATTCTGGCATCGAACTCCGTCGGCTGTACGAAGAACGGGAGGCGAGCGGACGAATGTGCCACGGCACAACCGAAGAACAACGCGAACTGCTCGTCGGAGCCGTCGACGAGGGGTATCTGGACATTCCGCGAGCGTGCTCACTCGAGGAACTCGGCGCGGAGTTCAGTATCTCCTCAAACGCAGCCTCCGAGCGCTTTCGGCGCGGCGTGAGCACGCTCGTCGAGAACACGATTCATCCGTCCTCGAGTCCCCATCGATACTGACGGCACGAGTCGGCGTCGAGTGCACCCTGTTCGAGCCCAAATTAGCGTCATTGCAGACGTCTACGAACGCGGAACCCGATCGCCGTCGACGATATCGACGGTCAGTTGATGTCTCGTCGACTGAACCAGTACTGGGCGACGAGCAGACAGGCGAGCGTCATCGTGAGGAGCACAACGACGTTCGTGAGGTCGTACGTGCTCTCGAGGATGACCTCGTTCGGATCGAAGTAGCGCATCGGAGCGATCGCTCCAATCGATTCGTAGTCGGTGTCCACGAGGAGCGACTCGAGCATGAAGAGGCCGAACGTGGCGCCGAGAGCAATGCGCTGGGCGATGCTCGTCCGATCGACGGCGACAGAGGCGATCACGCCGATGCCGGCACAGGCGAACAGGTACGGAATCGAGAGCGCGTGGAGCGCAGCGAGATCCGCGGCGGAGAGCGATTCACCGACGGCCAGTGCCGCCGCGTAGACGACGACCGGCGTGATGACGTTGACGGCAACGATCGGAACGGAAAGCGAGAGGAACTTCTCGGTGACGACGCGAGTCCGGGAGACCGGCATCGAAAGCAGAATGTCCATGCGTCCGCGTTCAACGTCGTCGGCGATCGATCCTGCGCCGAGGTAAGCGAGGTAGAGGCCGAGCAGAATAACCCACCCGAAGATGTAGAGTTCGAAGGCGAGAAATCCTTCGAGCGACGTCATCGTCTGAATGTCGAAGAGTTGGATGATCTGATCGGGGTACGCCTGCAGAAACTCCTCGTCGACGTCCTCGAAGGAGTCGCTGAACGAGGGATAGATCCAGATGACGACGACGGCCAACAGCGACATCGCGATCGAGAGGTAGATACTTCCCTTCAGCCGGTGACGGCCGTCGTATCGCGCGAGTTCAAGCATCGTCGCTCACCCCCGAGTTGGCCGAGTGCTGCTCGGCGTTCGCCCCCTCACTCGCTCCCTCCGCTTCCTCACCGTAAAATCGCATGAAAACGTCCTCGAGCGGCGCTTCTTCGATCGAGAGGTCCTGGAGCGGATACTCTCGAACGCGCTCGAGCAACGCGTTGACGTCGCCAGTGAACGTAAACGTACACTCGGTAATCGTCGCTTCCGAATCGCCTCCGTCGACATCGTCGCGTTGTCCGTCGAGTCTGTTCGTCGTCGCCTCGAGGTCGTGGACGCCGTCGAACGCGAACGTCTCGATCGGGATTCCCTCGACGGCACGAACCCGGACGACCTTCCCGCTTCGATCAAGGAGGGATTCCACCGGTTCGACGGCGACGAGACGACCGTTTCGAATAATCCCGACGCGATCACAGAGCCGCCTAACTTCGCCGAGCACGTGCGAGGAGAAAAAGACCGTCACGCCCCGCTCGCGCTCGCGTCGGAGAAACTCGGCGAATCGGTGTTGCATCAGCGGGTCGAGGCCGCTCGTGGGCTCGTCAAGAATCACGAGTTCCGGTTCGTGCATGAACGTGGTCACCAACCCGAGTTTTCGAACGTTTCCGTGTGAGTACTCGCGGACGAGCCGATCGAGTGGCGGATCGAACAACTCGAGGAGGTCGTCGCTGCGTTCGTCGCCGGTGATCGAGGCGTGTAACTCGAGGATCTCTCGCCCGGTCGCGGTTTCGTCGAACGACGGGGTGTCGGGGAGATAGCCGAGTTTTCGTTTCGCTTCGATAAGTTCGGCTTCGTTCGTTACGTCGTGACCGAGCAATCGACCCGTGCCGGACGTCGGCGAGAGTAAGCCCAAGAGCGTGCGTATCGTCGTGGTCTTCCCGGCACCGTTTGGCCCGAGGTAGCCGAAGATTTCGCCGCGCTCGACGCTGAACGTCACGTCGTCGTTCGCACGAACGTCTCCGTAGTGTTTCGACAACCCCTCGAGTTCGATCGCAGCCATACTCCACCCACGTTCCCCGTTCACATGTATCCTGACACTCACTCACTCCTGAGTTACTCGAGTCGTTGACGACAACAACGGCTATTACCCGTTGGCCCACTGCTGCGTGTATGAACGATTCGTCGGCCCTCGAGTGGGTTCGCTCGCCACAGGTCGCGTTGCTCGCGAACGTCGCTCTCGTCATGACGGGGTCGGTGCTCGCCCTGTTCGCACTCGTCGACATCGTCACCGGAATCATCCTCGTTTCCATCGGTTTCGTCGGCATCGCGGCGTCGTTACTCGGACAACGCGAAACGCAGACGAACGAGTAAACCTCGACAGTGACGTTAGACGCGACCGACAGTGACGTTAGACGCGACCAACGGTGACGTAGAACGGAACGGATTCGCTGCGACGATACGCACGGTCGTCCATCTGCTCGACGACGGTTCGGCCCATCTCTCGCCACGCACCGCGCAACTCGTCATATTCGGGTTCGGTCAGCGGTCCCGACAGGAGCGTCTCGCGGTCGTCGGCTAATCCAGCCCCGGTCGCTTTTCGTCGCGCCGCGAGCAGTGCGCCCTCGCTGTAGGGCGGTTCGACCGTTCGAACGTGATCGTAGCGTCGCGTTCTACACACCTCGAGTCCGGCGGCCGCGAACGCCTCGCGCGCGTCGGCACCCAACGCCACGTCGGTCGAGACGCCCGCCAGATAGGCTCGTCTGGCTCGTCGCTCGAGAGAATCTTCCGCGGGCACGCTCGAGTCGATGCTCACGTCGGCGTTGTTCGGTTCGACGGCCGCGACCAGGTCACGTGAGACGCGGGCGAACTCGGCGAGTGCGGCCGTGGGATCGGGGAGGTTGATCAACAGCGCCTGACAGACGACGAGGTCGAACGTGTCGTCGGGAAACGGCAATTCGAGTGCGTTCCCCGCGACGAACGAACTCGAGTCGGCCCCGCGGTCGGCAGCCACCTCGAGTAAATCCGTATCGACGTCACAGCCGACGAGAGTTGCCCCACGGGCCGCCTCCGTACGCAACACGCGGCTCAACTCGCCGGTCCCACAGCCCACGTCGAGGATTCGGTCGTGGGACTCGAGCGAGAGGGCCTCGAGCGCTTCGCGAGAGTCGTCCCACATGCCCTCGCGGGTTCGGCGAAGGTAGTCCTCGGAGAACTCGCGCACGGCCGGGAATTCGAGTGTCGTGAGTAAAAACGGGTCGGTTCCGCGTCGGTTCCAGAGGCGAGTACGGTATCGCCTCGGGCAGTGAGTCATCGATCAGTCGGGAGAGTCCTCGAGGTGGCCTCGATAATCGTCCCTGACGGTCGAACCGATCACGAGCGCGGCCCCGATGATCACGAGGTTCTTGACGATGTACTGTCCCTCCACCGTGAGCGCGTAGGGGAACGAGACGAAGACAACGTCCGGGAGGAGGATAATCGGCAGAAAGGTCCCCGGAAGCTGGAAGAAAAGGAGGAAGAGCCCCACTCGGATCAGCGGGCGATAGAGGAGACACAGTCCGATCAGCACCTCCCAGACGCCGAGGATCGGAACGAAGAGATCTGCCGGAACCAGATAGACGGTCGCAGCGACGAGATCTCCCGCCGGTGATACCTCGAAGATCTTGAGCGCGCCGAACCAGATGAAGACGATCGCGACCGCGCCACGCAGTATCGTCATTCCCCAGCGGTCCATCTGAGCTGCGATCGCGGCGTCGAGTTCGTCGAATTTCCGTCGGTATCGTCGCGCTCGCTCGCTCGTGAGCGTGGGTAACACGGTAATCTGCTACGTGTACGGTATCCAACCGTGATAAAACCTCTCGCCGACGGGGTCGTACGAACCCTTCGAAGCTGACTCGGGCACACAGCTGAGTAAACGGAGGAGAGACCCGTCGAATCAGCCATCAACGGACGGTTCAGCCGTCGTCCCGAAGCTCTTTGACCGTCTCGATATTCCAGGCGAAGCCGCGGCCATCCTCGGTCGGCGTCTCGAGCGCGAACGGCAACTCGCGAAGGTCGGGGTGGTTCACGATGGCTTTCATGCCGTCCTCGCCGATGTAGCCCTCGCCGATGTGGGCGTGTTCGTCCTTGTGCGTGCCCACATCGTGTTTCGAGTCGTTGAGGTGGATGTACTCGAGGTGTTCGAGGCCGACCTCGTCGTCGAAGCGGCCGACCGTCTCGTCGACGGCCTCGGGGGTCGTGAGGTCGTTGCCCGCGACGAGCGTGTGAGCGGTGTCGATACAGATACCGATATCGGTCTCGGTGCGATCGATGATACCCGCGAGTTCGGAGAACTCGCCGCCGAGTTTCGTGCCACTTCCCGCGTCGGATTCGATGAGGATCTGGACACCCTCAGGAACGTCGAGTTCGTCGATGAGACTCGCCGCGTTGTCGAGGCCGCCTTCGACGCCGGCACCAGTGTGTGCGCCGAGGTGGACGTTGACGTACGGAATGTCCAGTCGCTCGGCGGCGTCGAGTTCCGCCTGCATGCTCTCTTTGGACTTTCGTCGGAGGTCGTCTTTCGGCGTACAGAGGTTCACAAGATAAGACGAGTGGATCACCCACGGTCCCTCGAGTTCCTCGTCGGTTTCTGCTTGAAAGCCCGTGGCGGCTTCGTCGCTGATCTCGGGTTGTGCCCAGACCTGTGGGGAGGTGGTAAAGACCTGTCCACAGTTGCCGCCAAAGGCGAGTTGTCGGTGGACCGCGTTCCGAATGTCGTCGTATGGCGGTGTTTCGTCGTCGGACGAGACGCGCGAGCCGGAGATGGATACGTGTGCGCCGACCTTCATGGTCGCCTGTCAGTACCGGTTCGTGATAGGGATACTGATTTCTCGAACCGCTCGAGGATCGTTCGACGCGCCATCCGTAAGAGTAGTGTCAACGGTGTTAAGAGCGAATAGCCGATTCCCACCGCAATAGAAACGACCGACGCTTCACTTACCTGTGATTCGTACGTTTACTCGATGTCGTTGAGTGAGATCCTCAATGGAGAGAGTATGACTGGAAAACAGGCGGCCACGGTATTCTTCCTGTGGCTGGGATTAGTACTGACTGCCGGCTTCTTGCTCGTTCTTACCGTCCCGTAATCCGGTCGGCCCGCCTTAGGAGGCGAGCGCCGTTCACGAATCCGCTCGTTTTCCGCTTCACAGGTATCGTACACGAAAATACACCCGTTATCGACACATGGATACATCACCAGACATCCTGAAACGCTTCGATATCGACGCGACGGACGCGGTCGTAAGAGCCCACCTGCAGACGGCGTTCGTCGACCACCCGACGCGAGGCCCGTACGTCACCTCTCGAAAGCTGTACGAGGACGTCGAGGGAGAGATCGACGAGCGATTCTCGGTCGAACTCTTCGGCATGTTCTGTGAGAGTCGACCCTACCTGGAGTTGTGGTCGCGCGGATACAGCGGTGCGTATCGCTACCGGATCCTCGAGACCGAACTCGAGTAGTCGTCAATAGCCCCGTTCGTGCTATGGGTCCCCGTAGCAATCTGCTACCGGAAGGAAACGCGTTTAGCGAGGGCGTACGAGAGACGGCTAATGAGCAAGAGTTACCGGATCGGACTCGTCGGCAAACCCTCCGTCGGCAAGTCCTCCTTTTTCAACGCGGCGACGATGAACGACGTGCCCGAGGGCGCGTATCCCTTCACGACCATCGACCCGAGCGTCGGCGAGGCCTACGTCCGCGTCGAGTGTGCGGCCCCTGAATTCGACGAGGAGTGCACGCCGAACGTCGGCTACTGCCAGCACGGTACCCGCTTCGTTCCGACGAAACTCGTCGACGTCGCCGGATTGATCCCCGGCGCTCACGAAGGAAACGGGCTTGGCAACCAGTTTCTCTCGGATCTCAACGAGACCGACGTGCTCGTCCACGTCGTCGACTTCTCGGGCCAGACCGACCTCGAGGGCGAACCCACCGAGGGCCACGACCCGCGCGACGACATCGCCTTCCTCGAGGAGGAACTCGACCAGTGGTACCTCGGCGTCCTCGAGAAGGGGATCAATAGATACGAGTCGGGGTACACGACCGAAGACGACGCCATCGAGGAAGAACTCGCCGAGCAGATGAGCGCGTTCAAGACGAACGAAGACGAGATCAAGCGCCTGATCCGGCGCACGGACGTCGGCTTCGAACCCGAAGAGTGGGACGACGAGGACAAACTCGAGTTGGCTCGCGAGATTCGCAAGGAGACCAAGCCGATGGTCATCGCGGCGAACAAGATGGATACGCCCGACGCACAGGACAACTACGAGGAGATCACGAGCGACCCCGATTACGAGCACCTGACGATCGTCCCCTGTAGCGCACACGCCGAGAAAGCGCTCAAATCGGCCGAGAAAGCCGGCGTTATCGACTACCGGCCCGGTGACGACGACTTCGAGATTCTGGGCGACGTCTCGAGCGAACAGGAAGACGGCTTAGAGCAGATCCGCGACTTCCTCGACGCCTACGGCGCGACGGGCGTCCAGGCGGCCCTCGAGACTGCGCTCTTCGACGTACTCGGCGTAACGCCGGTGTTCCCCGGTGGGGCGAACGGATTGGGGAACGAACGCGGCGAGGTGCTTCCCGACTGCTACCTGATCCCGCCGAACTCGAGTGCGGAGGACTTCGCGTACAGCCTCCACTCCGACATCGGCGACGGCTTCCTCCACGCCATCGACTGTCGGAGCAACCGCCAACTCGGGAAGGACTACGAGGTCGAGTCTCGAGACGTCATCGAGATCATCACGACCAACTAACCGGAGGCCTTCTACCGCCACTGAGACGATGCCAACGAAACCGGTTCCGCGTAAACGGGTGGTCTCGTTCCTCGAGTGGCTGTATATCGGGTGTTCGAAAAGAGGATGGACCGACCGTGACTCGCTCGGACAACGCGAACGGCGAGCGACGGTGTTCGAGTAGCGAATCCGACTACGACGGGGGCTTTCGTTCGCGAACGTGACCGGTTGCCTCGAGGAACATCACGAGCGTGAACAGCGTCGGGATGCCGGCGAAGATGAGGACGGGGAGGCCGACTTCGATCGTTCCGGCCATCTCGAGTGGCAGTTCGGCCGGTATCGGAATCGAAACCGTCTGTCCGTTCATCAGCCAGACGCCGGGCAACAACAACGCGAGCATCGCGACCGCGCCGAAGGTTCGTTTCATCGGTCGTTCACCCCTCGAGAGTCGCCGACGGTGTTCTCTGGGGCGGAATCGGTCGCCTCGCTCGAGGACGACTCGTCGGCGCTTCCGTGTTCACCGTACATGGTGAGTTCGACCGCGGGCTGGCCTCGCCCGTCGTCGTCGAGGTCGGCGTAGACGCCGCCGACCATGTCGCTGGGTGGTTCGACGGGAAGGTCACCGTCGCGTTCCCACTCGGGGGCGTCCCAGCGTTTGGCCAACTCGATACCGTTTTCGTGCCAGTTCGCCGCGTCCCACTGACGCGCCAGTTCGATCTTCTCCTCGGGGGATTTGAGATCGAAGGAATCCGGCAGCGACTCGATGAAGGAGGTTCGCTTGAGGAGTCCGTTGAACGTCGAGTTCTGGATCCCGAGGCCGGGTCGAGCGTTGATCTCGAGGACCATCGGTCCCTCGTCCTCGTCGATAACGATGTCGACACCGGTGTAGCCGAGTCGGGAGACTTCGGCCGCTTTGACGGCCGTCGAGAGCACTGACGACCAACCGGGGATAGCGAACGACTCGAGGTCGACTTCGGTGTCGGGGTGCTCGTTGAACCACTTGTTCGTACTCTGGTAACCACCCTGTGCCTGGCCGTTGGCAACGTCGAGACCGACGCCGACGGCACCCATGTGGAGATTCGCCGCACCCTCGGACTCTTCGGTCGGTAGCCGGGTCATCGCCATGATCGGGAACCCTTTGAAGATGATCACGCGGATGTCCGGAACACCCTGTCCGGCGATCGAGAGCAGGTGATCGTCCGGATGGATCAGGCCCTCGATGACGGCAACTCCCTCGAGTCCCATCGGGTCGTACTGCCCTTCAGTGATCGACCGGACGTGAGCGAGCAACTGGTCCGGCGATTTGAGTCCCTTCGAGGTCTCGAAGTCGCCGGCGTCGGTTCGGTCCGTGACGACGATGATCCCTTCACCGCCGTAGCCGCTGTCCGGTTTGATGACGAACTCGTCTTTCGTCTCGAAGATCGCTTCGGCGTCCTCGAGTTCGGACGGAGATTCGACGAGCGCGTACGTCTCCGGCGTTGGGACGCCGGTACCGTGGAACGCGCGCTTCATCGAGGCCTTGTCGAGTTCCGGATTGAGGTGGGGCGGATTGTACTCCTTGATGAGTCGGTTCCGCCGGTTCATCGACATGACTTCGGAAGGTTCGACGCGCGAGGCGTCACTGCCGACCAGCCGTCGGACGGGAACCGTAATATTGTGGAGTTTCGCGCGGATTGTACTGGCGACGGCTCCGAGCCGTGAGCCGCCGTATACGTTCGAGAATCGAAGGTACTCCTTGACGCGCATGGACGACTGCGTGCCGAGATAGACGTTCGCTGCGAGAATAACGGCCCACGTCTCCGGCGTGTCCATAATCCAGGTGATCAGCGTCTCGTTGCCGATGATGGCTGCGGCGATTATGATCGAGACGACCGTCCAGGAAAACCGTACTGCGGGTGCACGCCAGCCGCGTTCGGAGAGTTCACGCGCGAAGCGGTCCGCGTACCAGGCGGTGACGATCGCTGGGAAGAACACCTGTAGGGCGTCGATCTGCTGTGGCAATACGCCCGTATCGCTCATGACGTGAAACGACGTGATCCCGATGGAGACGACCATGACGAGCCCACCGATTCGGTGGGCCGTCCCGAGTCGGAACGGCTCGAGGATGAGGTACGTTCCGAGCGCGAGCAAGAAGACGTTGGTAAACAAGACGAGTCCCCAGAAGATTCCGCTTTCGACCAGGATGAACGAGATAATGATCGGCCCGAACATGCCATACGTGACGAGTCCGACCTTACTCCGGAGAACGGCGATGATGAGGCCGGCAATCAGCAACTCGAAGAAGATACGATAGGGCTCGAGTGGCTGTTGTGCGAAATCGAGTTGGTATCTAAACTCGACACCAAGAATGACAATAGTCGCGAGTAACCCGATAAGTGGGGCGTACTTCGCAAACGCCGAAGCGAGTGCAGACGAGATGCGCGATCCGTCTGTCGCCGATCCGACGCCGCTATTTCGGAGTGACATTACCGGATCGTCGGCAAAGTTAGTCATTGCTATCAACGAGATAAGCGAACATACGAAAATTGTATCAACGTCTGCAAACAGTTGCAAAGTTTGAAAGTGTTGACTGGCCTCCACTAACTGTTCGTTAGCAGATAATAGCCTCGGGCGCGAATCGCTCACCGATTCCAGACGAAACGGGTCGTCGCCCGCTCGAGTTTGCTCGTCAGCTTCGAGAGCCAGAATCCCGGAGAAACGTAGCGGAGTTCTCGTTCCTCGACCTCGATTCGCTCACCACTGTACGGGCCGTACTCACCTTCCTCGTCGGTCCCCTGGTGTGCACGCACGACGTCGACCGCAACCGACATTGAACAGCGGCCACACGATTCACGGTCGGGTGCCATATCGGACGTACGCTCGCTCGAAGCAAAACCATTGTGTCCCAGTCAACATTCTGTATCGATTCCCAGACGATCACGACAACAATAGCTGTCAACTACATTTTAGATTTCCCTTAAGCCCCGACGCCGACGCACTTTTCCCCTCCCCGTGGTATCACCAGCCATGGACGGAACCGACCGCGACTCGCCGGTCGAACACGAGGCGTCCGAGCAGACTGGGTCTGAGGAAACCGAGTGGGACGAGTCGACGGTCCCACCCGAAGTCGTCGAAAACGTCCCCGTCTGGGACGACGAGTACCTCGATCGCGTCAGCGACCGGCTCATGCACACCTACGACCTCGAGAAGGACGTCCAAGTCGACGGCGAGTCATTCGACCTGTATGGGGAACTTCGCGTCGAGAGCAGCAAACACCTGTTTCACCCCTCAGTTCAGTACGCGAACCACCACATGCGTGAGTATCTCTACGCGGATCGTCGCTCGAGCGTCTCGCTCGCCGACCTCGAACGCCTCGTCGAGTTCGGCCACGAACTGGCGGACGAACGCGTCGAACCCAACGACCAACATCGAGCGACGGAGTTTACGTTCGTCCTAATCGTGCCGGAAATTTCTGAGGACGTCCACTCGTTCGTCAGGGGATTTACGGACCGAACGCTCCTTCGTTTCGGGTTTCACGGTCACTACGAGATTCATTGCTGTGTCGTCGCACCCGAGGAAAAACGACTCGTCGCGAGCAAACGCACGGAGATCGACGACGCGTTTCGACTCTGGGAGCGAATCGACAACAAAAGAAGCGTGTTCGAACAGCTGCGAGCAGCTGTCTTCCGTTAGTCGTCGTCGTCTGCACCCGGCGCTTGACTACCGGGATCGGAGTCGAGGAGGTCGTCTCGTTGTTCTTGCAGGTTCGCATATCCCAGTCGGATGATCGCGATCGCGAGCCAGATTAACACGAGTGCGATAGCCATTCGCAGGCCACTCGAGACGAGTTCGAGTATCGTCGCGTCGGCCCGTGCGTCGGCGTCGAGAAACATCTGGAAGAGGTTCTCGTAGACGACGAGCCAGAGCAGTCCGATGATCGTGATGACCGTCATCACGGCAACCGGGATCCCAGTGCTCAGTAGCTGTTTCGTGTCCTTCCAGTTCGCCAGCCAGATGGTCGCTGTCAGCAAGGCAAGTGCGGCCAGGAGCTGGTTCGCACCGCCAAAGAGCGGCCAGAGTTCTTCCCACTGTCCACTCGAGACGAGCAAGAAGGCGGCGAACGTCGCCAGGCCGGTGTTGACGTACTTGTTCGCGGCCGTTTCTTCGACTCCCGTCTCGGGCGTGCCGACCAGTTCTTCGATCATGTACCGACCGAGTCGAAGGCCGGTGTCGAGGCTGGTCAACAGGAAGCTCACGAAGACGAGCGCCATGAAAATCTCACCGTACTCGAAGGGGATGCCGAGACTCGTCAGGATGAGTCCACCACCCTCCGCGAAGTTCGGGAGTGCGGCGTCGATGCCGCCGATGTCGTCGACGTCCGTAATCGCGACGACGGACACCGCTGCGAGCGCCGTTGCCGCGAGCAGCCCCTCGGCGAGCATGCCGCCGTAACCGATCAGACGTGCGTCGCTCTCCTTGTTGAGTTGCTTCGCCGTCGTCCCGGAGGAGACCAGCGAGTGGAAGCCACTGATCGTCCCGCAGGCGATGGTGATGAACAACAGGGGGAACAACGGCATCGCAGCGGGTGCGAGGTCGCCGCCCATGAAGCTCGTATATGCAGGAAGTTCGGCCGTCAGCGGTTCCTCGGACGTTCCGAACGCCGTCCCGACGAAGACTGCGGTGATCGCTCCGCCGACACCCGCGTAGAGCAGGAACGACGAGAGATAATCTCGCGGCTGGAGCAGGATCCACACGGGAAGGATACTCGCGACGAACGCGTAGCCCAGCGAGACGATAATCCACGCGGCGGTGTTCGCGCCGAAGAGCGCTTCACCGGGCACCCACGACGCCAGGTCGGCCGGCAGGAGTACCGTGGTGTCGCCGGCGAATCCGGACGGCTCGAACAGTGCAATCGGGAACTGAATCCCCGCCCAGATGCTCGCGAACACACCGAGAACGAACAGGACCGTCCCGCCGATGAACGAGAGGTTGAGCTGGTACAGCCAAACGCCGGCGAACAGCGCCAGCGTGATGTACAACAGGCTCGCGGTCGCCGCCGGTGGGTAGGCGTCCAGAATCACTGCGACGAGCAGTGAGAACACGGCGACGACGAGGATGATCACGAGGAACGCGAACCAGAGGAACATGTTCTTCCCCCGTTCCCCGATGTACTCGCCGATCACGAATCCGATCGACTTCCCCTCGTGGCGAATGCTCGAGGACAGTGCCATGAAGTCGTGGACGGCACCCATCAGCGGGTTTCCGATCGCGACCCACAACAGCGCTGGGAGCCATCCCCAGACGAGTGCTGCGGTGACCGGGCCAGCGATCGGTGCCCCACCCGCGACGCTCGAGAAGTGGTGTCCCAGCAAGACCGGTTTTTTCGCCGGAACGTACTCTTGTCCGTCTTGATACTTGTGGGCCGGCGTCTCACGTGAGTCGTCGAGTTCGACGAATCGCGAGAGATACCTCCCGTATCCGATGTAGCCGACGGTGAACAACACGACCACCGTCGCGACGATCCAGATTACCCCTGTCATAGGTTTCCACACAGTGGATTAGAGTAGCACAATATAAATCGTGTGGTACAACGAGTCGTTCGACTCTCACAGAAGTTGATACTAGAAACACCGATCGGGGAATAATCAGAAATCTCGGAGCTCAGGTGTCGATCTCGAGTTCTGACGCGACAGTCGCCAACGAATCGCGGCGTACTTCGCTGACGCGCGATTCGATTTCGGCCACGACCGGCGGCGAGAGTGTCGTCCGGGCGGTCTCGAGGCGATCTCGCTCGGTTTCGACTCGCGATCGGAGATAACGTGCACCCCGTCCCTCCTCGTCGGAGTCGGGCTCGGGAGTCAGTTTGTTCGCGACGAGTCCTCGGACCTCGAGGCGGTGTGAGTCGAGTTCGTCGATCGCGCGGCCGGTTTCCCGAATCGAGAGCGAATCCGGGTTGAATACGAGGAAGAACGCGGCGTCCTCGCGCAGCGTCTCCCCGGCGTACTCGAAGAACTCCTTTCGATTTTGGAGATGGGCGAGGACGGGATCACCCTCGAGCACTCGTCGGGGCTCTCGATTCCCCAGTGCGGCCTTCTCGTAGAGATCGATGCTCTTGCGGCGTTTGGCCATCAGCCGGTCGATCCAGCCCTCGAGGTATTCGGGTAGCGAAAGGAGGCGCAACGTCCCCCCGGTCGGCGACGTGTCGAAGACGATTCGGTCGAAGGCGTCGGCCTCGCGCATCACGTCGACGAACCGATCGAACAGGGCCGCTTCGTACGCTCCCGGCGTACCGTGGGCCATCTCGATCTGTCTGTCGACTTCGTTGACCATCGCCGCAGACACCTGCTCCGAGAGCTGTCGCTTGACTGATTGGAGATGATTCGACACCTCCTCTTCCGGATCGATCTCCATCACGTGGAGGTTCTCGACGCCGTCGACGGCTCGCGGTTCGTCGGCGAACGACTGTTCGAAGAGGTCCCCCATCGAGTGCGCCGGATCGGTCGACACGACCAGCGTCTCGAGGCCAGCATCGGCACACTTGTGTGCGTACGAGGCCGAAACCGTCGTTTTCCCGACACCACCCTTCCCACCGAAGAAGACGTGTCGGTCCATTAGAAGTGATACTGGCGACCTTTGCGCTCGACGAGCGACCCTCGATCCCACAGTCGACGCTCCCAGGCTTCGAACTCGTCCTCTAAGTACGGCAGCAGTTCCGACGTGTAGTAGGAGACGGGCGACGGAACGCCGAAGGCGTCCGGGAAACAGGCCAACATGAACGTATCCTCGTGATCCTCGGCTGCCGCTTCGATCTTCTCGTAGGCAGGGTGAGAGAACATTCCGTGATAGAGCCCGCGGAGCCACTCCTCGAGGTCGGTTCGAAACGCGGCGATCCGGTTGGCGAGTGTCATCGTCGGTCATGCTCGGCCCCGAAGACAAAAAGATGTCGCGTGCGTTCGGCCTCGAGGGCCAGAGACGCGCCACTGCGTCGAAACCGAAACCGTCGAGGTGAAAAGACGGTGACACGAATACCACAGTTCTTGACGCTCGAGTCACAACCGCCACGGTATGCAACTCGACTCCGGTGGGATTCCCGTCACCGTGCTCTCGGGCAGCCTCGGTGCGGGGAAGACGACGCTGCTCAATCACCTGTTGGAAACCGCAGGCGATCACGACCTCGCCGTGTTGGTCAACGATATGGGTGAAGTGAACGTCGACGCCGAACTCGTCGCCGAAGGCTCCGACCTCGATACGGACGGCGTCACCGAACTCTCGAACGGTTGTATCTGCTGTGAACTTCAGGACGACCTCGAGACCGCCGTCGTTCGACTCGCCCGAAACAGGGAGTTCGACCACCTGCTCGTCGAATCGTCAGGCATTTCGGAGCCCGAACCCGTCGCCCGACTGTTTACGACGTCCTCACGCGTGGCCGCGAGTTACGACCTCGACGCGCTCGTCACCGTCCTCGACACCCGGCTCTTTCTCGACGCCTTCGCGGGCGAGGACGTCCCAGAACGGCAGGTCGACCCCGAGGCAGCCGATGTCGATGCGAACGCCGAGGCTGCCGAGAACGAACCACGTCCCCTCTCGGACCTCCTCATCGAGCAACTCGAGGTAGCGAACCTCGTCTTGCTCAACAAGAGCGATCTCTGTACCGACGACGAACTCGAGGAAGCCACGGCGCTCGTCCGAGCGCTCCAGCCCGATATCGAGACGATTCGCACCGAGTTCAGCGCCGTCGATCCGGATCGCCTCCTCGGCGTCGACTTGTTCGACGCCGACCGAATGGGCGAACTGGCGGGCTGGCAACGCGCGCTCGAGGAAAATGGGGACGACGACCACGAGCATGGCGACCACTCCAAGCCCGGTCATGAGGACCATTCCAAGCAGGGCCATAGCGACCACGACGATCACGGCCACCGCCACCCCGACGAAGTCTACGGCGTCGAATCGTTCGTCTTCCGATCGCGTCGCCCGTTCCACCCGGACCGATTCGACGCCTTCCTCCGAGCGCTCCCGGAGGAGATCGTTCGATCCAAGGGAACCGCGTGGATCGCCGGCCGAGACGTGAAAGTCGAACTCTCGCAGGCTGGGCCGTCCATCCGCGCGAGCGTCATCGGTCCGTGGATCGCCTCGCTCTCGGATGCCGACCAACAGCTCTATCGATCGAATCGACCCGGCCTCGAGTGGCACGACGATCACGGCGACCGACAGACAGAACTGGTCTTCATCGGCACCGAACCCGAGGAAGACGCGCTGCGAGCCCACCTCGAGGACTGTCTTGTCATCGACGAGGAGTGGAACGACGCGAGTGACCTCGAGAACCCGTTCCCCGGCGAGGCGGACGAAGAAGTGGTCGTTCGCGAGCCCTGAGGACGGGTATCCACCACCTCGCTTTCGGCCGCTGACCCGGACTTAGCTGAACGCCGCCTCGAGTTCCTCGAGTGCGCGGTTCAACTCGCCCGTGCGCTTCCAGGCAGCGATTCGGTCGCCAAAGGGCAGCGGAGCGGCGAGCGAGACCGACGAGCGAATCGTGACGACGGTTCCGGCCCGTTCTTCCTCGAGTTCGATCCACGTCTCCATGTGCGAAAACGGCCCGCGTTCGCCCTCCTGCGTGTAGTAGATGGCTCCCTCACGGTCCTCGAATCGCAGCGGCAATTGCATTCCCGGCCCACTGGCGACGACGAGCGTCGCGTCCTCGTCGTCGGCGTCCTCGACGTGGTCGACGGTGAAACTCCCCTCCGCTTCGACGATCGTCTCCGGCTCGAGCCACGCTGAAACCGCTGCAGCTGAAGCGTCGACCGCTCGAGACACCGTAACTTCCCGCATATCGTCACTATTCGACTCGGCCGATATAAATGCCGGCGGCCGAATCCGCGCAGGGAAACGGCTAAGTGGGAGACGGACCCGTATTCAGCCATGACGAGTGCCGACAACAACCAACGCGGCTTTCGCGACGGGCTCGAGTCCTCTCGAGGCGACCCTCGCATACTGGCCGTCATCAACGCGATCCTCTCGACGTTGTTCGCCTGGCTCGCGGTGTTCGCGAGCGATATCGTCGGCATCGCCTCGCTCACCGCCACGAACGTGATCGTCGTCGCAATCGGCGTGTTCCTCCTCACGCACGTCATGACGCGAAGTAGCTGAGCGCCGATCTCAGAGCGCAGCTGGTGGGGTGGGGTGAGGTGTCATACCCGAGTACCGCGTTCGCGCCCGTCGCGTCGAGCCGACAGGTACTCACCGCCCGACCGTTTTCGAACAGGCAATGGACGCGCGGACCGTCGCGAACTATCGGCCCACGAAACCCGAACTCGCCGTCTTCGTCTCGGGTGTCACCAGTATGGGCCTCGAGATTCTCGCCGTTCGCCTCATCGCCCCGCAGTTTGGCAATCACATCTACACGGTCGGTGGCATCCTCACGGTCGTCCTCGCTGCGTTGAGCCTCGGCTACTGGCAGGGTGGCAAACGGGCCGCCACCGCGACGAACCGGGAGATGTCGTGGCTCATGCTCGCCACGGCGGTCTACGTCGCCGTCGTCATCTACGCGAGCGAGTTCCTCATGCAGTACACGGCGACGCTCGCGTTGCCGCCCCGGTACGCGTCGCTCCCCGCCGCGATCATCCTCTTCGGCCCGCCGACGTACTTACTCGGGTTCATCAGCCCCTACGCTGCCGAACTCTCACAGAAACGCGGAACCGGCGAAGCCTCGGGCCACGTCTACGCCCTCGGGACGATCGGAAGCATCCTCGGATCCGGAGCGACGACGTTCGTCCTCATCCCACAGCTCAGCATCGACGGCATCGGCCTCCTCTTCGGCGTGATGCTCGTCGGAACCGCACTGATCCTCGTCTCGCCTTCCTTCCCTCGAAAGCCCGTCCTCACGAGCGTCGTCGTCGTGGTCTTACTCGTCGCCGCGACCGGTGCCGGCCCCGTCGCGATCGATCACCGCGGGGACGTCGTCTACCAGACCCAGACGGCCCACCAGGAACTCGAGGTCGTCGACGACGGCGACGAGCGAACGATGTACTTAGATGGGGCCCGCCACAGCGCGATGGACCTCGAAGATCCCGACCGACACGTCTTCGCCTACACCGAGTACTTTCACCTGCCGATGCTCGTGAACGACGATCCCGACGACGTCGACGACGTCCTGTTCATCGGTGGCGGCGGCTACACTGGTCCACAGGACTTCGAAGAACACTACGATGCGGACGTCGACGTGGTCGAAATCGATCCCGAAGTCACCGACGCCGCCGAGGACTACTTCGGCCTCGAGCACGGCGAGAATATGACCTCCCACGCCGAAGACGGCCGGCAGTTCCTCCAGGATACCGACCAGACGTACGACGTGATCGTCCTCGACGCATACAAACAAGATCAGGTGCCGTTTCACCTGACGACGGAGGAGTTCATGGAACTCGTCTCCGATCGACTGGCCGATGACGGCGTCTTACACGCGAACGTGATCGCCGCACCGAGTGGCTCAGCCGCCGAGTTCTATCACGCACAACAGGAGACGATGGACGCCGTCTTCCCCGATACGTACGCATTTCGGACGTCAGACTCGAGTTCCATCCAGAACATTCAGGTCGTCGCGACCAACGACGAAACGGGCCTTTCTGCGGACGACCTCCGCGAGCGAAACGACGAGCGAGAGATCGGCGTCGATCTCGCGGACGCCATCGACAACAAACTCGGGGACCACGACGCCGACGCGCCTGTGCTCCGGGACGACCGCGGCGAGGTCGACACGCTGCTCGATCCGATGCTCGGCCAGCGCTACGTCATCGAGGAGACGGACGGTGACACCGAGAGCGGGGGCACAGGTCCCGCTGAACCAGCAGCGGTGATGGCCCCAGAGCCGGGTGTCTCGTCGCTCGAGACGGACTCGCCGTTGCTCGAGGGTGGTGTCTCGTCGCTCGATTCGGACGCGATTTCCGTTCAGGAGTAACGCGGTTTCGCCTCGAGGGTGTCGGGACGGTCACGATCCGCCGCCCCGAAACAGTCGAATCACCGCGGCGATGGGGCGGACCACGTACAACGCTGCGTCGGCGATGACCAGGTCCCGTTCGTGGCGACGGTCGTAGATGTACAGTCCAAGCGTGAGGGCGGCCGGGAAGATCACCACGACGGCCGCACTGATCGCGGGATCGACCCACTCGAGCACCTCCGGTCTGAGCCAGGAAACGCTGAATACGACCAGAATCATCACCGCGGCGGTAATCCCGACCGAATAGGCTACTCGAGTCGACTCGAGCACGACGCTCCGGCGGGGATAGCCGAAGATCCGGTCGGTCTCTCTCCGTCCCATCGATCCTCGTTTCCCACGACGGGACCGATCGACGTAGTTCTAGCGGCGCGCTGGGCGTACTCGAGGGTTGGTACCGACCGTTTGTGGTGTCGTTCCCACCCGGAGAAGTAGCGTGACGTGTACCTGAGAGCCCTATCCGCCGCCCGTCACGACGACCGGACGGTCGGTGTTCAAGATCACCGACTGGGTGACGCTGCCGAAGACGGCCTTTCCGACGGGAGAGCGTTTGCGGCCGCCGAGAACGATGGAGTCGACGTCGTACTCCTGGGCCGTCTCGAGGATGTCGCCGTCTTCGACGGTACCGCTTTTCTCGAGGATGGTGACGTCGACACCGTTGTCCTCGAGGTGGGTGTTTGCCCGTCGAACGGATCCGATCCGGGACGCGGATTTGTACTGCTCGAACTCCTGTGGTAAGTCCGCACTCTCCTCGTCGAAGATGAAGAGGACGTAGGCCTCGACGATTTCGCTCGCGTCGGGCAGTGAGGCGACGTACGATGCCTGTTCGAGCGCTCGATCTTCGTTCGTGTCGACGGGGATGAGAACGCGGTGCATAGCGAAGCATTCACACAGCGAGCTAATAAAACCGACTTCAGTTGTCACGTCGCTGGAAGTGCGAGCGTCTCGTTCCTTCTCGTCGCGAAGCGCGCGGCGTTGAATCTTGCCGCTCGATGGACGTCGAACGAGTCGGTCTCGAGGGCGTTCGGGCCGTCGTACTGGCGCACGATGGTCTCGACAGACGCCGGGATTTCGGGGCCAGCACGTAGCGTGTTTTAACACGTCACGTCACACGCTGATCGTTGGGCCGTGGGTCGCTACCACCCTCAGTGTAAATACCGCTTGATCGAGTGACACGACAGTCGGAATTGGTGCAACAGTGGGAAGTCACTGAACAACTATCCACAGAAGGCGTGATCGTTCGGTCTGATGATCCCTCACTCGAGACGAAACGTACTCAGAGCAGTCGGCGCTAGCGGCCTCGGTCTCGCCGGCGTCGCCGGAACCGCGAGTGCAACCTGCCAACCCGAACCTGCGGGACAACGCTACGAGGTACAGGTGTTCGTCACCGACGCGCTCTACGAGCACTGCGCTCAACAGTACGGCGACGGATTCCGCGCGAGAGACCGGGCCGAGACCTGGATCGAAGGTGCCTTCGATCAGGTCAACCAGGAGGTCACGGTTCTCTCGACCAACGAAGTGATCCCCGCGCCGGCCGAGATTATCCGCGGTTCGGATGCAGTGTGCGTGCAAAACCCGTGTGGCTCGACAACGACGTGTTACCCGTCGGTGCTCCAGTGGTGGCGAGACTACGCGTGTCAACTCGAGTCGCCGCTCGCGGCCGATTCGAACGTGTTGCTCACGGCGGCGCTGAGCACCGCTGGAAATCGACTGCTGAGCGGCGGCCGGGCTTACCGCGGCGGTAATATGGCCGTCGCGTACACCGGTCGGGCGGCGGCGGACGCCGGCGAGACGTACAGCGAGATCGTCTCCGCACCGAATGCCGGCGCAAACGGCATGCACACGGTGCTTCACGAACTGGGTCACACGCTCCAGATGACGAACGGCGAGGCGGGGGCCACACACGGGAACGACGGCTACGACGTGCACAACGTCGGCGGCGCGACGACCGCCTCGGGCGGGTTCGTTCCGACGACGGCGGTCAGTCCGCTCGCCGATCCGACCGCATCGACTAGCGAGTGTGGCTGTGGAATCGGCGACCGCGACGCGTTCTTGATGCGCTGGACTGGCTGTAGCATCTCCTACTGGGGTGACGCACGATGAATCCAAATCCGATCGAACTCGAGGTGTTCAACAACACCGCTCACCCGCGGACGGTGACGGTGTTACTGACACCCTACGACGAGGACGACTCTGTCGTCGACGAACGAACGGTTCGCGTTCCACGGATGCCCGAACCCCTGCAAAATGGGTCGGTCAGCGGAAGCGTTCCTCGGGACCAGCTCCCGAATCACCGCGTGATTCGCCTCGAGTCCGGCGAGAACGAGTCGCTCACCTGCCGCGTCGACGTGCCATTCGAGGACGGAACGGAGTCGCGTTCTGCATCGGTCCCAATCACGGTCGACCAGGAACCCGACGAGGCGACGACCGTCGCCTCGCTCGAGGCCGAAGACAACGGCCTCGAGGCTGAGGAAACCGACGGAGAGAGCGTCGATATCGACCGTGGCAAGCACGAGGACGCTGAACCGGGGCGTGGCCGTTCGAAAGGCGACGGAAATCCCGGCAAGAATCGAGTGAAACGGTCCACACGGACGAAAGCAAACGACGGCCGAAGCGACGACGAGGTCGTACTCGTGCTCGAGCGATTCGTCTACTGCGATACGGTGGCGTAACCACCCGTCGGTGATTCTGTCACCTCGATTCGGCACAAAGGCGCGTTCGATCCACACTCGAGGGGCCTTCGAGACCTCCCTAAAACCCAGCCGAGACGCGGACGAATCGACGGGTACCGTTATGGTCTCCGACCACCACGGTCGAGGTATGTCACAGGACGTCCTCGAGAGCGGGCTCTTCGAGCGAGCCCCGGACGACCCAATTCGGGTGCTCGACAGCGACGGCGAGGTCGTCTCGCCCGACCTCGAGCCGGATCTCGACGTCGAAACGTTGCTCTGGATGTACCGGGATATGCGATTCTCCCGTCGATTCGACGAGCGAATGATCAGCCTGCAGCGACAGGGACGATTGGGGACGTACGCCTCGCTCGCCGGCCAGGAAGGCTCCCAGATCGGCTCGACGTACGCGCTCGCGGACGACGATCTGCTGTCCTACCAGTACCGAGAACACGGCGCAGTTATCGCTCGAGAGCTCCCCTGGGAGTACCTGCTCTACTGGATGGGGCACGAGGACGGCAACACGGCGCTCGCCGAACTGGACGTCTTCCCGCTCAATATCTCCATCGGCGGGCACCTCCCACACGCCGTCGGCTGGTCGTGGGCGGCGAAGCGAAACGACGACGAGCGCGTGAGCGTCGTCCACTTCGGAGACGGCTCTACGTCGGAAGGCGACTTCCACGAGGCGATGAACTTCGCGGGCGTCTTCGATACGCCGACCGTCTTCTTCTGTAACAACAACCAGTGGGCGATTTCGGTCCCGCGAGGGGCACAAACAGCCAGCGCAACGCTGGCCCAGAAGGCCGACGCCTACGGTTTCGCGGGCGTCCAGGTCGACGGCATGGACCCTCTCGCGAGCTACGTCGTCACGGCAGCCGCCCGAGAAAAGGCGCTCGAACCCGGCGACGGGCAGTTACGCCCGACGCTGATCGAAGCGATCCAGTATCGATACGGCGCGCACACGACCGCCGACGACCCGTCGGCCTATCGCGACGACGACGAGGTCGAACAGTGGCGCGAGCGCGATCCAATCGACCGGTTCGAAGCCTACCTGCGCAATCGAGACCTGCTCACCGACGATCGGATCGAATCGATCGACGAGGAGATCGACACGACGCTCGAGGATCTCCTCGAGCAGGCCGAAGGGGCCCACGCGGATCCTCGAGAGCTATTCGAGTACACCTACGAGACACCCACTCCGCGACTCGAGGAACAGCGAACCGAACTCGAGCGCCTCCGAGAGGTGCACGGAGACGAGGAGTTACTCGAGGACGAGTAACGCCCGAGTCCCACGGATAAAGCCGACACTGGGACAGGGAAACGACTACCCCTGATTCGTGTGCATCCACGCATACGATGGAACTCGAGCAGTCGGCACGTGAGCCGACGCAGTCGGGACAGGCTCGCTGGGACGGGACGGTTCCCAGCGCGATCGATGCGCGAATTCTCGGACTCGTGGTAGTGACCGCGGGAGTGGCTGCATCCGTGAACATCCCCGCTGGTGGCGTGATGGTTGCCCTCGCAGCCTTCGCGTTGCTCGCGAGTGCGGGCGTCGTCGTTCACCTCCTCGGCGAGCGGAAACTGCGTCGAATTACGGACGAACTCGTCGAGCGCTGGGTCGCCGCTGGCGGCGAGATT
Organism: Natronorubrum sediminis; assembly: GCF_900108095.1. Lineage (NCBI taxonomy): Archaea > Methanobacteriati > Methanobacteriota > Halobacteria > Halobacteriales > Natrialbaceae > Natronorubrum > Natronorubrum sediminis. The sequence goes on from NZ_FNWL01000002.1 coordinate 1,014,657, forward strand.
ACCGACGTGACGCGCACGTCGGCGGGGATGCGGACGGAGTGGACGATCGAGACGCCCGACGGCGAGGTTACCGTCGGCGGAATCGCACTGGTTCCGGTCGCGCAATTTTTCGTCGAGTGGCAGGGCGTCGGCGACTCGATGGCCGCGAGCGAAGCGGAAGAAAACATCGACGCGTTGGCCGAGAGCCTCTACGAGGAACTCTTCGAGATCGGCTCGGCACCCCAGCGATCGTAATCGGCGAACGGGGCAGTCATCTATCTGCGAACCGGGCAGTCGTCTATCTGCGAACCGGGCAGTCGTCTATCTGCGTACGGCCCAACCACCTATCTTCGAACGACCGTTTCGGTCGAGGAAACCCTCGTTTTCGAGTCCGAACGCGGACTCGAGTCGGACGTGGGGAGAACTCATGTCAAATCGTCCGAAAGGTATTTGGCCCATATCATGGTGAGTCATGGCATGGCAATTGGCCGATACCGTGACATCCCCGCCGAGATGGACGAAATCGAGCGCGAAGTCGCCGCTGCACAGTACCCCGAAGGTGGCCTCGTCGTCGGACTCGGCATCGGCATCGTGCTCCCCTTGGCACTCGCCGAGATCCTTCTCTTGTTCGCCCCGCTCGTGGGAGGAATACTCGGTTTCGCACTCGGGCGTCGGCTCAGAGACTACAAGATACGCCGTCGGCTGGCAAAACGCCGCCTCGAGCATGAGCGACACCACTGACAGCGGGTCGACGACGCTCTCCTCGAGCATCGGGCTGGTGGGCGTGCTCGCGTTGCTCGTCGGAAACGCGATCGCCGTGCCGATCTTCGTGTTACCGGGTCCACTGGCCGGGACGTCGGGACCCTCGCTCGTGTTGGCCATCGTGCTGGCGGCGATTCCGGCGAGTTTCGTCGTGTTGTACAACGCGTTGCTCGGCTCAGCGATGCCTGTCGCTGGGGGTCTGTACGTCTATATTTCGCGGCTGACAGCGCCCTACTGGGGGTTTCTGGTTCCGTTTACGATCCCGCTCGTGGCGTGGGCGTCGCTTCTGATCACGGCGACGGGGTTCGCCGAGTACACGCGCATCTTCTTCGACGTGCCGTCGTTGTTGCTCATCTACGTCTTGCTCGGGTTCGTACTCGTGATCAACCTGATCGGACTCAGGATGGTCGCACAGGTACAGATCCTATTTTTCCTCGGACTCGTCGTCACCCTGCTCGTCTTCATCGTCCCGGGGCTGGGGTCCGTCGAGACGGCCAATTACACGCCATTTTTCCCCGATTACGGCGCGTTCGCGCTCGCCGTCGTCGCCCTGTTCTACCCGTTTCTGGGCTTTGGCTTGCTCATCGAACTCGGTGAGGAGATCGAAGACCCCGGCCGGACGATTCCCCTCGTCCTCGGATTCGGAATCGGGATCGTCGCGCTGTTCTACGTGTCGCTCATCGCGGTTCTCGTCGGCGTCGTCCCCTACACGAATCTCGGCAGCGAAGCCGACCTCGCGCTCGCCGCCGCGACGTTCCTCCCCTGGTGGGGCGAGTACGTCGTCGCCACTGGCGCACTCTTCGCGGTCGTGACCACGGTGAACACGACGCTGCTCGTCTTCTCGAGAACGCTCATGCGAGCGAGTCGCGACGGCATCTTCCCCGAGTTCCTCGCGACGATCCACCCGCGCTTCGAGACGCCCCACTACGCGATTTTGGTCCTCGGTCTCCCGCCGTTCGTGCTCGTGCCCCTCGCCGGCGAAATCGTCGGCCTATCGACGTTCATCGGTCTCGCCAGTCTCACGGCGTACTTCTTCTGTGCGATCGGCCTCTGGAACCTTCCTCGAGAATTCCCCGAGCACTACGCGAACGCCCCGTTCAGACTCCGCCGATACCGCGGACTCCTGTTCGCCGTCGTCGGCGGCGGGGTCGTTACGGGCGCGTTCTGGCTCGTCACGCTCTTCCAGCAACCCGTCGTCGGCATCGTCTTGATCGGCTGGTTCATCCTCGCGTACTGCTACTATCGCTATCGGCTGCGGAATAGCGACCGAGCGGCGGTCTACCGGACGATGACGACGCTCGACGTCCACGAACGAGTCGATACGTCGGGAGAACACGGTGACGATTGAGCACAGTGGAAATTGAACAGGAGACGCTCTTGCACTCGGACGAATACACACGGAAGTCGAATCACGGGAACAACCACGAAGAACACCGGCACGTCGACTGATTTCCGTACTCGACAACGGCGCCACGGTTCCTATCAGTTGATCGTGTAATCACAGTTAAGGGATAGGGCAGGGATGTTGTACTATGACAACATCGTACACACCGACCGAGATGATGAACCGGGAGTCCCGGTCCAATCGCTACTATCGAAACGCAGTCGAACGCCACTGGGATCCCGGCGAAATCGACCTCGAGCGAGACGTCGAGCACCTCCTCGAGTACATCGAGGGAGCGGAGAACTACGACGAACAGTCGTGGGATCGGACGCTCAATGGCATCGCGAAGTTCGGCGCGGGCGAGGACGCCGTCACCGAGGACCTCGCGCCGCTGGCGACGGTACTCGAGGATATCGACGACCAACTGTTCTTGACGACCCAACTTTACGAGGAGGCCAAACACGCCGACTTCTTCGATCGCTACTGGCGCGAAGTCGTCTGGGCGGTCGAGGACGAACTCGGCTGGGAGCGCTCAAACCCGCGAGACGACAAGTGGTTCAACGAGCCCTACGTCGAACTCTTCGATCGGAACAAGAAGGCCCAGTATCGCCTGCTCGAGGACGACACTCCCGAAAACCGCGCGAAGGCGTACTGTCACTACCACCTGACGGTGGAGGGCATCCTTGCCCAGACGGGCTACTACGGCATGCAGACCTCCTACGGCGGCGAGTTCGAGGAGTTACCGCACTTGCCGGGGCTCGTCGAGGGCTTTACGAAGATCAGAAGCGACGAGGGCCGACACGTCGGCTTCGGCATGAACCAGCTGAAGACGCTCATCAAAGAGGAGGGTGTCGAACCCGAGTTGATCGAGAACACCGTCAACGAACTCTTGCCGCTCGTCCAGGGAATCACCGAGGACAACCGATACCAGCCCGACGAGGACGAAGAGCGCGTCGGCCTGCAAGACGGCGAACTGGCCGCCTACGCCGTCGACAAGCACACCGATCGAATGCAACAGATCACCGACGCTGCGGCCGAGATCCCCGACGTCGATGAACTGGTTCGACTCGAGGGCGACGACTGACCGGACGGACACCTCGATACACGGGGTGGAATTTTCTGCGCGTTAGATATCGATGGCGTCAGCGTCTTCGTCGTCTTCCTGGTCGTCGCCATCTGAGTCGTCGTCCGATCCAGCATCATCATCGTCACTATCACCGTTGCCACCATCACCATCCATCTCGTCGACGTCTTCGATGACACCGTCGATCAGCGAGCGGACGTTTGCTTCTTCCTCCGCTTGCACGTACTCGGGGTAGACGCCGATTGCAATCAACAGATCGTCGTTGCTCTCGACGGCCTCAGTGACGTGTAGATAGACGTCGACGTCGGTACCGTCGAACGTCGCTTCTGCACTGAATCGAGATTGAGTCGTGTCTTGCTCGAGCAAGGAGATGTCGTCGTCTTCTTCGTGAGTGATGTTGCTGATGTCGTCGTAGTTGTCTTCGACGAGTTCGACCAGTTCTTCGGTATCCATCTCTTCAACGGGGTTGAATTCCTGACCAGCGACGCTCACCTGCGGCGTTGTCAACAGCAAGAACACGGCACCCTGCTGGCGGCCTGCTGGCCCCATGTCGACTGTCTTCTCGTGTTCGGTAAGGTGGTTCAACACGGTGACGCTCTCCTCGTACAACAGGAGATCGACGCCCTCGTCGATTCCGATTTCCTCGACGTCACTGTACTCGTATCCCGTGTCATCGCGGACAGCTTCCTCGACACCAGCAGGCGAGGAGGCGTGTTCGTCGAGTCCAATCACACCTAAACAGCCGGAAAGGCCTACGAGGCCGACCGTTCCAGCACCGGCGAGGACGGTTCTTCTGTTCATCATGTTCAGAATTGCTTTCAAGTTTACTTTAGTTTATAGGTTCGGTATTGTAGACACTCCGAGACGAACGACCGTCGGACTACTCACAACTCGCTTTCATACGCCCTGGCAGTTGATCCGTCGGACGATTCGCGTCCGCAACGCGTGAATGCAACAGCAACACCCATACGAGAGCTGCGACGAATACCCGCACTCTCCGAGTACCGGTCGGTCGGGTGGGTTTCGAGGTCGCTAAGGCGTCCGTACCCGACGTGACACTCGAAACAGCGATCACCGTCTGACGGTCAGATACAGCGTATTTCAGGAGAGATATCCACTCGAGTTCGTTCTCACCTGGGTTCGTCGGTCCAAACGTTCAAATCCCTGTCCGCCAATGTTTGCCACAGCCATGATGGGTGTTCAGTTAACACTTGACAAGATTATCGAGCGAGCGGTCGACCTCTTTCCGGAGCGAGAACTCGTGACGAAACTGCCAGATGGGAGCACGCACCGCTACACCTACAGCGACGCGTACGAGCGAATCTGCCAACTCGCTCACGGACTCGACGAGTTGGGACTCGAGGACGGCGCTCGCGTCGGCGTAGTCGCGACGAACCACTACCGACACTTCGAACTCTACTTCGGCCCGGCGTGCTCGGCGCGGTCGATTCACATGTGCAACATGCGACTGCCAGACCACCACTTCGTCCACACGGTCGAAGACGCCGAGGACGAGGTGATCTTCGTCGATCCGGCGCTCGTCGAGAAGGTGGAGGCGAACGCGGACGAACTCGAGACGGTCGAACAGTACGTCGTCCTGTGTAGCGAGGACGAACTTCCCGAAACCGACCTCGAACCGGTGGTCGCCTACGAGTCGCTGCTCGCCGGCCACCCGACCGAGTACGAGTGGCCCGACATCGACGAGGACCGAGAGTACGGCATGTGTCACACCTCGGGGACGACGGGGCTCCCAAAGGGCGTCCCCTACACCCACCGGGCGATGTACCTCCACAGCATCATGTGTGGGCACGTCGACGCCAACCAAGTGAGCGAGGGCGACGTCGCCTTGCCGGTCGTGCCGATGTTCCACGCAAACGGCTGGGGAATCCCCTACGCCGCGACGTTCGCCGGCGCAAAACAGGTCTTCCCGTCCGTTCACACTGACCCCGAGTCGCTCGCGCACCTGATCGCCGACGAGGATGTCACCGTCTCGGCGGCCGTCCCGACCATCTGGCTCGAGATGGCGAACTACCTCGATGAGAACCCGGAAGTCGACATCTCCAACATCGACCGCCTGACGGTCGGGGGCTCCGCGCCGCCGGAGTCGCTCATCCGCAAGTACGACGAGGAGTACGACGCGCCGATTATCCAGGGCTGGGGAATGACCGAAACGTCGCCACTCGGCACGCTCAGCACGCTCCGAACGGAAGTCGAAGCGCTCTCACCCGAAGAACAGTACGAGTACCGGACGATGGCCGGCTTCCCCGTGCCGGGAATGCAGGTCCGTGTCATCGACGACGACGGCGAGGAAGTCCCCCGAGACGGCGAGACGATGGGCGAACTCGAGGTTCGCAGCCCCTGGGTGACAGACCACTACCACAACCGTCCGGAGGAGAACGAGCAGGCGTTCACCGACGACGGGTACCTCAGAACCGGTGATATCGCCGTACGCGACGAACTGGGCTACGTCGACGTCGTCGACCGCGACAAGGACGTGATCAAATCGGGCGGCGAGTGGATCTCGTCGGTCCAACTCGAGAACGACCTCATCGCCCACGAGGATGTCGCCGAGGCGACGGTCGTCGGCGTCGAACACGAACGTTGGCAGGAACGGCCCCTCGCGATCGTCGTTCCGACGGCTGATGCGGATCTCGCGGCGGACGACCTCGCGGACCACCTCGGGGAGACGTTCCCGGACTGGTGGCTGCCGGACGCCTACGAGTTCATCGACGAAATTCCGAAGACCTCGACCGGGAAATTCGACAAGAAACGCCTCCGCGACCGCTTCGATATCGTGCTCGAGGCACCCGACGAGGAAGAAGCGGAACTGTAAGGCGTTCGACCGAGGCCGCGATACAGGCCATTACGACGACCAGCTACAGTGAGTTCGTGCTCGAAAAGGCGAGTGAGTACGTTACCGACGCGTTCCGAACACAGGCGAGTACACGCAACGATCTCTCGAGTTACGTGAGTTTGGGAAGTACTTCTTCTCCGAAGTCCGCGATGAAGCGCGATTGCGAGCGAGCGACGTTGTGCAGGTAGATTCCGTCGACATTGAGCGCGCGGTCGCGCTCGAGCCACTCGATGTGGTCCTCGAGATCGCTCGAGACGCGAACGTTCGCTTCGACCTCCTCGCGAGTGATCGACTCGCCGAGTTCGTCGTACTCCTCCGGTGTTCGAAGCTCCTGCGTGACGGGCCCCGGAACGCAGTTCGTCCGCCACTGATCGTACGCGCCCTCGAGTGCCGCGTCGTCGTCCGTGTCGTAGGACAGTTGCACCTTGAGAAAGACCGATTTGTCGGGCGCGTGCTCGCGGAAGGCTTCGACGCGGTTTTCGACGCCCTCGTGATCCGGCGTCGCGATGGTAATCAGGCCGTCGACCCACTCACACGTTCCGAGCCAGCGAGCAGTCTCTTCGGAGAGGGCCGCACCGATTACCGGCGGCGGCGTCTCCGGGCGCGAGTACAGTTTTGCCCGTTCGACCGTAATCTGACCGTCGTGGGTCAGTTCCTCGCCATCCCAGAGCCGCCGCATGATCCGTGCGGATTCCTCGAGACGGGCATTGCGGTCGTCCTTGATCGGCCAGTTGGTGCCCGTGATCCCCTCGTTGAGCAACTGGCCGCTACCCACGGCGAGCCAAAATCGCTCGGGATACGTTTCCCGAAGCGTCGCCGCTGCTTGTGCGATGATTGCCGGGTGATACCGGTACCCCGGCGCGTTGACGGTCCCGAATGTCATCGACGTCCGCTCGAGTGCCGATCCGAGCCAGGACCAGACGAAGCCGGACTCACCCTGTCGTTCGCTCCAGGGGTGGAAGTGATCCGAGGCGAGTGCAGCCTCGAAGCCGTGTTCGTCGGCCTGTTCGACGTACTCGAGCAGCGTCGAGGGTGAAAACTGTTCGTGGGAGGCGTGGTATCCGATGAAACTCATAGCTGACAGTCGCGGCGAGTGTGACGACCGTCAGTTCCAGACCGAGACACTTCGACGCTCGCCCGGAACGTGTAAGCAGCGCCACGGCCCGACCGTTCGTCGATCGGTCCGTTTCAGTCTCTGCTCCGGCGGAATCGACGCGAGGACACCGTTGCTGGGCGCTCGTCGGCATTCTCGGCGACTCGATACGTTGCTACCCCCGACTCGTCGGTCACTCGGGTCCCTCGGCGGTACGTATTCACTCCAAGAGGGAGCCACACAGAAACGCGATATCGTGTCCAATCAGTCGGTATTCGAGACTGGCGTACAATCGGTGACCAAGGAGCCAAGAACCGATTGAAAGCCCAATCAGCAAGAAAACCCACCCAGTCGAGAATCGTCGAGAGCGACAGTATCGGAACTCAGAACGTCTCGAGGTAGCGATCGAGTTCCCACTCGGAGACGTCGATGAGGTACTCTTCGAACTCCTGGCGCTTGGCTTCGACGAACTTCTCGCCGATGTGCTCGCCGAGTGCGTCGAACATCGCGTCGTCTTCCTCCAAGGCGTCGACTGCCTCGCCGAGGTTCGCCGGCAGCGTGTCGATGCCGTACTCTTCGCGTTTTTCCTCGTCGAACTCGTAGATGTTCTCTCGAACCGGATCCGGACACTCGAGGTCCTGTTCGATGCCGTCGAGACCCGCGTGGATCATGACGGCGATGGCGAGGTAGGGATTACACGAGGGGTCGGGCGAGCGAAGTTCGACGCGGGAGGCTGCAGGGACGCGAGCAGCCGGTTTGCGGATCAGCGACGAACGGTTGCGGTCGGACCAGGCGACGTAGACGGGCGCCTCGTAGCCGGGGACGAGTCGCTTGTAGCTGTTGACCGTCGGGTTCGCGACCGCCGTAATCGCCGGTGCGTGCTCGAGGATACCGGCGGTAAAGGCGCGGGCTTCCTCGCTGAGGTTGAACTCGTCGTCCTCCTCGTGGAACGCGTTCTCGCCGTCTTCGGTGAACAGCGAGATGTGCGTGTGCATACCCGAGCCGTTAATCTCCGGAATCGGCTTTGGCATGAACGTCGCGTGGTAGTCGTGTTGGGCGGCGATGGCCCGAACGACGGTGCGGAAGGTGGCGACGTTGTCGGCTGTGGTGAGCGCGTCGTCGTACTCGAAGTTGATCTCGTGTTGACCTTCGGCGACTTCGTGGTGGCTCGCTTCCACTTCGAAGCCCATGTTCTCGAGGCCGTAGATGATGTCACGTCGGACGTCGCTCGCGAGGTCTTTCGGTGCGAGGTCGAAGTACCCGCCTGCGTCGTTGGTCGTCGTCGTCGCACGGCCCTCTTCGTCTTCCTCGAAGAGGAAGAATTCGGGCTCTGGGGCGGCGTTGACTTTGTAGCCCATCTCGTGAGCACGGTCGAGTGCGTTCCTGAGCACGCGACGCGGGTCGCCCTCGAATGGCTCGCCCGAGGTCGTGTTGTAGACGTCACAGATCATTCGAGCGGATGCACCATCCTCGCGGTTTCGCCATGGAAGGATAGCAAAGGTGTTCGGATCCGGAACTAATCGCATGTCCGATTCCTGAATGCGAACGAAGCCTTCGATCGACGATCCGTCGAAGTAAATTCCCTCGGCGAACGCTTTTTCGGCCTGTCGGGCTGGCACTGAGACGTTTTTTACAGTGCCAAGAATATCGGTAAATTGCAGTCGCAGGAAGTCGATATCGTTCTCCTCAATTTCGTCGAGTACGGCCTGTTCGGCCTCAGTGATGTTTCCGCTTGTCATCTTCTCGTCGTCCTACCCAAGTAACTCTGCTACTAAAACCCTACTGCTCCAAGCAAATCTTCTCTCTCCCCTCTGGAATTGTATATTCGTAAAGTTCTAAAGGGTCGAGTGAGAGGGTAGATGTGATGACGTACGAAAATCTCGATGCAAAACTAGTGAATGCACTCTTGGGTGACGGTCGCGCGAGCCTCCGTAGCCTCGCCGAAGAGCTCGACGTTTCTGTCACCACGGTTTCGAATCATCTCTCGGATCTCGAGGAGGATGGCGTAATCGAGGGCTATACACCGCGTGTCGATTACGATGCGGTCGGATATGACGTCACCGCCGTTATCCAGCTTCAAGTCGAAGGGAACGCGCTTCCAGACATCACCGAAACGCTTCGCGATCACCGCCAGATGACCAGTGTCTACGAAGTGACCGGCGACTACGACGTGATCGCCATCGGCAAGTTCAAAGACACCGACGGGATGAACGATCAGATCAAGGCGTTGCTCACCGACCCGGATATCAAAGCATCGAACACAAGCGTCGTCCTCAACGCCGTCAGCGAAAACGAGCAGTTCGAACTCGACGTTACCGATACCTAATCGACCGGCAACCGATCGAAGGGCGGTTTTACCGTACGTTCCGACCACGGAGCGACTGCTACTCGAAAACTTCGGCCTCGAGTCCGTTCTCGATACGACACGTCGGTCAATCGCGAGCGTTCGAATAGTTACGAGAGAACTCGACGCTACCGGAGATACAAGATTAGGAGGCCGAGTGCGAGAAGCATGAGTCCCCACCACAGCGAATCACCGGGAAGAACGATCAGGACCAGCGTGACGATACCCGATGAAAACAACGACCAGCCGATGGTAGTTTGATACGCCATAGGCGGCGTACGCGAGCGAGTACAAACAACCACCGGCTTGCAACGCAAGTACGGTGTGACAGCAAGCAGATTCGGGAGGACTCGAGTCAGTGAACGGTTGCTCGAGCGGTCGTAATCGCTATGCTGTTATCGGCGAGTGAGCGTTCGGCAAACCTCAATCAGTGCTGTTCGCCGAGCGCTTCGGCCTGGACCGACGACTGATGTGGAATGCGCGGCGCTACGAGCCGCTACGACCAAGCGAACGGCGCAGCCGTAAACTGAGAACGTTCCGCGTCCCCTAACGGAAGAAAGAAGCTTTTGCACTGAATTTTGCTCGCGGGTCACTGCGCTCCCCGCTCGCTCTCAGCGATTCTCGTTCATCGCGGTCGCTCCGAATCGCTCCTACATCATGCCGCCCATGCCGCCGCCCATGCCGCCCATGCCGCCGCCGGGTGCGCCTTCTTCGTCGCCACCCTTGTCGGTGGAGAGGTCGCCGGCGGAGATGATGTCGTCGATTTTGAGCACGAGGTTGGCCGCTTCGGACGCGGAGGTAACGGCCTGCTCTTTGGCGTGTGCCGGCTCGACGACGCCTGCTTCGTACGTATCCTCGATATCGCTCGAGAAGACGTTCAATCCGGCCTGCACGTCGCCGTCGTCGTGTGCTGCACGCAGGTCGACGAGCGTGTCGATGGAGTCGAGGCCGGCGTTCTCGGCGAGCACGCGGGGGACGAGTTCGAGCGAGTCCGCGAAGGCCTCGACGGCGAGTTGCTCACGACCGGAGACGGAGTCGGCGAAGTCACGCAGTCGGGACGCCAGTTCGACTTCGGTTGCACCGCCGCCTGCGAGCACGCGGCCGTCGGAGACCGTCTGTGCGACGACGTCGAGGGCGTCGGTGACGCCGCGCTCGAGTTCGTCGACGACGTGGTCGGTCGAGCCACGGAGGAGGAGTGTCACGCCGTGGGCGTCCTCGCCTTCGACGTAGAACAGTTCGTCCTCGTCGTCACGAGTAACGTCGCCGTAGCCGAGGTCGTCCTCGCTCGCGCTCGTGAGGTCGGAGACGATGCTCGCACCGACGACTTCCGAGAGGAACTCGAGGTCGCTCTTCTTCGCGCGGCGGATGGCGAGGATGCCTTCCTTCGCGAGGTAGTGCTGTGCGAGGTCGTCGATCCCCTTCTGACAGAAGACGATGTCGGCGTCGAGGTCGACGATCTGCTGAACCTTCTCTTTGAGCTGTTTCTCCTCGCGGTCGAGGAACTGCTGGAGTTGGTCGGGGTCGGTGACGGAGACTTCCGTATCGACGTCAGCCTCTTCGACCTCGATGGACTGGTTGAGCAACAGGATGTCGGCGTCCGTCGCCTCGGTCGGCATGTTGTCGTGGACGGGGTCCTTGTCGACGATGCCGCCCTCGAGGAGGTCGGATTCGCCGGTTGCGCGGCCGGTCTGGGTCTCGATGTTGAGGAACTCGAGGTCGACGACGTTGTCGCCATCCTCGGTTTCGACGGTGACCTGACTGACAGCGTCGACGATGAGTTGGGCGAGGTGTTCCTTGTTGACCTCGGTGCCCTTGCCGGTCATCGACGTTTCGGCGGTCTTCCGGATGAGTTCCTCATCCGTCGTGTCGATGTCGGTTGCGATATCGTCTACTTCCTCGCGAGCCTGCTCTGCGGCCATGTGGAAGCCTTTGATGATCGCCGTCGGGTGAATGTCCTGCTCGAGGAGGTCCTCCGCGTTCTTGAGGAGCTCTCCGGCGATTGCGACGGCCGTCGTGGTCCCGTCACCGGCTTCGTCTTCTTGCGTTTCGGCGACTTCGATGATCATCTCGGCCGTCGGATTGTCGATGTCCATCTCCTGGAGGATGGTGACGCCGTCGTTGGTGATCGTTACCGATCCCATCGAGTCGACGAGCATCTTGTCCATCCCTTTCGGGCCGAGTGTCGAGCGGACGGCCTCGGCGACTGCACGGGCCGCGCTGATGTTGTAATCCTGCGCGTCTTTGTCCTTGACGCGCTGGGAGTCTTCGCTCATCACGATCATCGGCTGTCCCTGCTGCATTCGCTGGCTCATAGTCAGCTGATTCATTGATTGCCCTTCTATATATGTTCTTCGCTATTCGATACTGCTACACGATACCATTCAAAGGCCGGTACTGCCGGAGAACCCCCGTAATGGACGCCGACCGCCGTCATCACGTGCTCAGTGAAACCAGTTCACAAAACCCGTGACGAAACGGGACCATCCCGTATATTTAAATACAAGTTAGATTGCGGTCACACCGGAACGAACAGCACGACACGGAGACGCCCCCCGACGTCAGGACTCGAGCGGTTCGACTAAGGAACGATCGTCGACTGTCGGGTTGTTGACCGCCGTGGAGACGGGATACGCGCGCATGTCGGTTGCGGAAATCGGCTCGAGCAAATCCGACGGATCGTCGGCCGTCAGCCACTCCCGTTCGGCCGTTGGCTCGAGAATAACGGCCATTCGATGGTGCACGTCCTCGACGACCGCGTTCGGCTCCGTTGTGATGATAGTAAAGGTCTCGAGTGGACCGTCGTCGTCTACCTCGGTTTCGACACCGCCACCGAAGCTGTCGAGACCGGCTTGTGTCGTCTCGTCGTCCGGTTCCCAGCGCGTCCAGAGACCTGCCAGCGCGAACACCCGATTGTCCTCGTAACAGACTCTGTAGGGCTGTTTTCCGTCGTCGGTCTCGACCCACTCGTAGAACCCATCCGCGGGAACCAGACACCGACCCGCCGACGGCGTGTCGTGCTCGCCGTCGCGTTGCTCCGAAGCGCTCGGGCGGCGTTCGTACGCATCTCGAAAACTCGGTTTTTCGGCGACGGTCTCCGCACGTGCGTTGATGATCCCGTCGCTGTCGTCGTCGGCCCAGGACGGAATCAGCCCCCACTCGAGTCGCCGAATCGTCTCGGGTGCGTCGTTCGTGATCACTGGCAGGTGCTGGCCCGGTGCCATGTTGTAGCGGGGACTGAATCCGCCACTCGAGTCCACAAACCGCGCGTCGAATCGGTCCTCGAGTTCAGTTTGCTCGACGAATAGCGTGTAGCGCCCGCACATATCCGAGTCTTCGCTCGCGACGCGTATAGCGTTGGTCGCTTCTCACTCAGGTACTCGCGTCGATCCGTTGCACCACGCACAACTCGGCCGGTATGGGCCTCGTACCGACTCGAACGGCGTCGGTAGGTCCCGTGTTACGATACCCGATCACGACGGATCTGTCGACGAGACTCCCATGACGGATCGATACGAACTCCTGGTGTGTGAGGACGGCCAACTCGAGATCCGCGACCCGGACGACCCTTGTCGCTGGATCACGACCGATTCGCCCATCGAGATCAGACGCTGACCGGACGATGGATATCGGCCGACAGTGACGTCGTTACGCTCGGATGTGCTCGATTTCGTTCACTCCGTGAACGATGACTTCTCGAATCCAAATCCCGTCGTCGGGTAGCCGTTGCTCACGAGTTTGTTCGCGACAGAAGACGCCAGGACAGGGATTTGAACGACGCGAAGACGTTCCGGGCCTGCGGCCTCACTCCGTTCCGGGGCTGCGACTTCTCTCATTCAAATCCCGCTTTGTTGCGTTTCGCAATTTCGAATAACTCGCGTCGCGATGCGCCGCTCGTTGGTAGTGAAATCACGAAAACGCCAGGACAGGGATTTGAACCCTGAATCCCAAAGGGAACACGCTTTCCAGGCGTGCGCCTTACCGTTCGGCCATCCTGGCTCAAGTGAACGTAACCGCGTCCGTCGTTTAACTCTTACTTTTACTGTCGCCGCCGTGTGATTAGGGGTCATCCGACACGCGGCCGGCCGTCCACGCGAGGATTCGATACTCGAGTGCGTACGCACCGACTGCAGTGACCACACCGACGCACATCGCGACGAACGCTCCCTGCGTGATCGACACCAGTGGCTCGACGACGAGGGCGTACCCTTGCACGAGGGTCAGAAACGCCATGAAGCCGACGGCACCCCACAAGATTGCCGACATCACACGCGAGCGGTCGGTCGGAGTGTTTGGAGCGAACACGCTCGAGCGCCTACTCGAGCGTCGCGACGGCTTCGATTTCGACGCCGACGCCCTTCGGTAGGGCCGCGACCTCGAGTGCGCTACGCGCCGGTGGTTCGTCGTCGAAGTACTCGGCGTAGGTCTCGTTCATCGCCTCGAAATCGTCGATATCGTCGAGGAAGACGGTGACCTTGAGGACGTCCTCGGCCGTCGCGCCGTCGGCCTCGAGCACCGACGTGAGGTTGTCCAGTGCCTGCTCGGTCTGGGCTTCGATCGGTTCGTCCGCGAGGAGTTCGCCGTCTGTCGTCAGGGGAATCTGTCCGGCGGTGAACAGGAGTGACCCGTCGGTGGTTGCCTGGCTGTACGCGCCGACCGCAGCGGGTGCGTCGTCGGTCTCGATGATGCGTTTCATACGGTACCCCTCTCGGCGAGTTGGCTTAAAAGAACGCGGAATACCGTGACAACTGAAACGAATTATACACTGACCACCGAGCGGTCTGTCGATCAGGTGGACACCGACGTACAGCGGCTACTATAAATTCACCGAGCGGACGACGGTTCCCATCGCTGGGATTCGCTCTGAGTATCGGTATTCAGGGACAATCGCCGGGGCGCTTATACAACTCGATGGCTTGTTTGCCCGTATGAGCGAGCAAGTCGGCGAGGTCAACCGGACGTTCTGTGAAGACGATTCCGGAACCCACGAGCGTTGTCGTGCATTGATAAACGCGGTGGGAGACGGGATTGTAACCGTCGACGCCGACGGCGAACTGGCGTTTGCAAACGAACGTGCGGTGGAAATTCTCGGTCGGTCCTCCGACGAACTCACTGAATTCTCCTACGACGACTCCCGCTTGGACCCTGCCGACGAGGACGGAAACCCACTCGAGACGGGTACGTTTCCGTTCGATCGGGTTCGTGAGCAAGGTGAGCCCCTCTCCAATCGAATTATGGGGATTCGACGCCCAACAGGAGGGCGCGTCTGGCTGTCGGTCAACGGAGCACCACAGTGGAGCGAGGACGATGCGTTCGACGGTGCCGTCTTCACGTTCGAAGAGATCACCGACCAACGTGACGCGGAAAGCGAACTCGAGGAGATTCACGGCCGAGTGACCGACGGCTTCTACGCGCTCGACGAAAACTTTCGATTTACACACGTCAACGAACGTGCCGAGGAAATGATCGACTTCGATGATACGGGGTTGGTTGGGGAGCACGTGTGGGAGACGTTCGAGTGGGCAGCTACCTCGAAAATCCAAGAAGAGTACGAACGGGCGATGGAAACACAGGAGGCTACCTCGTTCGAGGTTTTGTATCCTGACCCCCTCGACGCCTGGTACGAGATCAACGCCTACCCGTCGTCGACCGGCCTGTCGGTATACTTCCAAGATATTACCGAGCGCAAGGAGCGAGAATCCGAGCGAGAGCGGATGATGGGTGAAGTACGGGACAGCGAAGAGCGATTACAACTCGCACTCGAGGCCGGCGAGATGGGGACGTGGGAACTCGACTTGCAGACCGAAGAGTCCGCCGTGCGCTCACCCCAGCACGATCGGGTTTTCGGGTACGAGTCCCCAGTCGAAGAGTGGGGATTGGAAATCTTCCTCGATCACGTTCACCCCGACGACCGTGCGGACGTGAGACAGCGCTTCGAAGACGCCTACGAAACCGGTTCGTGGGAGTTCGAGTGTCGGATACACCGAGTCGACGGCGAACAGCGGTGGATCACGGCACAAGGGGAGTTCGACTTCGACGACGACGGAACACCGATCCGCGCAGTGGGAGTTGTCCAAGATATCACCGAACGGAAGGAACGCGAACAGGCGCTCGAGGAATCCGAACGGCGCTATCGCACGCTCGCGGAGTACTTTCCGAACGGTCTCGTCACGTTGTTCGATCACGGACTCGAGTACACGTTAGCGGCGGGGCAGGGATTCGACCGAATTCCCGTCGATCCCGACGATCTCGAGGGCCACCAGTTCCACGACGTTTGGCCGGACGAGACAGTCGCCGAACTCGAACCAGCGCTTCAGTCGACACTCGACGGGGAGGAAGCACGGATCGAACTCGAGTACGCAGGTCGGGAGTGGGTGCTTCACGCGGTGCCGATCACCGACGAACAGGGCAACGTCTTTGCCGGAATGACGATGGCACAGGATATCACTGAGCAGAAAAACCGCGAGCAGTATCTGGAAGAGGCCAAGACACAACTCGAGGCCGCGACCGAAGCCGGTGCTGTCGGGACCTGGGAGTGGCACATTCCGGAAGACCAGTTCGTCACGGGTGTCTCGTTTGCCAACACGTTCGGCGTCGATCCCGAAGCCGCTCGCGAAGGCGTCCCGATCGATCGATTCTTGTCGTCGATCCACGAGGACGACCGCGACCGCGTCGCTGAACAAATCGATGAGACCATCGAACACTGCGATGAATTTGTGTCTGAGTATCGCGTCTGGAACGCAGACGACGACCTTCGATGGGTCGTCGCTCGTGGTCAGGTCGAATGCGACGAGGCAGGTGACGCCGTCAGGTTCCCCGGTGCGATCACCGACATCACGGAGCGCAAGCGAGCAGAACTCGAGGCCGAGAAGCAATCGCGGCAACTCGAGACGCTGTTTCGCGTCTTGCCCGTGGGTGTCGTGGTCGCGAACGGGGACGGATCGCTGCGCAGAGCAAACGAAACGGCGCAGGAAATCTGGGGTGGGGACGTTTTCGATTCGGAATCGGTCGGGGA
The DNA here is from genome assembly GCF_900108095.1 of Natronorubrum sediminis. Classification (NCBI taxonomy): domain Archaea; kingdom Methanobacteriati; phylum Methanobacteriota; class Halobacteria; order Halobacteriales; family Natrialbaceae; genus Natronorubrum; species Natronorubrum sediminis. Next base: position 1,031,169 of record NZ_FNWL01000002.1, read on the forward strand.
GTACGAGAAGTTTTCCGCGGTATGGGCCGATTCCGGTGAGCCAGTAGGCCCGAAAGACTGGACGATGTATCAGGTCGTTCAGGGTGAAGAAGTTACGGAGCCAAACATCTTCGAAATCGAGACGTTCGACGGGCAGCGCCGAATCATCATGGAGCACGGAAAACCGGTTCGAGACGAGGACGGGAACGTGAGCCGCGCCGTCGTTACGCTCACCGATATCACCGAACGCAGAGAGTCCCAGCGAAAACTCGAGGAGACGGTCGCAAAGCTCGAAGCGTCCAACGAACGACTCGAGCAGTTTGCGTACGCCGCCTCACACGACTTACAGGAACCGCTTCGCATGATCACGAGTTATCTCCAACTTCTCGAGGACAGATACGGCGATAGCTTCGACGAGGACGGCCAGGAGTTCCTCGAGTTCGCCGTCGACGGAGCCGAACGGATGCGCGAGATGATCAACGGACTGCTCGCGTACTCGCGCGTCGACACGCAAGGAGGTGCGTTCGAACCGGTCGATTTGAACGCCGTCCTCGACAATGTTCGCGAGGACCTGCAGATGCGAATCGAGGAGAGCGATGCGGAGATCACGAGCGAGGAGCTTCCGCGCGTGAACGGCGACGATAGCCAGTTGCGCCAACTCTTTCAGAATCTGTTGGAAAACGCGATCGAGTACAGCGGTGACGAACCGCCACAAATCGATATCTCCGTCGAGCGAGACGGGAGGGACTGGGTCTTCGCCGTTCGCGACGAGGGTGTTGGAATCGACTCGACGGATACGGATCGTATTTTCGAGGTCTTCCAGCGGCTGTATACGAACGAGGAGCACTCCGGGACCGGCATTGGCCTCGCGCTCTGTCGACGTATCGTCGAACGCCACGGCGGCGAAATCTGGGCCGAGTCGACACCCGGCGAGGAAACGACGTTCGTGTTCACGATTCCCGTCGACTCGTAACGGAAATCGACTCGAGACGGGGAAATGGGGGAGACACGAGACGAGAGAGATACGAGACGGGGGAGACTCGAGAAATAGATAGCCACGGGCAGAGAAGAGTGACGACAACTCGCCGCTGTACGTTCACGCCAGTATGTCGACGTCGTACCCCGCTTCCCGCAGATCCGAGAGAAACGCATCGACGTGATCTGGCCCGCGCATCTCGAGTTCGATCTCGACTTCCGTATCGCTCATCTCGACCTCGCGGGACGTACGGTCGTGATGAATCGCATAGATATTCGCTCGATGTGCGGTGAAGATGTCGAGTAGGTCCTCGAGCGCGCCGGGACGGTCTTTGAGCACCGTTCGGATCTTCAGATATCGACCCGTCTCGACGAGGCCACGGACCACGACGTTCGTCAACTGGTTGAGGTCGATGTTGCCCCCCGAGAGGACGGGCACGATCGTCTCGCCCGCGTCGTACTCGAAGGACTCGGAGAGTACTGCGGCCAGCGGAACCGCCCCTGCACCTTCGACAAGTGTCTTCGAGCGCTCGAGGAGGTAAACGAGCGTGACGGCGATTTCCGAATCCGAGACCGTGACGACCTCGTCGACGTACTCCTGTATGTACGGAAACGTGTGTTCGCCGACGCGCCGCGTTGCGATTCCGTCTGCGATGGTGTCGACGCCGTCGAGGGAGATTCGCTCGCCCTTCTCGAGTGACGACGCGGCGCTCGAGGCGCCCTCGGCTTGCACCCCGATGACGCGAGTCTCGGGGCGGCGTTCTTTGATCGCCGTTGCGATGCCGCTGATGAGGCCGCCGCCACCAATCGGGACGACGACCGTCTCCACGTCGGGACAGTCCTCGAGAATCTCGAGACCGATGGTACCCTGTCCGGCCATGATGTCTTCGTCGTCGAAGGCGTGGACGTACGTTCGGTCTTCCTCGCGTTCGATCTCGTGTGCGCGGTCGGCGGCTTCGTTGTAGTCGCGCCCGGAGAGGACGACCTCCGCGCCGTAGTTCTTCGTCGCCTTCACCTTCGAGATCGGAGCGTGTTCGGGCATGACGATCTTCGAGTCGACGCCAGAGCGCGTGGCCGCGAGTGCGACACCCTGGGCGTGATTCCCCGCACTCGCGGTGACGACGCCGGCGTCCTTTTCTGCCCTCGAGAGCGTCGCGATCCGGTTCGTCGCGCCGCGGATTTTGAACGCGCCGGTTCGCTGAAAGTTCTCGAGTTTCAGTCGAACGTCGGCATCGGTCATCGATGAATACGTGTGTGAGTGCTCGAGCGGAGTATGTCTGGACGTTTCGCGGACCCGTTCGCGTGCCTCGAGAATATCGGCGAGTGTGAGCATACACCTGACTACTCGGGACGTAGTGTAAGACTGTCGGGGATCGGCCGGTCGGTCGCCCCACCGTTCCGACCCCGACAGAATTGTGTTGCCAAAGGCAACACGACAGGGAATACAGGAAATGCACGGCGTGTGACGTGCAGGTGAAGAAGGGTACCCGGTGCATATAAAGGTCATGGCTCCACGGTGAAAGTGAAATCGATAGAGGGAGCCGCGGAAACGCCAATGTCTGACGTTCGTCTGCCGGTCGTCATTCGTGATTTTGTACCACGGCACTTTTTGACACAAAATATGATAGAACGGCGTCGCAAAGCGAATCCGGATCGGATCGAGCATCGGTGACTATCACATTGAGAAGATGATGCGTAGTTAGTAAATACTGAGAGTATGTTGGCCGAGGATTTAAATAAAAGATTATGTTCGACGTTAACATGGCTTCGGGAGAAGAGGCGGCGTCTGACCCGAACGGGTCGACTCACGTTCGATACGAACAGATAACCGCAACGACCAGCGCTGGATACAGACCGCTTCTCGGAATTTCGGCTGCGGCGATTGCTTCGTTCGTTGGATTCGTGCTCCTTGCATACTGGCTAGTAGAGAGTACGCAACTCGCATACACGTACGCAATTATCCTCTGGACCTATTCCACCGTACTGTTCGGATTCATCTACGAGTACGCCATGACGAAGAGCGAGACCGACGAAGGTAACGGACAATGATCGAGCTCCTGCAAGTGACTCCGGAGATCGAAAGCACGATCGAAACTTACACTGTCATCTTGCTGTACTTCGTAGTGGTGCTGGCGATCGGTGTCTTCTTCTATCGAAAGTCCCGCGAGTCGACCGGGGACTTCTGGATCGCTGGTGGAGAGATTACGCTTCCGATTCAGGTGTTCGCAATGCTCGCGGTGGCGGTTACCGCGGGGTCGTTCTTCGGATTCGGTGGATTAGGTTACGAGTTGGGAATCGCGGCGGGGATTGTCTTTGCAGCGTCGGTAGGCGCCGGGGTATTGTTGACGCTGATGTTCGTCGCAGCACCGATTCGTCGAAGTGGCGTGTACACCGTTCCAGACTATCTCAGGGTACGCTACCAAAGCGACACCGTTCGCCTACTCGGGGCACTGATCTTCGTCATCGCGGCTTGGGCCTACCTCATCCCGCAGCTGACGGCAGCCGGGATCACCATGGACTTCATCTTCCCCGAGTTGAGCTACAGCGTCGGTGTGCTCGCTGCTACTATTGTGTTCGCGCTATACGTCTCGCTCGGAGGAATGTGGGCGGTAACGTGGACAGATTTCATTCAGGGGATACTGATTACCGTGCTGGCGGTTCTTCCGGTGCCGTATATCCTTCTCGAGTTCGGAAGTCCGGGTGCGGTTATGAGCGAGGCGACAGCCAACTCCCCAGCGGTCGCCGGCACCGAGGCGCCCTGGTTGTTGCTTCTCGGCCTCGCCGTCGTGTGGATCTGCGCCTCTGGTGCCCTTCCCCATGTGGGCCAGCGCATCATGGCCAGCGACAGTGATCGGACCGCCAGACGCGGGCTAATGTGGATGAACCTGATCTACATGACCATCTTCGTGTTGAACATCACCTTTGTCGTTGGCGCCGCCATGGCTATCGAACCGGACCTCGCGACGGGGGACTATTACTACTACGCGGTACTGGCCGAGTTCACAGGGCCCGTCGTTCAGGGTCTGGGAGCAGCTGCGCTCTTGGCTGCCGTCATGTCCTCGACCGATGCGCTGCTCATTGCGCTGAGTGCCGCACTCAGTCGCGATATCCCCCAATCGCTGGGAATGGATTTATCCGAGCAACTAGAGATGCGTCTCGGGGCGCTAACAGTCTGGCTCAGCGCGCTCACTGCGGCGGTCGTCGCGTTTGACCCGCCAGCGATCATCGGAGCCATGATCACCTTTATCGCTGGCGGCGTCGCAAGCGGCCTCTTCCCGGCGATGTTCCTCGGAACCTGGTGGAAGCGCGCCAACCGACAGGGTGCGCTCGCCTCGATGATCATCGGCTTTGGCGCGTACGGCGTCTTGTTGGCCGCTGGCGTAATGCCGTATGACTTTACAGAAGCACTGATTACCGTTCCGCTAGGTATCGCCGTCCTCGTCGGTGTCAGCCTCGCGACCGACCGTCCGACTGTCGAGGAGCTGACGGGGTTCCAAGCGTTCCACGAGCGGGAGGCCCAGCCGGACGCAGTCCCGGACGATGACTAATCCGGCCGATAACCGTCTGAGTCCCGATCGTAGGAACAGTATTGGCCGCCTCGTTCGGCCTCTCATCGAGAATGGCGTCATCTACCGATATCGAGTGCCAAAATCGAATTGACCGACGGTGTGCCGTTATCGGTCGTCGAGCGAGACGAACTCCTGGTCCTGCGGTCCGGTGTATCGCGAAAGCGGGCGAATGAGCCGGTTATCCTCTTGATACTCGAGGACGTGACCGACCCAGCCGCCGACGCGGCTCATCGCGAAGATCGGCGTGTACATATCGATCGGAATGCCGAGTTGGTAGTAGACCGAGCCGGAGTAGAAGTCGACGTTCGGGGCGATTCCTTTCTCGGCGAGTCCCTGCTCCTCAGAGAGGTACTGTTCGATGGTAGTGGTGTAATCGTACCACTTGCTGTCGCCTTCGTCGGCGAGTTCCTTGCTTCGTTCCTGCAGGATCTCCGCACGCGGGTCCTTGACGTTGTAGACGCGGTGGCCGAAGCCGGGAATCCGTCGTCCCGCTTCGTTGGCTTGCTCGACCCACTCGCGGTGATCGAGGTCGCTCTCGTCGATTTCGAAGAGGACCTCCATCACGTCCTGATTCGCTCCGCCGTGGAGTGGACCGGAAAGAGCGCTCACGCCGCCGGTGACGGCGCTGTAGATGTCGGCCATCGTCGAACCGATCACCATCGACGTGAACGTCGAGGCGTTCAGGCCGTGGTCTGCGTGCAAGATGAGCGCCTGATCGAACGTTTCGGCGTGGATGTCACTCGGCTCCTCGCCGGTGAGCATGTAGAGGAAATTCGCCGCGAGCCCCAACTCTGGGTGGGGGTCGACGGGCTCCTCGTCGAGTCGGTAGCGCTCGAAGGCCGCGAGCGCCGTCGGAATCTTTGCGGTGATCCGACGACCCTTTCGAAGCGTCGCCTCGAGATCTTCGGGATCGGCGTCGGTCTCGGGTTCGGACGCCGAGAACATCGAGACCGCAGTCCGGAGTGCGGCCATCGGTTGTTCGTCGGCTGCCGCGAGACGTTCCATCGTCTCGAGGACATCCTCGGAAACGTCGCGTTCTTCGTTGATCGCGGCGGTGAACGACTCGAGTTCATCTGCGCCTGGGAGTTCGCCGTGCCAGAGGAGATAGAGGACTTCCTCGTAGCTCGCGCCGCGAGCGAGTTCCTCGATCGAATACCCTCGATAGATCAGCCGACCGGCGTCACCATCGATCGAGCTGAGCCCGGACTCTGCAACAAGGACTCCCTCCAGTCCTTTCTTGAGATCGTCAGCCATAGTGGGAGTTTCGCACCCCGGTGGAAAAGTATTGTCGTTTGGTCGCCGTGACCGCCTATCACGGGCGATGTTTCCGTTTCGTTCAGGATATTCGAACAATTGAGCAGTCCATTCGGGTTTGGAAGTAGACACCCGTACACCCATTAGAAGAGGGAATGGATTATTTTCATTATTTTTCGGGGAGTACACCATCACGGATAGTGACAGAAATCGCCACACTGCGGCGGTGAGAGACGGAACGATCGTTCACCACGACGGGAGACGTCGTATTCCGGGACGAGAAGAGTCGCGCTCCGAGCGCTGAGACGGTCGCGTTAGGATCGCTTGCCCAGTTTTTCTCGGCTGATCCGGACGCCGGTCGGCGTGATGATCATCTGATCGTCGCCTTTTCGAACGATATCGCCGTCGACTTCGTGCGCGACTTGGCGGAGTTCGTCGACGATGTGTTCGACGGTGGCGTCTTTCGTCCGCAGTCGCGTGATATCGGCGATGACGATGTCACCGTCGTAGACGGCGTCTTTGATATCGATCGCGTCGGCCTGTCCGCTGACCTCTGCGATGTGTACCTGCATGGCTGCCTCAGCCGATTCCGACGACACGTCGTCGAGGTCCAATTCGACGTAATCCTCGGCAGCCCGCGAGTCGCCCCCGCCGAGAATTTTACTCATAAATCCCATTGGCGTAACCCACCGCCGCCGCCAGTATAGTTCTTACGTCAGACGGTCCCGCCCACCGACCACGGTCGGTGCGCACGCAGCGGACGACGACAGCCACTGTCCTCGAGAGAGCATCAGGGACACGTATTCAGCGAGAGGGCTGTCGAGCACACGCGTCTGGTATGTGGTCTATCGAGCGCACGCGTCCAACGAGGGGTGTCGCCAGCACGTATTTATCCGAAACGGAAGTATAGTGACGCGATGACGTTCAGCATCTGCGTCCGCGAGCGCTACGAGACAGACGACGGGGAGAGCCACCACCGATTCGGCGTCGCCGTAACGACGCGACTCCCCGGCGTCGGCGCGCTCTGTCCGTTCGTCAGCGAACACGGAGCCGTCGCGACACAGAGTCTCGTCAACGTCGAACTCGGCGAGCGGGGAATCGAGTACGTCGACGAGGGACTCGCCGTCGACGATTCGATCGAAGCACTGCTCAATACGGACGACGGCGCGCCACAGCGACAAGTTCACGGCGTCGACCGCGACGATTCGTTTGCATTCTCCGGCGAGGAGTGCGTCGACTGGTTCGGTCACCTCGAGCGAGACCACGCGACCGTCGCCGGGAACATGCTGACCGGCGAGGACGTCCTCGAGTCGGTCGCGACGACGTACGAGGACCAAGCGGTTCACGAGGCGACGGACCGGTCGACCGGCCCGGGTGCCGTAGTCGCCGACACCGAGAGCGAACCGCTGGCGGAGCGACTGATCGACGCGCTCGCTGCAGGCCATCAGGAAGGCGGCGACAAACGCGAAGAGTTGATGATTCAGAGTGCAGCCGTGGTCGTCGAGTCGACGGAATCCCACGAGTGGGAGCCGCCGTACAACGACCTGCGAGTCGACGCGACCGAGACACCAATCGAGTCGCTCCGAGAGACGTACGATCTCGCGATGACGGGCTACGAGGCGACGCTCGAACGCTACAGCGACGCCTTCGAGGAGGATTCGTTAGCCGAAGCGACCGACTGAAATACGGGTCAAAAACGCTGATTCGCCGAGTTAGCCACTAAATTCGTAGAGGTCGTCGCCGACGTGGTGAAGCGAGTCGACTACCTTTCCTTCTTTACCGGCCATGTCCGCGCCGTCGACTCGAGCGCGGCCGACGGCGAGGACCTTGCCGTGTGATTCTTCGGCGATGACGACCAGATCGTCGGGAGAGATGTCCTCGGTCGCCTCGGTGATGCCCGGTCGCATCACGTCCGCGCCGTCGCTGACGAACGAGATCGCGCCGGCGTCGACGGTCACGACGCGTCGGTTCGGACCGTACGCGTTCGCCCCTCGCACGGTCACGAACGGCTCCTCGTCGAAGTAGGCGACCTGTGGCTCGCCGTCGATGAGGACGACCTCCCAGTCGGTGTCTTCGAACTCGACGCGCTCGTAGGTATCACCGTCGGGGGAGACGCCGAGTTGGTCCTCGAGCGTGTCCTCTACGTCCGAAACGGCATCACTTCGGAGGTGATGTCGAGATTTGACCTGCATACCCGTAGTATCGCCCGTGTGCATTTAACAGATTAGATTCGTCTCGAGACCGACAGCGGTCGTCACGCAGCCACTGGCAGGTCACCGAAATCGAAAGACCGGTCGCTCGAATACTCACCGCCGCCAAGGAGTGTGCTAGTTGCTAAATAATAGCATAGCGTTCTCTCTAGTATGTGGCCTTCCCGAACGCAGACTGAGACAGTTACGTGTCTCGCCTGCGGCGATCAGGTGACGCGATCGATGGCCCGTGAGTACGACAAGTACGGTGATCGGTGGAATCGTGAAGAGAAGGCGTTCGAGTACCTCTGTAAGTCCTGTGACGACGACCTCTGTCGACAGCCCCGCGAGGACCTCGAGGATCTGCTCATCGAGACGCGCGCCGGTGAAATCGAGCAGGCACGCTTTCTCTCGCGGTATCTCCACACCGTCGAAGAGCGATACGGCAGACTCGAGGAAGAGTCCTGAGCGGTCGCTAGCCGGATCGAACGTTCGGCAGTTGATACCCAGGCTTCACGAATCCCAATTCGACCCTGCACTACCCCGTCGCTGGTCGAGAGAGAAGACGGCAACGGGTCGAGTTCCCGTCCCGGCGTCCCGACACGACTTTCACCCTTTCGTCCGTAGGCCACGCTATGAGTGACGACGCACAGGCCGAAGCCGGTACGGCCGAAGGGCAGGGCCCCGTCGAGGTCAGCGAAGAAGTCGCACGCCACCTCGAGAACAAACGCGACGAACTCTTCGAGAAACTCGAAATTCGCGACGAGTTCCCCCCGAACGTGATCGAGGAGGCCGAAGAACGAACCGACGGCGTTCAGGCGGAGATCGAAGACGAAATCGACGAGCGCGAGGATCTCCGGGATCTGACAACGTGGACGACGGACCCCATCGACGCACAGGACTTCGACGACGCACTCTCGATCGAAGAGCGCGAGGACGAGTACGTCCTCTGGGTTCACATCGCCGACGTGACCCACTACGTCAATCCCGAGACGGCGATGTGGGACGAGGCCGTCGAGCGCGGAAACACGGTCTACCTGCCGGGCTACACGATCCACATGTTACCGCCCGTCCTCGCCGAGACCGTCTGCTCGCTGGTTCCCAACGAGGACCGACTGGCTCACACGGTCGAGATGCACCTCGACAAGGAGACGCTGAGCTACGACGACATCGAGATCTACAAGTCCGTCATCGAGTCCGACGAGCGACTCACCTACTCCCAGGCCGAGAATCGACTCGAGGACCCCGATGCACCACTCCACGAGGAGAACAAACTGGTCCACGAAGTCGCCGACCGAATGCACGAAATCCGCAAGGAAGACGGCTCGCTCGTGCTCAATCCGGCCCGCGACCGCGCCCACACCATCATCGAGGAGTGCATGCTGAAGGCCAACAAGGCCGTTACGCACGAACTGATGTGGAATCGCGGTGTCGAGGCGATGTACCGGGTTCACCCACAGCCCAGCCCCGACGAATGGTCGAAAGCGCTCCAGGAGATTCAGGACTTAGACGGCGTTTCGATTCCCGGCAGCACCTGGGACGACCCGCGAAAGGCCGTCAACGCGACGCTCGAGGACGCTCCGGGTCGCCAACTCGACAAGATCCAGTGGGCCGTGATGAAGGTGATGCCCCGCGCGAAGTACATGAACGATCCCTTCGGCGGCCACCACGCCCTGAACTTCGAGATCTACGGCCACTTCACGAGCCCGATTCGCCGCCTCTCGGATCTGATCAACCACTGGATCGTCTACCAGAACGACGTGCCCGAGAACCTGATCGAACTCTGTGATCGGGCGAGTGACAAGCAAAAAGACGCCGAGCAGTGCGAACGCGAGTACAAGAACTTCCTGCAGGAGGTCGGCCTCGATCCGATGGCGGTCAACAACCGCGGGATCGAGGTCGTCGATGATGAGAAAGCTGAAAAGACGCTCTAAGCTGGAACGGTAACCCACCTCACAGCGGTTTTTCGTAGACGCACTCCTCGAGTCCGTCGGCCAGATCGGTCGAGCGCACGTCGACGCACTCGAAACCGGCCGATTCGTAGAACGAAATGCCGATTTCGTTGTCGGCGAGGACGGAGAGGCGCATCCGATCGAACGACGACTCGAGGTCGGCCTCGAGTCGCTCGAGCAGCGAACTTCCTGCGCCTGCTCGCCAGTAGTCTGGCCGAATGTACAAGCGAGCGAGGTACGCCACGGACCGATCTTCGGGCCACGGAACGACGTGAGCGAAGCCCAGACAGTCCCCGTCGAAATCGGAGCCGGAGTCGCTCGGTTCCAGTCGTTCCGTCCCCTCGGGCTCGACGACGAGGAACGTCGCGTTCTCTCGCTCGAGTGCGTCGGTGATCGCCGACTCGAGATCACCGATCGCGTACCAGTCGTCGACCACTTCGTCGACGAGGGTTGGCCCGAGAATTTCGTCGTAGGCGGCGTGCCAGCTCTCGCGGGCCGTCTCGTGGACGGCCCACACGTCGTCGCTCGTCGCGCGCCGAACGACTCGAGTCATGGATGTATATACTCGGTCCGCAGGGAAAAGTTCGCACCCAGCCCGTGAGTGGTCGTCTCACTGTTGAGACGCGGTTAGGGAAGTCGAGAGCTCCGCCGCTCCTCTGCTGAGGAAGCGTCACCGAGAGATCGTGGTCCCGTCGTCTGTGACGAGAGCGTCGACCTCATCTTTGGTGAGAAGCGCCACGTCCCCGGGAATCGTGCGTTTGAGCGCCGCCGTCGCCGCGGCGTACTCGAGCGCTTTTGGGACGTCGTCGCCGTGGAGTCGCCGAGCGATGAACGCGCCGCTGAAGGCATCACCGGTGCCGATTGGCGAGACGGTGTCCGTCTCGTAGGCGGCCTGATCGTGGACGACGTTGTCGTGCCAGGCGAGTGCCCCCTCGGAGCCGCGAGTGACGACGACGGTCGTGAAGTCGTACTGCGACCCGAGCTGGTGGGCAAGTTGGCGGGGGTCGCCCTCGAAGTCGAGCACCGTCCGCGCGTCTCGAGCCGCGATGAGCAAGACGTCGATTCCGGGGAACAGCCGGGTGAGCGTCTCTCGAGCTTCCTCCGGCGTCCAGAGCTTCCTCCGGTAATTGAAGTCGAACGCCGTCGTCGTTCCGCCCTGTCTGGCCGCCTTGAGCATGCTCGCCGTCGTCTCTCGTAACGTCGAGGAGAGCGCGGGCGTGATCCCCGTCGTGTAGAAGACGCGGGCGTTTTGTACCTGGTCGATGTCGAACTCTCGAGCCTCGGCGCTCGAGATGGCAGTATTCCCCCGATCGTAGATGACGTTCGTCCCTCGCGGGCTGCCCGCTCGCTCGTGGTAGTAGGTCCCTTGTCGACCCTGCTGACTCCAGACGACGTCGGTTTCGATGCCGTGTCCCCGGAGTTCGTTGACGACGCGTCGACCGAGGGGCGAATCCGGAACTTTCGACAGCCAGGTCGCCGTCGCGCCGAGTCGGTCGGCCGCGATCGCGGCGTTGCTCTCCGCTCCCGCCGCGCGGACTTCGAACTCGCCCGCGTTCTCGAGTCGTTCGTCTCCCGGCGGCGTCAATCGCAGCATCGTCTCGCCGAACGTGACGATATCGCTCACGGGTCGGTCCCCCAGACCGGACCGCACGTGTGTTCCACAGCCATGTGGAGAGCAACGAACGGCGGTGGCATAAGTTGTGGCGTTGTCACGCCCCGCTCGTGCTCACACACTCGAGACGGATTCACGCGGTTCGTCGGTTCACGCGGTTCGTCGACGGCATATTATTCGTCTGCAGGGCGCAGTTCGCTCGAGGAGCAGGATCTCTCCCGTCGAAAATTCGTTTCGATCGGTTCAGCCCACGAGTCGCGAGTCGACCGAGAGCACGGCTGGCGCGGTGTCTGACGTCTCTGCTCCGTCGTCGGACACCGCTGAACGGTCGACGTCGACCGAACCCCCGAATTCGGCGAGCAACTCACAACTCGAGGCCACGTGGTCGCTCACGCTCGGGACGCGAAGGCGGCCGCCAGCGAGTGCGAGGAAGACGACCAACTGGTCCGCCAGGTGTCGGTCGATCGGTGGGGCTGGCTCGTCCGACGCCGCACCCCTCTCGAGAAATCGAAGCAACTCGTCGGCCGCGTCCTCGCCGACGCGTTCGGCCGGCTTGCCGCGCTCGCCGAGTGCACTGAACCCCGCGACGCCTCGCGTGTGGTCGAGTCGGAGCACGATGGCCGACCCCGGCGACGGACTGGCGACGGCCTCCTCCCGTCGCTCGAGCAGTTCGAGCGCTCTCCCGTCAGGTCCACCGTTTCCGACTGAAACCTCCGTTCCGATCCCCAGTCGCTCGAGTGCGCCTTCGGCCTGTCTGTGCGCGACGTCGCGATCCGCGAGCGATTCCGATTCCGTCGAGTAGAGCCGGACGCCCTCGAGTTCGCCCCGTTCGGTCGAGTCGATCGGCTCGACGCTCGAGGGATCGACGTGTAGCGTCACTCGGCCGCCGCCGTCGGGGTAGAACCCGCGTCGCTCGACCTCGCAGGACGCGGAGAGTCTGTGTCGTCGGAGGAAGGGGAGCTTGACCTGTCGGAAGTACTCGAGGGGTGGCGACCACTTCACGTCGGTGCCGCCGGTTACGGTCACGGTGAGTCGAGACTCGAGGATTGTCGCGAGCGGGAGCACGGCGTCGAATAAGAGCGTCACGCTGCCCGCCGTGTCGATGTCCACGGCGTACTCCCCGCCGGGGAGGGAGCCGGGACCGCGGCTCTGCCAGTCCGTCGCCCCGTCGGTCGACTCGAGGCTGGGGTCGAATTCGACGGTTTCGGACCCGAGTTCGCCGCCGGAGATGTCGGCGTCACACAGTTGGGCCATCGTCTCGAGCACCGCGAGGTGTTGGTGGCGAAGGCCGGGTGTCGGTCGATCGCCGCGAACTGACTCGATGCGAATCGACTCGTTTCTCAAGACGGCGAGGGCGAGCGCGCTCCTGATGAACTGGCCGCCCGCGTCAGAACCGTCGAGCTCGTGGTCCGGAGGCATGGGGAGAATGCGTCTCTCGAGAAGCGTATTGCTACCGGTGACGGCAGCGAAGTCGTGTGACGAATGGTACCTACTGTGCCGCTTTCTGAAGCTTTTCCGTGATGGGTCGACGAGTGAGGACGAATGCGAATCTGGGCCGATCCACTCAAACGCCGCTGGCTGCTCTGGGCGACGCTCGGCGTCGTCTTCTTACTCGTCAACGTCAATCGTCTCTCTTCGGCCGTGCTGGCGGAGGATCTCATGGGTGCGTTCGAGACGACGGGAGCCCAGTTAGGAACGCTTCACGCCGTCTTCTTCTGGGTGTACGCGTTCATGCAGATTCCGACGGGCATCCTCGCGGATCGTGTCGGGCCGCGGGTGACGGCGACGATCGGCGCGGCGGTGATGAACGTCGGCGTGGTCTGGTTCGCACTGACGGACAGCTACCTCGCCGCACTCGCCGCCCGGGGACTCGTCGGCCTCGGCGGCAGCGTGATCTTCGTCTGCATCCTCCGATTCTGTGCGAACTGGTACCGCGCCGACGAGTTCGCGACGATGAGCGGCGCAACGTTCGCGATCTCCGGCATCGGTGGCGTCGTCGCGACGACGCCGCTGGCCCTCGCCGTCGACGCTACTGACTGGCGAACGGCCATCGGCGGACTCGGCGTCCTCGGTCTCCTCTTCGCTGTCGTCGTCTTCGCCGTCGTCCGGAACAGCCCACGTGAGGCCGGTTTCGACTCGCTCGAGGGCGTCCCCGACCAGCCGACGCTGTCGAACGCCGAACTCAAGACCTACCTCTCCGATATCTTCCGCGACCCCCTCATCTGGGTCGTCGCCATCATGCTGTTCTGTGCGAGCGGCGTGAACCTCACCCTGTTCGGCCTCTGGGGGATTCCCTACATCGTCCAGGTGTACGACGTATCGGTCACGTACGCCTCCTTCTTCACCCTCCTCGGCGGCGTCGGCGTCATGATCGGCCCGCCCGCTATCGGCTGGCTCTCCGATCGAATCGGGAAACGGGGCGAGTTGATGGTCGGCGGTGGGGCCCTCTTCGTCGCGAGTCTCGCGATTATCGCCCTCGTGGGCGACCCGCCGCTGGTCGTCGTTGGCGCCGTGTTTTTCTTCAGCGGCCTGTTGCTCGGGTCGTTCTTGCTCGGCTACGCGGTCGTCAAGGATCGCCATCCCGACAGCGCGAGTGGCATTTCGACGGGAACGGTCAACGGCGCGGGCTTCTTCGGCGCGGCGATCTTGCCGACCCTGATGGGCTGGGCGCTCGACGACTACTGGGCGGGTGACGTCGTCGGCGGCACCCGCGTCTACACGGAGACCGGCTACCAGATCGCGTTCGCCATCGCGACGGTGGCCGGTTTGGTCGCCCTGTGTTGTACTCTCTGGCTCTATCGCCACGAACGACGAACGTCCGCAGCCACTGTCGAAGACGGACGACAGCCCTCACACTGATTCGACACGGGTCGAGCCGTTCACGCGGCTTCGTCGTCGATCCCCGAAAACAGGGTCCAGAAGGCGAGGAGGATCAGGAAGAAGACGACGCCGATTGCGACCCGAATGCCGATCTCTTCGACGCCGGTCGCCTCGGCGTGCACGAGCGAGGCCGCCCAGCCACCGCCAGCGACGGCGAATCCGGTCGCGACGATGAGCATGAGCAAGAGCCGATCCGTGGGAACGTTCATGCCAACCGCTCTACTCGAGAGCGAGTTAAGCCCGCAGCCTGAATTGGCCACTCCTGCGTCCACGACGCGGCGACAGCCGAACGCACCGCCAGCAGGTTAGCCCTGGTGGCCCGGGTAATCGCGCTCGAATCGGTCCTCGAGTTCGGCCTCGTCGAGTTCGATCAGGACTGGCCGCCCGTGCGGACACGAATAGGGATTCGCACACCCATCGAGCGCCTCGAGCAAATCGAGCACCGATCCCTCCGTCAGCGACGTGTTGCCGGTGATCGAGGGGTGACACGCCAGATCGCCGAGGAACTCGTTCGCCAGCGCGTCGACGGTCTCCGACCCGGCGTCGCGATCACCCTCGAGCACCGACGTGAGGACGTCTCGCAACCGTTCGGGCTCGAGCGTCTCCTCGAGCACGGCGGGGACCGTCGTCACGGCAACCGTTCGATCGTCGACACGGTCCGCGTAGAATCCCAGTCGTGAGAGCGCCTCGCGGTAGCTCTCGAACGCCTCGGCTTCGACGGCCGTCAACTCGAGTTCGACGGGGGACGCCAGTGCCTGTGCAGCCGAGTCGTCGGCGAACGCTCGCTGGAGCCGTTCGTAGTTGACGCGCTCGTCGGCCGCGTGCTGATCGATTAGCACCATCCCGTTCGCCGTTTCACAGACGAGGTACGTGTCGTGTAACTGCCCGAGGACGCGAAGCGACGGGAGCGATTCGAACTGGGCCTCGTCGCCGGTCGCGGCCTCGCCGCCGAGCGTTTGCTGTTCGGTCGCGACGGAGAACGTCCGTTCTGGGTTAGGTTCGGCGCTCGAGTCGGCCTGTGCGGGCCTCGAGTCACCGTCTTCCGAATCAGATGGCGTCGAATCGGTGGGCGAAGCGTCTGCAGCGTGTCCGCTACGTTGGGAAGGTTCCTCCGTCTCGGTCGTCGCTCGAGTCGCCTTCGGCTGAGAGTCGGCAGTCGCCTCCGCTCGAGTAGCCGCCTCCGGTGGGTCGTGAGGCGGAGCAGGCGACTCGGAGTGAACGGACGCCTCTGCCGAGTGGGTCTCGGATCCACCACCCGTCTGCGCGGAGGACTCCGATTCATTGGACGCGACGGAACGTGACTCCTCGTCTCGAGTCCGCTGGTCGGAGTCTGCCTCGGACTCGTCGCTCCCCGCTTCGCTGCTCGCGTGCTCGAGAGACGACCGTGCCGTCGACTCGGGGGACCCGGGTTCGAGTCGGGCTTCCTCGGGTGCCGAGCGACCCCGCGGCGCACGCGAGCGAAGGAGGCCCTGCTCGAGCAGTGCGGACTCGACGGCCGTATCGACCTGCCGGCGGACCGCATCGTCGTCGTCGAATCGAACCTCCCGCTTGCGGGGGTGAACGTTCACGTCGACGGCGTCGCCGGGCACCTCGAGGAAGAGCGTAGCGAAGGGATACCGGTCGCCACCCAATTGCGTGCCGTAGGCACCCATGATCCCCTCGCGAATCGCGTCCGCGGTGACCGCGCGGCCGTTGACATACGTCGCGAGGTACTCCCGACTCGAGCGATTCGTTTCGGGGTGTGAGACGAGACCCGAGACCGACTCGAGCGGGCCGGGCGGGAGTTCGTCGCCGTCGATTTCGACGGGGATCATCGCCGACGCGACTTCGCGTCCGTAGACGGCCAGCACGGCCGCCTGCAGGTCTCCCTGCCCGGTCGTCGCGAACACCTCGCGGCCGTCGTGGGTGAGCGAGACGGCGACGTCCGGATTCGCGAGCGCGTAGCGCGTGACGATCCGGTTGACGTGGGCGAACTCCGTCGCCGTCGTCTTGAGGAACTTCTTGCGAGCGGGCGTGTTGTAGAAGAGGTCCGCAACCTCGACGATGGTTCCGGCGGGACAACCTGTCGGTTCGACGGTCGTTATCTCCCCTCCCTCGTAGACGAGTTTCGTGCCAGTGGCGTCTCGACTCTCCCCGTCGACAGCCTGCGGTCGGGACTCGATCGTCACTCGAGACACCGACCCGATCGTGTGGAGCGCTTCGCCGCGGAAGCCGAGCGTCGCGACGCCCGACTCGAGGTCCTCAAGTCCAGCGATCTTACTCGTGGTGTGCTCGCGGACGGCTGCGCGAACGTCCGTTTCGGTCATCCCGTCACCGTCGTCGGCCACGCGGATCAGCTCCGTGCCGCCGTCTTCGATCGTCACGTCGATGGCTTTTGCTCCGGCGTCGAGGCTATTCTCGACGAGTTCCTTGACCGCGCTGGCGGGCCGTTCGACGACCTCGCCGGCGGCGATGCGAGCGACGGTGTCCTCGTCTAACTGGTTGATGTCGGTGTCCTGTGGTGGCTCCTCTGTCATAGCTCGATCTTCGGACGAACGGCGGAATTTCGGGGCGCTTCGAGCGTGTGAAATCGCGATCGAACGTGCTCGAGTCCGTCCGTTCGGTTCATAGCGTTCGCTCTCGCTCGAGCGTGGTTAAACTGTGGGTTGGAGTCCGTCCGAGCGAACTACGCACCGACGAACGGGCAACCAAGTGGGGAGTGCTGGGCAGGCAGCCCTATCCGTCGAGCAAGTCGTCGACGGCGACCTCGATGGCGTCTCGACCATCCGCAGGGACCTCGACGAGCGGCGGCCGAACCGCGTCCGTGGGAATCACGCCGTCGTACTCGAGGGCCGTCTTCGTCGCCGGGGCGAAGCCGTGGTCCGCACAGGCGTCGAACAGTGGGACGATGGCGTCCTGAATCTCCTCACCACGCGCGTCGGCGGCCGTTTCGTAGAGTTCGGCATACTGCGCCGGAGCGACGTTCGAGAGCGCGTTCAACCCGCCGTCGGCCCCCATCCGAAGCGCGGGAACGAGCAGCGCGTCGTAACCCTGTAGCGCGAGGAAATCTTCGGGCGTCTGGCGCATCACGGAACAGAAGTACTCGAGGTCGCCACTCGAGTCCTTGATCCCGAGGACGTTCTCGTGGTCGGCAAGTGCCCGAATCGTCTCGACGGGGATCGAGCCGCCGGTACACGGCGGGATATTGTAGAGCAAGAGTGGCAACGGCGAGCGGTCGGCGACGGCCTCGAAAAAGCGGTGGGTGCCACTCGAGTCGTTCGCTCCGTGGAAGTACGGTTCCGTGACGACGGCCGCGTCGGCACCGATGTCGGCGGCGTGGGTGGCGTAGTCGACGACCTCGTCGACGCTCGGTGCGGCCGCACCAGCGAGCACTGGCACCTCGCCATCGACCGTCTCGACCGTTCGTTCGTGAACTCGCTTGCGCTCTGCAGGCGTGAGACTGGCGAATTCGCCCGTGGTCCCACACGGAAAGACGCCGTCGATGCCACCATCGAGGAGGTGCTCGAGTACGTCAGTAAATGCCGCGTCGTCGACTTCGGGCGTCCCAGTATCGTCTTCGAAGGGCGTGACGACTGGGCAGGTGATTCCGGAAAGTGCCTCGGTGAGCGTCATGCACAGAGAATGTGTTGGCGAGCGCAAAAACGTATCTGCTCTCGCGAACGCCTCGAGTCACCGACGACCGAGTGACAGCGAGCGAGTCTCGCTCACGCTCATTGCGTTCGCGCTCAACCGCGCACCGCGGTTCAGCGCGCGCCACTGCTGACTGAGCCGTCGGCTGAACGGTGCTGAAATCGCGGAAACCGGGTCGGTCGCGTTACTCGAGACCCAGATCCTGCGACATCGAGTTTCCGGCGCGTGGAACGCCCTTTACGGTCACCGTTTCGCCGTTCATGAACGAGGCGGCGGGACTCGAGAGGAACTGGGCGACGTCGGCGATCTCTTCGGGGTGGCCGATGCGACGGTCGGTCTTCTCGCGGGGCGGCATGTCCTCGCTGTCGATACCGAGCGTCTCGGCGACGCCGGGGGTCTGGATCAGACCGGGCGCGATACAGTTGACGCGGATGCCGTCGTCGGCCCACTCAGTTGCCAGCGTCTCGGTCAGGCGGATAATCGCGGCTTTCGAGGCCCCGTAGTGGCTCTCTCCGGGGGCTGCGTGTTGGCCGTTGACCGACGAGAGGTTGATGATGGCACCGCCAGAGCCCTCGCGCATCACTTCGCCGGCGAGTTGCGTGCAGTGGACGGTACTGTTGAGGTTGAGGTCGACGATAGTCTGCCAGCCGTTGGCCGAGATGTCCTCGAAGGGGGCAACGAACTCGCCTCCCGCGTTGTTGACGAGGACGTCGATATCGCCGAACGTTTCGACCGTTTCGTCGACGAGATTCTGGACCTGCTCGCGCTCGCGGACGTTACACTCGAGGGCGAGGGCCTCACCAGCGTCGTCCGCGTCGTTGATCTCGTCTGCGACCGGGCCGACGCGATCCATCGAGCGCGAACAGATCGAGACGTTCGCGCCGCTGGCGGCGAGTGTCTTGGCGATGGCTTCTCCGATTCCCTGACTTGCACCCGTGACGATCGCGGTCTTCCCCGCGACGTCGTAGTCCGGTTCGTGCATCGTGTTAGCTGGCTATCTGGCACGTGATAACAATACCGTTCCCGGCTAGTCGAGTTCGATTGACAATATGCCCGCGTTAGACCAACGAGAAACGCTTTGAGTGTGCACATCGATACCAACCATCATGGGTTCCAGCAACAATGGTAGCGTCTCGGCGATTCATATCGCGCCGGAAGCGGGCGCAGCGATGCACTCGGTTTCCGACGTCCGAGCAGTCGCCGGAAAGGGACTCGAGGGCGACCGGTATTTCGACCAGGCAGGCTCGTGGTCAGGGGAGGAGGGTCGAGACCTCCCACCGGAAGACCGGGCGCTCACGCTCTTCGAAGCGGAGACGCTCGAGATCGTCGAGCGCGACGCCGGCATCGAACTCGAGCCAGCCGATCACCGACGAAACGTCACCACCAGAGACGTCGCCGTCGATCACTTACTCGACGAGCGATTCCGGATCGGGAATGTCGTCTGTGAGGGCGTCGAAATCTGTGAACCGTGTGCGTACCTCGAGTCCCTCACGGAGGAGGGCGTACTCGGCGCACTCGTCCATCGAGGTGGGCTGAACGTTCGAATCGTCGACTCCGGCGAAATTTCGGTCGACGATCCCATCACCGTGCTGTAAGCCAGGTCGAGGGTCGAATCCGTTACAACAGCTGCAGTTCACGACCATCGCACCGGTTGCCTGACGCGTCGACCTATGAATCCTCGAGTCGTCGCTGTAAGTCCTGGACCTTCGACATGAGTTCGATCGGTGGCGTCGTGTTCACGTCGAGTGACTCGAGATCCTCGAGGACGGCTTTCGCGTCCGGATCGATCGGTTCGTCTCGCTCGTCCTTATCCGCCTGCTGTCGATCTGGTTCACCGCCGTCGGCGTTGGCTGGCCCACGGAACTGGCCGCTCGAGACGTCGAACACCGTTTGAACGGGCTCGCTCGAAGAACCACCCTTCGCTTCGATCGCCTTCTCCTCACGCAACCGCTCGAGAACGTCTCTCGAGCGGTCGACGACGGGGTCGGGGACGCCAGCGAGGTCGGCGACGTGGATCCCGTAGGATCGATCGGTCGGCCCGTCGCGGACGCTCCGCAGGAAGGTGACGTCGCCGTCGCGTTCGTCCGCCGCGATGTGGACGTTCGCGACGCGTGGAAGCCTCGAGGCGAGCCCAGTCAATTCGTGGTAGTGGGTCGCAAAGAGCGTCTTCGCCTGGATTTCGTTGTGCAGATACTCGGTTGCCGCCCACGCGATGGAGATGCCGTCGTACGTCGCCGTACCGCGGCCGACTTCGTCCAGAATCACGAGCGACTCCTCGGTCGCGGTGTGGAGAATGTTCGAGAGTTCGCTCATCTCGACCATGAACGTCGAGCGACCCTGTGCGAGTTCGTCGAGCGCGCCCACGCGGGTGAAGATGCCGTCGACCAACCCGATCTCGGCCGCTTTCGCCGGGACGAAACTACCGATTTGCGCCAAGAGCACGATGCAGGCGACCTGGCGCATGTACGTCGACTTGCCGGACATGTTGGGACCGGTGACGACCAGAAAGCCGCGCCCGTCGCTCGCGCGTCCGTCAGCGCGTTCCTGGCTGGCGGCGGTAGCCGCCCCGTCCATCCGAACGTCGTTCGGAACGAACTCCGTCGTTTGCTCGACGACAGGGTGGCGGCCCTGCTCGATGTCGAGCACGTTGCCAGCATGGAGGTCGGGCTTGATCCAACGGTTCTCCGCCGCGTGGGTCGCCAGACTCGAGAGCGCGTCGACGGTCGCGAGCGTTCGCCCGACGTCCTGGAGGGTTTCGGCCCGGCTGGCGACCTCCTCGCGGAGTTCTTCGAAGAGTTCGTACTCGAGTTCGCCCCGTTGTTCCTCGAGACGAAGGATCTCGCGTTCTCGCTCCTCGAGTTCGTCGATCGTGAACCGCTTCGAGTTCTTGAGCGTCTTGATCTCCTCGTAGTGGTCGGGGACGCCGTCGGCCGCGGACTTGCCGACCTGGATGTAGTAGCCGTCAGTCTTGTTCCGGTCGACGCTCACGTGCGAGAGGCCGTGGGCCTGCTTTTCGCGATCCGCAAGCGTCTCGAGCCACCGCTTTACCTCCTCGTGTCGGTCGATCACCTCGTCGAGTTCCTCGTCGTAACCTCGCTGGAGGAGTTCCCCCTGCGTGACGGTCGAGGGCGGATCCTCGGCGATGGCCTCCTCGAGCGTTGCGTGGAGTTCCCGAGCGGCCTCGCGGTCCGGCTGATCGACGATGTCCGACAGCGGCGCATCGGCCAGTTCCGGCGTCGACGCAATGGTGTCCGCCAGTGCTGGCAACACCGCCAGCGTCTCCTGGACGGCCTGCAAGTCTCGTGCGTCCGCACTGCCGTGGGTCGCCTTCGACGCCAATCGCGCCAGATCGTACGCGTCGTCGAGCGTGTCCTGAATCTGATCACGTGCTAACGCTGCCGACGAAAGCGCAGCGACGCTCTCCTGTCTGCGCTCGAGCGTCTCGAGGGAGCGTCTCGGGCGCTGGAGCCACTCTTTCAGGAGCCGGCCGCCGGCACTGGTCTCGGTGTGATCGATCGTCGTGAAGAGCGAGCCGTCGGTGTCGCCTTGCATCGTCTCGGTCAACTCGAGGTTGCGCTGCGTGGTCGCATCGAGCGTGACGTGATCGTCGCCCTGGTGGCTCTGAATGCGCGTCATCGACGCGAGCACGCCCGCACCGGTCTCCTCGACGTACGCGAGAATCGCCCCCGCAGCCGCGAGTGCAGCCTCGCCGACGGCCAGTCGGTCGACCGTCTCCGACCCGAAGTGCTCGCGAACTGCGTGGGTCGCCCGCTTCGGGGCGAACGACTCCGTCTCGTGGAGGCTCAACGTGGCGTCGACGCGTTCGCGAACGTGCGTCAACAACTCGTCGTCGGTTCGCGTCTCTGGCCCCGGCAACACCTCGACGGGATCGAATCGGTACAGCTCCGTCAGGGCGTCGTCGACGTCCTCGCCCTCCGCGACGAGAAAGCGACCGGTCGTCACGTCGGCGAACGCGAGCCCGTAGCCCGCGGCAGAGCCGGCGGAAGACGAACTCGAGGCGTCGACGATGGCCGCCAAATACTGGGCGTCCGCGTCGGTCGTCTCGAGGAGCGTTCCCGGCGTGACGACGCGAACGACCTCGCGCGCGTGTCCGGAGTCCGTCTCGTACTGGTCCGCGACAGCGACCCGATAGCCGCGTTCGACGAGTGCCTTCAGATAGGGCGTCAGGTCGTTAACTGGCACGCCGGCCATCGGATACGACGAGCCGTGCGAAGACTTCTGGGAGACTTTGAGATCGAGTTCGTCGCTGACGGTCTCGGCGTCCTCGCCGAAGAACTCGTAGAAATCGCCACACTGCATCGCCAGCAAATCGGCGTCGGTGCCCTCTTTGAGCGAGAAGAACTCACCGACGATCCCCGTCGCCTCGGTCATGTACGGTGACTGTTCGGCCACCGCTAAAATCCTGCGGGTTCCGCGGTGGTCCATCTGACAGGCCCCGTGATAACGACCCAACAGGTTCCGCGGCGGTCCATTCCACAGACTCCGCAGTTCCCCTCAGAACAACAGGCCGCCGAGTGGAACGTCCTTGTCCGTATCCGGTTCTACGAGGATCGGGAACTCTTCCTCGTCGGGCACGCCAACCGTCAGGGCCTCGGATTTGAACCCCGCGATGCGAACCGAGCCGAGGTTCGTCGCACAGAGCACCTGCCGCCCCTCGAGTTCTTCGGGGTCGTAGTGACGATCCAGTTGCCCCGCGGATTGGATCTCGCCGTGGTCCTCGCCGAGGTCGATCCACAACTTGGTCATCTTCGGCTTGTTCGCCTCCGGAAACGATTCCGCCTCGAGTATCTTTCCGACGCGAATCTCGACATCGAACGGGCTCTCGACCATGCGTCGCGATATCATCCGCCTCCAGAAAGAGCCTTTCTGTTTCCGTGCTCCGATTCCCCGGCGAGCGCCGTCGCTCACGGGGATCCGTGGCGACCGTCAGTACTCGCGGCGAGCGTCGTCACTCGCGAAGCGCCTCCGACAGCATCGAGAGGCTCTCGTCGTCCGGATCAACCGCGTTCGGAATCACGAGCATTGCCGTCTCGATACCGACGTCAGCGTACTCCTCGAGTCGCGTCGAAACGTCATTCGGCGTTCCAGTCGGTGCCGACTCGAGGTAGCCCGCGAGGAAGTGCTCTCGAGGCGTCGTCGGGCCATCGGGGAGGAATTCGCTCCTGAACTGCTCCCGTTTGTCTTCGGCGGCGTCGGCGGTTTCAGCGACGAAGACGAACAGTTCGGCGGAGGTCCGGATCTCCTCGAAGCGCTCGTCGTCCGCGCAGTGATCTCGCAGAACCGCGAGTTTGTCGGCGAACCCCGACGGCGTCAGCGTGCCGTAGTTCCAGCCGTCGGCCAGTTCGGCGACGTAGCGGAGCGTGAACCGCTCGCCACCGCCGCCGATCCAGATCGGTGGGTAGGGATCCTGTACCGGCTTCGGTTCACAGATGGCGTCCTCGAGATCGACGTTGAGGTGCTCTCCCGTATGCGTGTACGTCTCGTTCGTCCAGAGGCCGCGGAGGATCTCGACCGTCTCGGCGAGACGGCGGATTCGTTCGGCCGGTGGCGTCCGGAACTCGTAGCCGAACCGGTCGTACTCGTCTTCGTACCAGCCGGCACCGAGTCCAAGTTCGAGGCGGCCGTCACTGAGGTGGTCGACCGTCGTCGCCATCTTCGCTAACAGCGCCGGGTGGCGATACGATTGGCTCGTGACGAGCGTCCCGAGACGAATTCGATTGGTCGCCTCGGCGATTGCACTCAGCGTCGTCCAGCACTCGTGGGTATCCCGCCGCGGATCGCCGATCCACGACTGGAAGTGATCCTCGAGCCAGACCGCGTCGTACGCGAGTCGCTCGGCCTCGAGTGCCGTCTCGCGAACCGCGTCGACGTCGGTGCCGTACTGGGGCAGGACGACGCCCACCTCAGACAGTCCCGTCATCGCTGCACCACCGCCTCCTCGAGTTCGAGTACGCGGTCGACGAGCGTCTCCGGATCGCTCGCGACGAGTTTCGTCATCGCTTCCTTGCCGACCTCACCGCGGTCGATCACGGCTACCGGGGGTTCCTCGCGCCCGCCGAACGCCTGCCGGGCACCCCACCCCATCGTGTGCCCCTCTTCGTCCGCACGCACTGCAGGCTCGTCCGCTCGGTCGTACGCCGCAATCGACCACTCGAGGGCCTCGAGTGCGTCGTCGACGTCCGGGCCGAACCGGCAGTTGACGGCGAATCGGAGCGCGGGGAAGAACTCCCGAGCCGAGAGCAAGAATCGGGCGACGTGACTCGAGGCACCGAAGCGAACGCCCCGATTCGGCCGGACGCCCGAGAGCGTGCGCGTGATTCGTCCTTCGACGGCCGCCGTCTCGTCGACCGTTTCGGCATAGGGGGTCGCCCCGACAACGTTCGTCCCGACCTCCGGCACGAGACGGGACACGTCGCGTTCGACGAACCGATCGACGACTCTTTGCACCGCTTCGGCGGTCGGCTCTCGAGCGGCCGCGTTTCGCAGGTCGACGAGGTGGTTGACCGCGCCGGGACCACCTCCGACGTCGGTCGAGTAACGCACGGCGCGCTCGAGGAACGCCGTCGCACCCTCGACCGCCGCCTCGAGCGAGTCACCGCTGGCGAGACGCGACGCGATCGACGCGGCGAGCGTACAGCCAGAGCCGTGGGTCGCCTCGGTGTCGACTCGCGGATGTTCGAACGTTCGAACGCCCTCGCTCGTGACGAGCACGTCCCGAATCTGATCGCCGGGAACGTGTCCCCCTTTGACGAGCGCCGCGTCGACGCCCGTCTCGAGGATTTCCTCACCGGCTTCGCGTGCGGACTCCTCGTCCGTCACCGCGATTCCCGTCAGCACTTCGGCCTCGTCCGCGTTCGGCGTCGCGAGCGTCGCCGTTCCGAGCAGGTCCTCGTAGGCGCGCTCGGCTTCGGGCTCGAGCAACCGATCGCCCGAAGTGGCGACCATCACCGGATCGACCACGAGCGGGAACGCGAACGACTCAGCGCGATCGGCGACGGTCTGGACGATCTCCGTCGTCGCGAGCATCCCCGTCTTCGCCGCACCGACGGCGAAGTCGCCGGTCACGGCCTCGAGTTGGGCCACGACCTCTTCTCGAGGGAGCGCGTAGGAGGATTCGACGCCGCGGGTGTGCTGGGCGGTGACGGCGGTGATCGCCGAGGTTCCGAAGACGCCGTGGGCCGCCATCGTCGCGAGGTCAGCCTGAATGCCGGCTCCACCGCCGGAGTCGCTGCCAGCGATCGTCAACGCGACGGGGCGAGCGTCGGGTGCGGGCGTTCTCATGCGAGTGTGTATTTTCCGGTTATACTAAGCGGTAATGGTCGTCGATCCTGAATGGTCGGCCTTCCGACGCAATCAAGATACACTCCTTCCGGAGTCAACAGAAACCCGTCAGCAGAGACCCGTCAGCAGGCAATAGTCAGCAAGCACTAATCAGCAGGGACCAATCAGCAGGGACCAGAACCACGACGGTGGCGCGTGCGGAGCCGTGATGAGTGTCGACGAATCACGGCTCGAATCCGCGCGAGGGATGAACGAACGACAGTCGGAGTGAGTGAATCGGCTGGGGAGGACGTGGAAATCATCGTTGCCACGATTGGTGCGGTGGGTTGCTTCTCGAGGTTCCGATTTCCACCAGCATATCGATTCTGCACGAAGTGATCCCCGGCCGTCCCCTCGCACAACAGCATCTCTCCGGCGTTTTCTCCCTCATTGGGTTCTCTCCCGTCGGCGTCACCCTCGTCGTCAGTTGCGCCGTACAAATTTCAATCGCGACACCACGATTATCGTCACGCCAGGCCCAACGTGACGCCAGTTCTATCGCTACGCCAGTTCACCGAATCGCTTTCTGCACACGCTGGCTACGAGGGTTTCCACATCCTCCCCAGCCGATTCGCTCGTTCGCAAAACTCACTCGCTCATCCCTCGCGCGGATTCGAGTCGCGATTCGCTACGGCAGCTCATCGCGACTCCGCACACGCCACTGCGAACCGCGAGTGCTGCCGGCGGCGTAGCGAACGCGCATCTCGAGGTGCCTCCCATCCTACTCGAGTGAACCCGTAGCAAACGAGTGTCGGATCGATCAGCCAAGCCAATTCGACCAAGCACATTCGACTTGAGGGGCCGACTACTCGTCCGCAGCCTCAGCCAGTTCGGCGTACGCCCGCCAGGAGGGGTCGACACGAGGATGCTCGAGTCGGTCACCGTCGACCAGCACCTCACCGTCCTGGTCGTCACTATCGCCGCTCTGGCCGTCACCAGTGTCCACGACGCGGCCGATTTCGGCGACGGCCGTCCCTCGCTCCTCGAGGGCCTCGCGAACGTCGTCGACACCCGCAGGATCGACCGCGATCACCAGCGAGCCACTGCTCGTTGCCGCCCACGGATCGATCTCGAGGTGTTCGCACACCGCTTCGACGCCGGGTTGCATCGGGACGGCATCGTGGTCGATCGCGAAGCGAACGCCCGCGCCGTCGGCCATCTCGTTGAGCGCGCCCGCCAGTCCGCCCTCCGTGACGTCGTGCATCGCCGTCACCGGCCCCGCCGTCGCTGCTGTCAACACATCTCGGACGCAGTAAACGTCCTCGAGTCGATCCTGTGCGGCGTCGACGATATCGTTGGGGAGCCCCAACTCCGCCGGGAAGAGGGTACTCAGGAGGCCGACCGTCTCCGCGGCCGGGCCCGTGGTCAACAGGAGCCGATCACCGTCGGTAGCCCCATCGGGTCGGACGATGTCGTCGTGCTCGCCGACGCCCATCGCGGTCGCCGCGCCAACCCAGGGGTGGGACGGGTCCGAGTATCGGGCCGTGTGTCCGGTTACGACGGCAACCCCGAGATCCACACACTCCGCGTGGATCGTCTCCCAGACGGTGGCGAACTGCTCGTCGGTCATCGTCTCCGGGAGCGTAAAACAAATCGAGAGATGTGACGGCGCGATACCACTCACCGCTACATCGGCGAGCACGAGGTCGAGCGCGAAGCGCGCCGCGCGCTCGAAGCCAAGCGGCGGGGCGATAGAGAGTGGGTCCGTCGCCGTTACCAGCGCCCGTCCGTCGATATCGAGGACACCGAAATCGACGCCGTGAGTCGGGCCGATGGCGACGTCGTCGCGCGCTGCGCCCAGATTCGGGGCGACGCGACGGTCGAAGAACTGCCGATCGATTTTGCCGAGATCGCTCACGCTCGAGTCCTTCCCACGAATTACCTTAGCGATTGCTGATTCTCGCCTCGAGACCGTCTGTCGGCTGACTCTCCCGACGAATCGATTGGGTCGACTCGAGGCGCTCGAATTCGATTCGATATAGCGATTTTCAGTTCATGGCTTCGGTGAGGAGGGGCGAGGGCGGAGCACAAAATCTGGGTCGGCGAGGCCTTATTCGACTGTTTGCCCCACTTCAAAGAAATCTCGTTGCCGCCTGCGGGTTCCCTCCCTCCTAAGTCGAGACCTTCTCGATCAGTCGGCTCGCTTTACTCGCCCCCCAATTCCGAAACCAAATTCCATTACGCTGAGAGAGTATCGAAACGACGAAAAGTTACAGAAAATAGTAAAGTACGTCACAGTCTTACCGGCTGTAGATGGCGCATTCACTCGGTTCGTCGACTGACTCCGATCTCGAGTTCTCGATGTCCGAACTGACGGGTGCGCTAGGAGATTCAGTTACGGTTCTCCCGTTGCTCATTGCCCTCGCGGCGACGACGAGCGTCTCCCTCCCACACGTCTTGGTTGGCTTCGGCATCTTCCAGATCGTCTGGGGACTCTACTACGGGATGCCGTTATCCGTCGAACCGATGAAAGCACTGATCGGATTGGCCATCGTCGGCTCGCTTTCCTACCCCGAACTCGCCGCAGCCGGGTTGCTCGCAGGGGGCGTCTTGGTACTCGTCGGGAAACTCGGACTCGTTGGCGAGGTCCAACGGCTCGTCGGCGAACCCGTCATCCGCGGCGTCCAGTTCGCCGTCGCCTTGCTCTTGCTCGAGGCAGCGCTGGATCTCACCGTCGAGAGCATCCCGCTCGCGCTCGCGGGCCTGACAATCGTCGGGCTCTTCGCGCTCGCTGGCCACCAGGGAACGAGCATCTTGCTCGTCCTCGGCCTCGGTGGGCTCGCCGCGGTCGCGACGGCCGGCGTTCCGACGCCGCGTCTCCCCGACCTGACCCTCTTTCCCGCGGGCACGCCGACGGTATCGAGCGCAGCACTCGAGGGCACCGTCGCTCAACTGGGGATGACGGTCGGCAACGCGGCTATCGCAACCGCGTTGCTCTGTAGTGACCTCTACGATCGGAACGTTTCGGCGGATTCGCTGTCGAAAAGCATGGGCGTAACGTGTCTCGCCGCGGTTCCGATCGGCGGCGTTCCGATGTGTCACGGCAGCGGCGGCCTCGCGGGGAAGTACGCCTTCGGCGCTCGCACCGGGGGTGCGAACGTCATCCTCGGGGTCGGCTACCTGTCCCTCGCGCTCGTCGCGACCGGGGCCTTACTCGCCGCGTTCCCCGTCGCCGTCCTCGGGGCCTTGCTCGTCGTCGTTTCCATCGAACTCGCTCGAGCATCGTTCGCCCCCGTTGACGGCCGGCAATCGCTGGCGATCGTCCTCGGCGTGGGGATTCTCGGATTAGCGATCAACGTCGGGGTCGCGTTCGTCCTCGGTGCCGTCGTGTTCTGGGTACTCGCTCGCGAGTGAGACGGCGGCGCTTCGTTCTCGAGGAGAAGGGTGTACGTCGTCAGCAACGCGCCCTTCAGGAGATTTTGAACCCAGGCAGACGACGAGAACCGGTCTCGAGAGTGACACGGGCGAATGACAAACCACTGATGGCGGCCTCGAGAGACGAAGTCCATTCGCGTACGTGCTGAATCCGTGTGCCATCTCGTTCTGAGAGTGTCAGCGATATCAAAAATCGCCCTTGACAGGCGGATATACGCCTGTACGGGCAGTTACACGACTATCGCGAACTCGAGAGCGGTCGGCTAATTCGACGCAGAAATGGTTTCGGACAGGTCGTATACTATCGAGCGCTATATCAAATCATCTCGACACGGGAGACACGCCGTTTTTCTCGCTCGAGGGTCAACGTCCAACAATGACCACGAGTTGGGGCGATCTCTTCGATCGGGCCAGCGAATCGAGCGTGACGCTCGAGGAGTTACGAGAAACGGCTGGGGAGCTATCCGAGAGGTCCGGAACAGAGGAGGACGATGCCTGACACCCCACGTCTCGAGCGCGTCGTCGCGGACGTGGACGTGCTCGCAGCCGACCTGTTAGTGGGCGGCGACGCTCGAGACGCGCTGGATCACGTTCGCCGTCACTCGTGGGTCGAACTCGTCGCGAGCGATGCGTTGCTCGAGCAAACCGAACGACTCGTGACGGAACTGGCCAACGCAGAGTTGGCGAGCGATCATCGCGAGCGACTCGAGGCCGAGCGGATCGCCGTCGAGCACCCACGAGAGGACCACCCGGCGCTGGCCTCAGCGTATCACGGCGAAGCAGCGCACCTGTTGTCCACCGATGAGACGCTGCGCTCGCCACAGGCAGGGCTGTCACTTCAATCGCGAATGTCGGTAAGCGTCCGCCCACCAGACGCCTTCGCGCGGTTGTTCGATCCCGAGAGCATTTACAACGAAGTCGAAGACGGAGCGTATCCGGGACCCGATCGAGATCCTCGAGACTGACCCGGTCGAACGCGTCACTCGAGTCGTCCCGAAACTGTCGGAGTCAATCCTCGTTCGACGCGTACCACTCCGCAAACTCGCCAAAGGCACGGCCGCGGTGTGAAATAGCGTTTTTCTCCTCGGTGCTCATCTCCGAGAGCGTCTGTCCGTTGTACTCGAAGAGCGGATCGTAGCCGAACCCGCCGTCACCGCGTGGCGCAACGAGCGTTCCGGCGACCGAACCCGTGAACGTCTCTGTCCCGTCTGCGTCCGCGTAGGCGAGCACCGTTCGAAACCGTGCCCGGCGGTTTTCTTCCTCACGTGCGAGCCGCCAAAAGCGTTCGATGCCGACGGTGTCCTCGACGTACGCGGAGTAGGGACCCGGAAACCCACCCAGTGCGTCGACGAACAGTCCCGTGTCGTCGACGATAACCGGGTCGTCACCCTCGCGCGCCTCGAACGTCTCTCGAGCGCCGTGTCTCGCGATCTCCTCGAGCGAGTCGCTCTGGATTTCGGTGTAGTCGTAGTCGATCTGTTCGATGGTGTCGATTCCCTCGAAGTACTCGCGCGCTTCGCGGACCTTGCCGTCGTTTCCCGTCACGAATCGGATGGTCATGTGCGAGCAACGTCTCGGTGACGCCAAAGCGTCGTCGGTTGCACGCGAGCAACCGAAGATCGAGAGAAAGCTAGCCCACGGCTGGCTACGAGCGGAAAAAGTGTGTGCGGCGGCAATGACGTGGCTTCGTTCCCGCGTCTCAGTTCTCGTCGTCGTCGACGATGACTTCGACGGGTTCGTCCTGGCTCTCTTGTTCTTGACTCGAGGAACTCTGTTCTTGATGCCAGAGGAGGACACCGGCGACGAGGACGACGACCCACGAGCGCCAGTTCGCGAGGTTCAGCGTGTAGCCGACGCCGAACGGTTTCTCGACGAGCATGCCCTTGCCCGGTTTCCAGTACGACGAGAGCATGCGGCTCATGCTTGGTCGTTCGAAGTTGTACGGTACCCCGAGAATTTCTCCGGACGTCGGTTTGTCTGCCATGGGCGAATGTACGGCGTCCCCTAATATGAGTATTGGGTGCTCGTCTCCATGGTCGCAACAGGAGCGATTGTGCTCGAGGGAGTGGCGATGGTGGAAACCTGTCGTCAATTGTCGTTGTTGGCGTGGCCCGAACTGTTTTGTTCGCGTTCGTCGAGAATTGGCTATGAAACGTAACGTCGGCCGCAGGGACCGTATCGTAAGAGCTGTCGTCGGTATTTGGCTCCTCGTCGTCGCGAGCGCAGCGTTCTCCGAGGACAAGCACGACCGGGCCGCGATCGCTGCGATTGCCGGACTCGGACTCCTCCAGAATGCACTGACCTGTTTCTGTGGCGGGAATTTCCTGTTTGGCATCGACACGACGAGCGACGCCGAATAATCCTCACTCGTCGACGTACCGACCGCGGCCTTCGACATCTCGCAGGCGCTCGAGCACGCGCTCTCGGCCCACCTCACGATACCCCGCCTGGACAGCCTCGCGAAGCGGTTCGGGATCGTCCGCGGTGCCGACCAGACTCTGGTCGAAGACGTGGAGGTCCATCGCGTAGTCTTCGACGTGGTCGGTGTGATAGCCGAGGCCGAAATCGATGAGGTACGTCCGTTCGGAACTCACGCGAACGTTTCGCGTCGTCGGATCGCCGTGGACGAACCCGGCTTCGTGGAGCGTCGCGAGGTGACGACCCACGGCGCGAACCCGCTCGCGGGTTAACCCGTCGCGGAGGTCCGCGTCGCCGACGTACTCGAGTTCGATGGTCGCCTCGAGTGGATCGACGTCGGAGAGCACGGGCGTCGGAACCCCCGCGCGGCGGGCGAGGCTGGTGAGTCGGGCCTCGAGCGTCGTCCGTTCGCGTCTGAGGCGGTCGTCGAGGTCGGGGTGACGGTACGTTTTGGCGACCCGCCGCTTACGGACGCGTCCCGCCGTCGGATCGAGGTCGACGAGCGCCTCCGCGCCTCGAACCTCGGTGTCGTCGTCGCCACGGCCGACCACCAGTTCGGATTCGGCGCTGCGCCACGTGACTGGGACCTGATCGGGTCGGTAGTTCGGATCGACGCGCGAGTCCTCGAGCGCGATCGTCTCGCCGGCGTTGTACATCTTCGCACCGAGGACAGCGATCATCCCGGCGTTGTCCCGGAGGAATCGAGGCTTGGGTGCGTGAAAGTCGGCCCCGCGTTGGTCGCACATGTCCTCGAGCATCTCCCGCAGTCGGGCGTTCTGGCCGACGCCGCCGCCCAGGACGAGTTCGTCGCTGCCGGTCAACGAGAGCGCGCGCTCAGAGACTTCGGTGAGCATAGCGAAGACGTTCTCCTGGAGTGAGAAACAGACGTCCTCGAGAGGCGTTCCATCGTCGGACGCCTGCTTCGCCGCGCTCATAATTCCCGAAAACGAGAAGTCCATTCCCTTGACGACGTAGGGAAGGTCGACGTACTCGCCGTCTGTTGCGGCCTGCTCGACTTTCGGGCCGCCGGGGTGAGACCAGCCGACGTGGCGCGTGAACTTGTCGATCGCGTTCCCGACGCCCGTATCCATCGTTTCGCCGAGGACGCGGTAGCGACCGTTTCGATACGCCAGCAGGTGGGCGTTCGCCCCGCTCGCGTTCAAACAAACCGGCGAGTCGAACTCGGCCGTGTGGCGGCCGATCTCGAGGTGGGCGACCATGTGATTGACGCCGACGAGGGGCACCGAGAGCGTCTGGCTCAGCGTGCGTGCGGCGGTTCCGACGATTCGCAAGCAGGGGCCGAGTCCGGGGCCCTGTGAGAAGGCGACGGCGTCGATTGGCGAATCCCGCTGCCTCGAAGAAGAGCGGTCGCTGCCGTCTGTTACGCGGGGCTCACTCGCGCTGTCAGCCGTTTCTCGGGCGTGTTCGAGGACGTCCGCCACGACCCGCGGGATCGCCTCGTGCATGTGTTCTGCGGCCTCGCGCGGATGGATGCCGCCACTGTCGGGTTCGTACGCGTCGCTCTGGATGTATACGTCGTCGGACTCAGAATCATACAGCGCCGCGCTGGCCGCCCAGGCGGTGCCTTCGATCCCGAGAATTCTGGTAGTAGAACTCACGTATCGTGTCTACGCGCTCGAGGTCGAAACCGACCGAACGCAGTGGTTGGCTCCGTTACTCCCACTCGGTGTAGCCACACTTGCCGCAGTGTGTGCGGTCACCGTGGTCTGCGAGGAACGCGTCTCCGCATCGTGGACACTGTTCTCGCTCCGTAGTTCCGTCGTCTCCGTAGAGTTCGTGTCGAGCCATCTTAGGCCTCCTCCGCTTCGGCTTCCGCGTCAGCCTCAGCCTCTGCGTCGGCTTCTTCGTCACCGATCTTGTTTCGCTCGAGCATGTGGTTTTGCTCGACGTCTCGGGCGTTGTCGGCCGTCTCGTAAACTTTCGCCTGCCCGACCGTCTTTCGCATGCCGAATTTGGTATCGAGTTTACGGACGACGACCTCGTCGGCGTCCTTGTTCAGTTTCGCCGCGAGGCTGTCGCGAACCTGCAGTCGCGACGGTGTCGCGTCCTCGTGGACGAGTTCGAAGGTTACGTCGGTACGATGCAACATGGGGTTTTCCGTTTCGGAAACGATGTCGACGTCCATGATATCACTCAGTTACACTACTATCCCCGTGTAGCGCCTAAAAGGATTTCGAAGCACTCACCGACTTCGACCGGAGAACGATGGAATCGACACCGAATCGAGCGCAACCGACACCAAATTCAGGCTCGACCGACACCGGATCGGAGGCCTTACTCGAGAACGACCAGTCCGCGCGGCGTCTGGGACTCGTAGCCGTCTGTCCACTCGAGTTGCAGTCGTTCCCAGTGGTCGCCGAAATCGTCGCTGCGGAAGAGTCCGCGGTTGTTCAACGCGTAGACGC
The DNA here is from genome assembly GCF_900108095.1 of Natronorubrum sediminis. Lineage (NCBI taxonomy): Archaea > Methanobacteriati > Methanobacteriota > Halobacteria > Halobacteriales > Natrialbaceae > Natronorubrum > Natronorubrum sediminis. The sequence continues at coordinate 1,064,769 of NZ_FNWL01000002.1, forward strand.
TCCCCCCGGTGGTCGTGTCGAAGACGGCTCTGACGACACCCGCCCCCATAGGTAATCCGCGGTCGTCCAGTCGGGTCCACGCCTCGCCGTCGGTTTTGCGGTAGACGTACGATTCGGCGGTATCGATGCGGTGCGCGCTCGAGGCACCGCTCGCACTCGAGACGATCACGGCGTCCGGGTCAGACGGATTGACGGCGAGACCCCAGCAGTAGGTGTGTTCAAGCCCATCCTGTGGCTGGTGCCAGGACTCGCCGCCGTCGTCGCTCTCCGCGTAGCCGTCGCCCGCGGCGGTATACACCCGACCCTCTCGATCAGGGTGTACTGCAAGCGTGTGGTTGTCGCGCCGGGAACCTGCTGGACGCTCCTCCCACGTCTCACCACCGTCAGTGCTCAAGACGAACGCGCCGGCCTCGATACCGACGTAGAGTCGATCCGGATCGAACGGATCGACCTCGAGCCACCGAACGTGGTGAGTGTGTGGTCGGGGCGGAAAGTACCACTCGTCCGACGAGGGCAGGTCCGTCACGTCCGAGAGATGCGTCCAGGAAGGGCCGCCGTCGGTGGAGCGGTAGATTCGACTCGGCTCCGTCCCTGCATAGAGAACGTCCGGATCGTGGGGGCTAATCGCGAGCGACATCACGGCGTCGCTGACGAACGACGTCTCGAGGTGCTCGATCGAGATATCGTCGCCGTCCGTCGGTGCGTGGACTCGAACGAGTCCGTTCTCGAACGTCCCGGCGAACGCGCGATCCGGCCGTTCTGGTGAGGCGACTACGCACTCGAGTTCGTGACTCTCGAGGGTGCTCAGGACACGCCAGTCGCCGCCCTGTTGGGCGTCTGTCTGGCACACGAGGAGCCGATCTCCTAACGCGACGAAGAGCGTTGACATACGTCAACAGACGGCAGCCAGCTACTAACGCTGTTGGGGTGGGTTCACTACCTCGAGGGTTTCGTTTCAGCGCTTCGGTCGGGTGTCGACGGCGCCCCATGATCCGTCCTCGAGGTGCCGCCCAGGACGATCGTCGACATGAGCTGGGACTCGATTCGACGAAGGTGCTGGCCGACAGTCCCCGCCGAACAACCCAGTTCGTCCGCTATCTCTTGGTACGTGACTTCCCGTGGTTCCTGATAGTATCCTTCCTCGATCGCGACGGACAGCACTTCTCGCTGGCGGTTCGTCAGGTCGATCAACGGTTGGCCGTCAGACGGGTCGTACCGACCAAGTCGTTCGATATCCAGGTTGGTGAGGGCCCGCGTTTCGGAGATCAACGACCGAAGTTCGCTCTCGCTGCCGATCTGTGAAACGCGGAGGTGTGCACTGTTCGGACCGGTGTATTCCATCGGATAATCGAGCAACACCGCGTGTCGCTGATGGATCTCGAGGAGGTTCGTCGTCAACTCGCTTGGCTGGTAGTGCATCTGCAAGATTTTGCTCTCGTCGACGTCACTGAGCATGTATTCGAAGACGTTCGACGACGGATGCTCGAGCGCGCGGATCGCGTCCTCCCGATCCCCAACGATCTCTCGGCGCGTCACGATCGTACCGTCACTGAGGAAATCAGTATCCTGGATCGTTCGAAGGGTGACGCCGTACTCGCTCAACACCCGTTCACCCGGATCGAAATACCCTTGCTGAGGTGTGAGTACGTATGTCACATATCGCATGTCATCTATCTCAGGCGTGACGGTAAATAATAATTACGGTTTTAAATTAATTGAATAAATAGTTTAACAGAAGATGGTGAAGATTCCGATAGCAGCGAACGCAGGTAGCGATTCACTAAGTAACATCGAACGGTGTAATCGTCTGGCGCGGAAGAGGCGGGGCCTCTAGGTTCTGAAGTCAACACTGGTTCACCAGAACTATTAGGTCACAGCGGCCAATCGGTTTTCGACGATGACCGATCGGCCGCCCTCCCCTCCATCGCCGACCCTTTCCAGTACGAAGAGTGTCGAAAAATCGCGCACCGTCGTTACGACGTCCCAACTCGCCAATCGCATCGAAACCACCCTCGGTTGTCGACTCGAGGACGCGTTTCTCGAAGAGATCTTGCTCGAATTAGATCGGAGTGGCTACGTCGAATGGGTGCGACTCAGCCGCGACGGAGAGTACGTCTGGGATTTAACCAATTCGGCCGACCGAATTGCGACGACCATCGCGACTCGTGTCGTCGACTGGGTCGTCGATTGGCTCGAGGGAACGGACTGAGGACCCGTGACGACGGTTGTCTCGAGAACAGAGACGCCGAAGAATAGCGACAGAGTCGTCGTAAGTGATGTCGATCGAACCGTGAGTCGTAGACGCACCCCACGACAAACCGAACATCTCCGTCCGTGGATCAGTGAGTAGCGAGTGAAACGACAGCATAGACGACGCTGGTCGTGTGGCGAGACACACTCACGTTTCGGGACAAAAATCTACGATAGACGTCGGTGGTGAGCCGACGTCACTGCCTCCCCTTCCCCCTTTCCGAGCGTTTCAGCCGCACGGAATCGTTATCGGTAGGTGCGATGGGGTGGTGACGTTGGGTTGTGGGTGATCGGTGACGGGGACGTTGTAATTGTCTCATATCGGACGGAACCTGTCATCGACGACAGTATCCCAATCCCCGCCAATAAGGGAATTCGAGCAAGGCAAAATATACTTACTGGCAGAAAAACCGGAATTCGGTTGTATTATCCGTTCTGAAGCGTGTTTTCAACAGATATCGTGTCTCGAGTATGACGCTTCGACGAGTCCACGACTAAACGAGCGAAGCGACGCGAAAGAGTAGACTCGAGAAGAGACAGTTTTCCGAGCAGTTGCTCGGTCCCCCTCACAGACGCCGGGATGTGACCTCGAGGAAAGACGAGTGCTCGAGACGCTAGCACTGCGACGTCCAGGGCTTTGAATTCCGGCCTCGACCCTTCTCGTTCGTAGAACCCGTTCCGATGAACTCGTTGCGATGTTCGACGAGTCCACGACTAAACGAGCGAAGCGACGTAAAGAAGTGGACTCGTCGGGATTTGAACCCGAGGCCTCTTCCTTGCGAAGGAAGCGATCTACCACTGATCTACGAGCCCGCGACCGTTTCTACCCGCGAGGTCTATTTGTAGCTTGTGCTTCGAGATTGGACGACGGCCGTCAAGTTCAGACGCAAAGCGATCCAACCGGCCGTCGTGACTCGAGTCGGTGCTCACCGGCTCGAGGAAGCTCCAACGTGCAAGATGCGAGCGCGCCCGGCGAGCATCCCGACTAAGAAGCCGGTGAAGTGGGCGAGAAGTGCGATTCCGGGGCCAGCAGTCGCCAGCGTTATGGCGGCTGCGAGACCGACGAAGACGACGGCCGTCAGCCACTGTGGGACCTCGACGAACGACGCGAGTCCGGCCGACAGTCGGTTCGACGCGATCAGGTAGCCGAACAACGCGAAGACGCCGCCGCTGGCGCCGATGACGCCTCCGGTTCCGGGGACGCCAAGGATCGGTGCCGCCGCTGCGGCGTTCGTTAAAACGATCTGTGAGAGGCCGGCAATCGCCCCCGTTAGGAGGAAGAATACGTGAAATCGAACTCGAGTGGTCGCTCGAGCGACGGGCCATCCGAAGACGACGAGCGCGATACTGTTCGACAGCAGATGTCCGAGCCCCTGATGAGCGTAGACGCTCGCGACGACCGACAGGAGGTTATCGGTCACGGGCGGCGACAGGATGAACAGTCCGGCCACGAGTCCAAGCCCGACGATTAACGCGAGGTGGTAAACGAAGAAGACGACGGCGAACACGACCAAGAGATCGACGATAGCGCCACTCGAGCCGGTAGCTGTGGATCCATCGTCGGGACTCGACTCTGGGAACGGGTCTGGAGAGGGTTTCACTCGTGAGTGCGAGCGACCAGCCATACTCGTACGTGCAACGCCACGAACCAAAAGTCTCTGCAATAGTCGCTGTTTTTCGGGTGTCGTCCGGTAAGCGTCGGAAATCTACTCCTCGAGATCCTCGAGTGAGCGGTTCAGTACGGGGTGAGTGGGTCACTAAGAGTGGAGGACCAAGGAGCGATTCAGTATCGTCGGATCGGTTGCTTCAGATGGGCAAAGTTGCAATGATAGCGCTACCGCTGGGTTGGGTACGAAAGGTGAAAACGAATCTGACCGCGATCGGCCGTTAGTCTTCGAGGACGATCTCGATCGAGACGTCGTTTGGCACCTGAATGCGCATGAGCTGGCGGAGTGCGCGTTCGTCGGCGTCCAGATCGATCAGGCGCTTGTGGACGCGCATCTCCCAGTGCTCCCACGTTGCAGTGCCTTCGCCGTCAGGCGACTTTCGGGCCGGCACCTCGAGGGTCTTCGTCGGCAGTGGGATCGGACCGCTGAGGTTGACGCCGGTGTTGTTCGCAATCTCGCGGACGTCGTCACAGATATCGTCGAGGTCGTCTGGACTCGTGCCTGCGAGTCGAACGCGTGCCTGCTGCATTTATTTGCCGTCGACGTCGAGGACCTTGCCGGCCGCGATGGTCTGACCCATGTCACGGATGGCGAAGCTCCCGAGTTCTGGGATCTCGCTCGATGGCTCGATGCTGAGTGGCTTTTGTGGTCGGATGGTGACCACAGCAGCGTCACCAGACTGGATGAAGTCGGGGTTCTCCTCGGCGACTTCACCGCTTGCTGGGTCCATCTTCTTGTCGATGGATTCGATCGTACACGCGACCTGTGCCGTGTGGGCGTGGAAGACCGGGGTGTAGCCAGCCGTGATCACGGATGGGTGTTGCATGACGACGACCTGGGCCTGGAACGTCTCGGCGACGCTTGGTGGCTCGTCGGCTGGGCCACAGACGTCACCGCGGCGGATGTCGTCCTTGCCGATGCCACGAACGTTGAATCCAACGTTGTCACCGGGCTCTGCTTTTGGCACCTCTTCGTGGTGCATCTCGATCGTCTTCACTTCGCCACCGACGTCGCTGGGCTGGAAGGAGACATTGTCGCCGATGTTCATGATACCGGTCTCGATTCGGCCGACTGGGACGGTCCCGATACCCGAAATCGTGTACACGTCCTGAATTGGGAGCCGAAGTGGCGCGTCCGTTGGTGGCTCCGGTGCTGGCAGGTCGTTGAGTGCCTCGAGGAGGGTACGTCCGTCGTACCACGGCGTCTCGCCGGATTCGTCGGCGATGTTGTCGCCTTCGAATGCCGAGATTGGGATGAACGAGGCACCGTCGGTCTGGAACTGAACCTGCTTGAGCAGCTGGTTGACTTCCTCGACGACCTCGTCGAAGGTGTCCTCCTTGTAGTCGACGACGTCCATCTTGTTGACGCCGATGATGAGTTCGTCGATACCGAGGGTCCGAGCCAGGAAGACGTGCTCCTGGGTCTGGGGCGCGACACCGTCGTCAGCGGCAACGACGAGGACGGCGTTGTCCGCCTGGGATGCGCCCGTGATCATGTTCTTGACGAAGTCGCGGTGACCAGGACAGTCGACGATGGTGAAATCGTAGGCGTCCGTCGAGAACTCCTGGTGGGCGATGTCGATGGTGACACCACGCTCTCGCTCTTCGGCGAGGTTGTCCATGACGTAGGCGAACTCGAAGCCGCCTTTGCCCTTCTCTTCTGCTTCTTCGCGGTGCTGTTCGATGACGTGCTCTGGTACGCTCCCCGTCTCGTAGAGGAGGCGTCCCACGAGCGTACTTTTCCCGTGGTCGACGTGGCCGATGATGGCCAAGTTTTGATGTTGTTCGCTCATTGTTGTAGCTCACGCGCAGAGGCGCTTATATCGGTGTAGTTTGCCCGTTGCGGTTAAAACCATTTCGAAAGCGAATTCTCCCGAACCCGACGCTTTCGTGCGGTTTGACTAGCATTCACACGATGGACGTGGCGCACTACAACTGGTTTGTTTGGCCGACGGAGGGACCTTCGTTACGATTTCAATCGTGAGAAGAGACCGAAAGTCACCCGTGTCGACGTACTCACGATTCGTCGACACGAACAGCACTCGAGCAGTTACGACCGATGCAGTTTCCAGACCGACATCGCGAGCCTACAGCGGTGGGAGCCTGCCGACATCGGAGAGTACGGCCGTCGCCGTCTCCGGGCCACCTGCACCACGACCGCTCGAGTGTAACGACCCGGCGTTTCGGGTTTCGATCTGAACGATGTTTCGTGTGCCAGTGACGGCGAGCGGGCCGTTTTCGGGGACGAGTCGTGGTCCGACGCGGACACCGTCGCGAGTCGCTTCACCGATGAGGCGAATCGTTCGGCCGTCCTCGGCGGCGAGGTCGAGTGCGCTGCCGGGGATGTTCTGAATGCCGTCGACGGTCGCGTCATCGAGAGCGAAGCCGCCGTCCGCGAGAACGTTCGCGAGGATGACGAACTTGAGCGCGGCGTCGGTGCCGTCGACGTCGAACGTCGGATCGGCCTCGGCGACGCCGAGGTCCTGCGCTTCGGCGAGAACGTGTTCGTAGTCGAGTCCCTCGGCAGCCATTCGGGTGAGGATGAAGTTCGCGGTACCGTTGAGCACGCCGCGGACGGCCGTCACGGCCTGTGGCGTGGAGTCTTCGACCGTCGAAAGGATCGGTATTGCACCGCCGACGGTCGCTTCGAATCGGATCGATCCGGCGCTAGCTGCCTCGAGTGCGCGGAGTTCTTCGTAGCGTTCTGCGACGGGACCTTTATTCGCTAACACGACGTGGCGGTCGTCTTCGAGTGCGCGTTTGGTGTGCGAGAAGCCGGGCTGGGCGTCACCGAGGGTCGTCGGCGTCGCCTCGACGAGGACGTCGTAGTCGGTCTCGAAGACTGTCTCGAGGTCGCTGGAGCCGAGGGCGTCTCCGGCGAGTTTGCGCTCGAGTGCGCCGTCGATGTCGATTCCAGCGTCGTCGACCGTTGCGGTGGTCGAATCGGCGAGCGCGACGACGTCGTGGCCGTAGTCACCGGCGAGGTCGGCGACCGAGCGGCCGACGTCACCGGCACCGAGGATTGCGAGTTTCATGCGCCATCACCTCCGAGAAGCGGTTCGACGACAGTGAGCTCTTTGTCCGAACCGATCGATCGAATCGCCGACAGCGCGGCGTCGGATTGGCCGGAGTCGATCGCTAGTCGAATGCGAGCGCTCGAGACGGCTTCCGTTCCATCGGGGGCCGTCAGCGAGAGGTCGCGAACGACGGCGTTCGCGTTGGATTCGATGTTCGAGAGCGTATCCGAGAGGTCGGTTTCGACGATATTGCCGACCAACACGACGCTGATCTCCTCGCCGTAGTGTTCGGCACCGGCTTGAATAACGTTGACACCGGCGTCGCGAAGCGCGTCGACGATGCCGTCGAATCTGTCCGGCGGACTTTCCAGGTCGACCTCGACGGGAATGTGTCCCCGTGGGGTGATACTTCCGCGTTCGTGGTGAATGCTCAACAAGTTCCCACCGTTATCGGCGATCGGTGCGAGCGCGCGAAGTAACTCGCCGGGTTCGTCGACGAGTTCGAGGCGGACGGTGTAGGCACGAACGCCGCCGTCTGTCTCCGCTTTCTCGTCGTCAGCGGGGTCGTTACTCACTGCCGTCACCTCCGTGTCGCAAGCGTCCACACGTCGTCATGGTGTACGAGTCCGTAATGGGCGCGTAAAAGGATATAGGACTTCCCAAAACTCTCCGCCCCTGTTACCGTGAACCACACTCGAGGCGAGCAGCGGCCGGCAGTACCGTTCGAGGTCCCGTCGTCAGAGGTGATCTTTTCCCGGGTTCGACGAACCCCAGTCGCCGCGACCACCTTCCGTCCGGTCGACGCCCATGATCGATTCGGCCTGATCGGGGCCGCCGAGGCTCTCTCGAGCGTCGGGAACGCGGACGGTAACCTCGTCGATTTCGGGCCACGTGATGAGTTCGGCTTCGATATTGTTCGTCGTGATACCGCTGACTGAACAGCCCTTACAGCCGCCGCCGAGTTCGACGATGACTTCGCCTGTTTCGGGGTCGGCCTCGCGGACGGCGCTCGTCCCGCCGTGCATCTGGATGATCGGCATCTCGCGACTGAGCCAGGCTTCGACGCGCTCTTTGAGCGACCGCTCGCCGTCTGCGGCGTCGGTGTCGCCAGACGCGTCGGATGCGGCGTCGGGAGGTGTCATGGTTCGACGTACGCGCTCGAGTGATGAATAAGGTTTTGACACTCGCTACCATCCATCAGGATCGATCCTGATGGTTTACTCGCTCTCGCCGACGGGGTCGCCAGCGGACTCGCCCTCGTTGCGCCAGTTACGTCGGCGCAGCCACTCGAGGGCGACGATCCCACCGGTAAGGCCAGCAGCGCCGGCAGTGACACCACCACCCGGAACCGACTCGAGCAGGCTTTCGGAGGTGCCCGCATCGATGTCGATCGAGAAGGTGTAAAGTGCGCCCTCGGTGTCCGCGTTCAGGATCAGTTGCGTGCTGCTCGCGACGAACGTCTCGCCGGGGTCGGCCACTCGAGCGGTCCAGAATCCAGCCGTATCGGTGTCACGCCAGTGGGCGAGTTCCTCGGGGTCGGCGGGGTCGCTCACATCGTGTATCTTGACACCACCCTGGTACCACGAAGAGTAGAGGCGGCCATCTCGGAGTTCGAAATTGTGTGCGGTCGTCCACTCTCCGCCGTAATAGGTCGCGTCGCCGGCGGCGGGGGCGTCAATCGACCCGAGTGATTCGGGTTCGTCCGGATCGCTGACGTCGTAGAGGTCGATCCCGCCGGGGCCGTCGGGGTCGTCGCCGCCCGTCTCCCAGGCCTCCCGACCCACCGCGAGGAGGTCGCCGGTGTCGTCGACGGCCGAATAGTGATCGTTCCCTGGGAGCCCGAGTTGGGCATCCTGGTCCGACAACTCGAGGGACTCCTCGAGCGTCGTGTCGCTCACATGCGAGCGGTAGGTCGGTTCGCTCGGGTCGCTGACGTCGACGAGGTACGTTCCGGCGTTCCAGTGAGCGAGGTACGCGATGTCGTCGTGGACGTAGACGTCGTGGTTGTAGCGTGCGAGCCAATAGACGTCCTCCCAATCGGGTTCGCGCTCGACGAGCGACCAGCTCCCAATCTCTTCGACCTCGTCGTCGCTCACGTCGTAGATCACGAGGGGGTTGTCGTCCTCGTCGTTGGCCACCACGTAGAGCAGGTCGTCCTCGAGAAAGCAGTTGTGGATGTGAAAACCGGTCTCGTAGTCGGCGACGACGGTCGGTTCGGCGGGGTCGCCGACGTCGTAGAGTTCGAACCCGTGGAAGACGTCCTCGTCCGTCCTGTTCGCCGGGCCGACGACGGCCAGGCGGTCGGCGTCGACTTTGACGTCGAGAATCTCGCGAAACGGGGTTCCGTCGACCTCGAGCATGAACTCCTCCGCGAGCACCTCGGGGTCGGACGGATCGCTGATGTCGACCGTCGCGAAGCCGTCGGCCGCGGCCACGTACACCGTGTCGCCGTCGTCGCCGACGACGGCTTCGGTCGCACCGTCGACCTCGACGCGACCGAGGGGGTCGTACCCGGAGGGCGTCGACTCGGCCGCGACAGCCGTCCCTGCAGGCGACGACGAGACGAGCGCCTCCGAGAGGAGGAGCGATCCGCCCGCGCCAGCGCCGACCCGGAGGAAGGATCTCCGCTGCATACGTCGTCCACGGGTCGAACGAGCAAGAAAGACGTGGTCTATCTCGATTCGTGCCGGTTTCTCGATTTTCGTCGGCAGTCGTCGTTGGCCAGTTTGCTCACAGCCGTCGACGGTCGCCCGTCCCGCCGGTCAGGGCGCTGGCGAGGGCACCTTCGACCACCACGTCATCGCCCTGATCGGTGACGCGAATTTCGGGGACGTTCGTCATCACCATTTCCGCGACCCGTTCGCGGATCGGATCGACGACTAACTCCTCGTTGTGCAAGGCAACAGCACCGCCGAAGGAGACCACGATCGGCGCGAAGGCGTGGACGACGTTCGTGACGCCGATCGCGTTCCAGTGGGCGAGTTGGTCGATGACGTAATCGGCTAGCTCGTCGTCGCCGGCCAGCGCGAAGACGTCTTTTGCGGTAAAATCAGGGCCCTCGAGCGGCAGGTCAGTCGAAATCGTCGGGTCGTCTTCAGCGAGTAATCGGGCGTAGTTCGGAATCGCGTTCCCCGAACAGTACGCTTCCCAGTGGCCGTCGCGGCCACAGCCACAGGTCAGTCGTCCGTGGGGGTCGACGACGTAGTGGCCGACTTCCCCGGCGTTGCCGTCCCAGCCGTCCATGACTTCGCCGTCACAGCAGACGCCGGCCCCGATCCCGGAGGAGATCGTGATGTAGGCCATGTCGTCCGGGTTGCTGACGGCGTGAAAGCGCTCGCCGATGACGCCCGCCGTGGTGTCGTTGTGTAGATACACCTCGTCGCTGTCGATCAGCTTCTCGAGTGGACCCGTCAACGGAATTCGGTCGATCGAGTCCGGGAGGTTCGCGGGATCGATGACGGCACCCTCAGCGAGGTCGAACGGGCCGATCGAGCCGATTCCTGCAGCGACGATCTCCTCGGGGGCGATTCCGGCGTCGTCACACGCGTTTCGGAGCGTTCGAAGGACGCCCTCCGTCACGTCGATCCCCGTCGGGCCGCGCGGCGTCGATCGGCGAGCCGAACCGATCGTCGTTCCGTCGGGTTCTGCGACGACCGCTCGAACGTTCGTCGCACCGAGATCGACGCCCGCATAGTAGTCCATCCTGTCTGAGGGACAGCCGCCGTCGTACTTAACTACACATACTCGCGGGCGAGTAGTATTTCGAAACAGTCGGTCTTGCTGATAGCCGAGTCGGCATTCCTCTCACGTTACTCGGCTGATAACCCTCTCGCGCTACTCACTCGACGCCGACTCGTCCTCCTCGCCGTCTACCGCGAACGAGCCGTACTCGAGGTCGCCCGCTCGCTCGTATCGGAGCATCTGGACGCCCGTGCTCGAGGTCTCCACGTTCTGCAACTCGAGGGCGGCAGGGATCGTTCCGTCGTCGAACAACTGCTTTCCCTCCCCCAGCACAAGCGGAAAGATCCAGAGCCAGAATTCGTCGACGAGGTCTGCCGCGAGCAGCGACTGGATCATATCGTGGCTCCCCTGGACCATGAGCACGTCGTCGGGGGCCAATCCGAGGTCGCTGACGGCGTCCGCGACGTCGCCCGAGAGGCGCGTCGAGTTGGTCCACGTCACCTCCTCGAGGGTTCGCGAGGCGACGTACTTTGGCATGGTGTTCAGCCGGTTTGCAGTCGGGTCGTCCTCGGGGTCGACGGTGGGCCAGTGGGACGCGAAGAGTTCGTACGTCTTCCGGCCAAGTAACAACGCGTCGGCCTCGGCGAACTGGCGGTCCATGCGTTCGCCCATCGATTCGTCCCAGTAGGTGACCGACCAGCCGCCGTACTCGAAGCCTCCCTCTCGGTCCTCCTCGGGGCCACCAGGTGCCTGCATCACGCCATCGAGCGTGAGAAACGTTGCGACGACGATGGTGCCGGTCGGTTCGTCGGGTCGACTCTCGCCCATCTGGGAGTACACACGAGCAACGGTGGTAATTGAATTCCCTGCAGTACTCGAGGGAGTCACTCGCGGCCAGTCTCGACACATCCGAGTGTGAATTTTACGGGTCGCGACGAGAGCGAAGCGCGGCGAGAACAGCGAGAACAGCGAAAAACAACGAACGAACGGCTCGTCCGACGGTGCGAGGCCTCGAGTTACTCCATCACGTCGAGATCGCGGAAGTACGTTACCGGGCAGGGTGCTTGCAGAATAATTTCCTGTGAGACGGATCCCATCACGGCCTTTTCTGCGGGCGAGCGCCGACGACCGCCGACGACCATCCGATCCGCGTCGACGTCCATCGCGATGTCGACGACTTTGGTGCTGACGTCGCCGAGTGCACCACGAATTTCGTAGTCGACGCCGGCGTCTTCGAAGATGTCTGCCAGGTCTCCCACCGGCGAGCGTCGCCGGGCGACCTCGTCCGGATCGACGTCGTCGACGCGCGCATCGAGGCCGAGGTCGTCGTAGATATCCTCGTATTCGTCAGCCGTGAAGGCGTGTCCGATCACGACGGACGCGTCGAGTGGGTCTGCGATCTCGAGGACGGTATCTGCGAGTTCCTCGGCACGGACGGTATCCATCGGCCCGACTGCAAGCAGTATCGTATCGATCGCCATACCACGACAGTGGTTTTGCCACCCGCTTAAGTATTCTCGTCTCCACAGTATTCCCGAATCAGGAGTACAGAGAGTGTGCGTCGAGGAAACGGGGCCACCGAGAGAACGAGTCAGTCGTCGAAGTAGTCGCCGCGCACGAACGTGACCGGACACGGTGCCGAGAGCAGGACCTCCTGCGCCGTCGAGCCGAATACCGCCTTCCCGGTCGGAGATCGGCGGCGACCGCCGACGATGACGCGGTCGGCGTCGACACTCGTCGCGAGGTCGACGATCGTCGGGCCGTGTTCGCCGATCCCACCGCGGACTTCGTACTCGAGGTCGGACTCCTCGATCGTCTCGCGGAGGTCGATGATCGTCTGGTGGCGTCGAGCGACGTCGTCCGGTTCGACGTCTTCGGTTTCCCGATCGAACTCGAGTCTGGTGAGCACGTCGTCGTATTCGCTTTTGGTGAAGACGTGTGCGAGGACGACGGTTGCATCGGCGGGCGCTGCGACGTCGACGACGGCGTCGACCAGTTCGTCGCTTCGGTCTGCGTCGCCGGGACCGACCGCGAGCAAGACGGTTTCGAGCGTCATATCGAGAGTAACCTGACGAGGGACCGTAAAGCCACGTTTTGGGGAGAACACCGCCGGTCAGCGGACGACCCGGACGCTTTTTTGACGCTGTCCGCGGTAGTGAGCCTACGAATGAACGGACCTGCCCTTTCGGATCGGACGGTGCTCGTGACTGGAAGCGCGCGAGGTGTCGGTCGAGAACTGCTGTTGGCGACGGCCGACTGTGGCGCGAAAACGGCCGTCCACTATCACACGAGTGCCGAGGAAGCCCGCGAGGTGGCCGAGGAAGCCACGGAGCGCGGCGCGAGCGACGCGATGGTCGTTCAAGGCGACGTCACCGATCCCGAGAGCGTCGACGGCCTCTTCGCAGCCGTCGAGTCGGAACTCGGCGCAGTCGACGTTCTCGTGAACAACGTCGGCGACTTCGCCCCAACGCACTGGGAAGAACTCTCACTCGAGACCTGGGATCGAGTGCTCGAGACGAATCTCACCGGAACGTCTCTCTGCTCGAAGCGCGCTCTCCCGGCCATGCGCGAGGGAGAGTACGGTCGAATCGTAAACATCGGCTACGCCTCGAGCGAGAAGGGACTCGTCAGCCCGGTGAACTTCCCCTACTTCGTCGCGAAAGCGGGGGTTCTGATGTTCACGCGGATGCTCGCGGCGGATACCCAGGAGGACGGCCTCACGGTGAACGCGATTTCGCCGTACGTCGTCGAGAACTCCGACGAGTTCCCCGACGAACTGCCACGAGACCGACCCGCAAGCTTCGAGGATCTGATTCAGCCGCTGTACTTCTTCCTCGATCCGGAGAGTGAGTACATCAGTGGAGAAAACGTCGAAGTCGACGGGGGCTGGCTGCCGGAGACGGTCTAAGCTGGTTTCCGGAAACTGTCTGAACTGGTTTCTGAGGACGGGCTGAACGGGGCAAACGGGTTCGGAGTCACCCACTACTATAACTCGAGCCGGCTCTATTCGAGTTCATATGACGGGACGAGTACGAGCGATCCACATCGCGGCCGAACAGGGAGCGCAGGTGGAACGCGTCGAGTCGGTGCGCGCCGTCGCTGGACGCGGACTCGAGGGTGATCGCTACTACGATACCGAGGGAACGTTCGCAGACCGAGACGGCAGCGACCTCACGCTGATCGAAGCGGAAGCGCTCGAGGGAGTCGAACGCGAGTACGACATCGCCCTTGAGCCGGGCGTCCACCGGCGGAACGTGACGACCGAAGGGGTTGGGCTGAACCACCTCGTCGGCGAACGATTTCGCGTGGGGTCGGTCGTCTGTGAAGGCGTCGAACTCTGCGAGCCGTGTTCGTATCTCGAGAGTCACCTCGAGACGAGGGGCGTTCGCGACGCGCTGGTTCATCGCGGCGGGCTCAGAGCGAGGATTCTCGAGGGCGGACCCGTGAGAACGGACGCGACGGTCGAACGGGTGTAAGCTGGTTCGAGGGAGCCGGAGGGCCGTTTTTGCTCCCGCGACGGTCTTCGAGAGTCGAACCTAAACGCACAAGCGTTCGAAAGCCCAAAGGCCGCCAATGAATGAGCCGGGTATCCAGTCGCTGATGGATCAGGAGACGCTCGAGCGCCGCGTTCGTGACGGCGAAACGCCCGGGTGGGTCGCCGATCACTGGTGGACGTTCAGCGAGGGGCTACTCGGCGAGCGAAACGGAACGCCCTTTCCGTGTTTCTTCGGGGCCGAGTCGGTCCAACAGGGCGAGCCGTTGTACACCGCCGTCCCGTCGATGAGCGAGGCCGACGATCTGCTGACCCTTCGCGATCGAATCCTCGAGTACCTCGAGATCTATCGCGATCACTCCGAGCGGGCGTCGCTGGTTACCTTCTTCAAACCGCCCGAGACCCCCTCTTCGGAGCGCGAGTATCACGACGCTCTCTGGCACATCCTCCAGACGTTGCACCTCCACGATCCCGAGCCGTGGCCGGACGATATTCCGACCGATCCGGACGACCCCTACTGGGAGTTCTGTCTCGGCGGCGAGCCCATGTTTCCGACCTGTCGAGCACCCTTCTACGACCAACGCAAGAGTCGCTACTGTCCGATCGGCCTCGAGATCACGTTCCAGCCGCGGGCGCTGTTCGAGAACCTCGGCGTCACGGCCAACACCGACGCCGGCCAGCACGCTCGCGAGGTCATTCAGGACCGACTCGAGGAGTACGACGGCGTCTGTCCCCACGCAGATCTGGGTGACTGGGGCGTCGAAACCGATCGAGAGTGGCCACAGTACATGTTCTCGGAGGACGAGACGCAGGCCCCAGACGAGTGTCCGATGACAGTCACGCGAGAGCACCCGAAACCCGCCGCGAGGCTGCCGTGACGGGTCGGATTCGATTGGACGAGGACCGACTCGAGAACGCCGCCTTGCTCCTGGTCGACCTCCAGACGGGCTTCGACGACCCCGCGTGGGGTGAGCGAAACAATCCGGACGCGGAAGCGAACGCCACGCGAGTGCTCGAGCACTGGCGAGAAAACAGGCGACCACTCGTCCACGTGCGCCACGGTTCGACGGAGCCCGAGTCGCCGCTGCGACCCGAGGAAGCCGGGTTCGCGTTCAAGTCAGAGACGGCCCCGCTCGAGGACGAGCGGACGGTGACCAAGTCGGTCAACAGCGCGTTCATCGGCACGGATCTCGAGGCGTGGCTCCACGAACGCGGCATCGAAACGGTCGTCCTCGTCGGTCTGACGACGGATCACTGCGTCTCGACGAGCACCCGAATGGCCGACAACCTCGGGTTCGAGCCGGTCGTCGTCGCCGACGCGACCGCGACGTTCGACCGCGAGTTCGACGGTCGTGAGTTCGACGCCGAAACGGTCCATCAGACGGCGCTGGCCCACCTCGAGGGCGAGTTCGCGACTATCGGAGACACTGACGAACTAGTGGGTTCTGAGTAGATCCACGACCCGAGTAGCGAATATCGGGTTCGAATAGGTGCCTGGTCCCTCAAACGGTCCCGAGACCCTCTACCGCTGCGACGATCACCAGTGTCGCGACGAACCCGACGGTCGCACCCGAGAAGAGTTCGGGATGTCCGCGTCGAGGCAACGATCGGCCAGCTTCGAGACCCGCCGGGAGGAATTCGACGACGGCGAGGTAGAACAATGCGCCCGCTGCGAAGCCGAAGCTCACGGCGAGTACGCCCTCGAGCGTGCTGACGAAGTAGTAGGCGGCGACCGCGCCGATGGGCTGGGGCAGGCCGGAGAAGACGGCCCAGCCGACCACTTTCCAGCGACTCATTCCGTAGGCGATCAGCGGGATGGCGATCGCGAGCCCTTCGGGAACGTTCAGGATAGAGATAGTAATCCCGACGAAGACCGCCAGTGCGGGGAGTTCGACGCCGGCGACGGTAACGCCGGGGTCCGAACCGAGATCGACGAACGAGACGCCGACGGCGATCCCCTCCGGGATGCTGTGGATCGTCATCACGGCGACGGTCAACACGACCGTTCGCGGATCGACGGCCGATACCGAGTGCGGGGCGAACTCGTAGCCGGAGACGAGTCGATCGGAGAGGAAGACGAACGCGACGCCGACGGCTGTACCGACCAGCACGTGCGATATCGCTCCTTCGGTGAGCGCTTCGCCGACCAGTCCAAACAGGGAGGCCGAGAGCAAAATGCCGAGGGCGAGTCCCCACAACACGACGAGCCACCGGTCGGCGATCTGTCGGACGACGAAGAACGGAGCGACGCCTACACCCGTGGCAAGCGCGGTGACGAGGCCGACGACGAAGACGATCGAGAGTTCAGTGGCGAGCGTCATCGAGGAGAGACCAACGGTTCTAGTCTCGTGATCGATCTCCGTACCCATATATTGCGGTTACTCGGCGTGGTGCGGTTACTCGGCGTAACGTTCAGAAGGTATTCGACGTCGCATCCGGATTTGACCCGTAGCGGTCCGGACCGAATTCACCGGTCGAGAGAACGTGACACATATAGCCCTCCCCGTTGCCGGAAGTCGTATGCACGTCGCAGTCGCCGGCACGTTCGGTCCGCTGCACGACGGACACCGGACCCTCTTCGAGCACGCGCTTCGCTTTGGCACCGACGGTGTCGTCGTCGGCCTGACGAGCGACGACATGGCACGCGAAACGCGCCAGCAGTCCCGGGAGGTCCTCTCGTTCGACGACCGAGTTCGCGGGGTCACCGACGCCGTCGCCGACCTCGACGAGTGGAATCGCGACGTCGACGTCCACGAACTCTCGAGCGAGTACGACATCGCCGAAGACGACCCCTCGATCGACGCCCTCGTCGTCTCGCCCGAGACGGCACCCGAACTCGAGCAGGTCAACGACCGACGCCGGGAACGCGGCCTCGAGCCGATCTCGGGAATCGTCGCGCCCTACGTCCTCGCGGACGACGGCGACCGAATCTCCTCGACGCGGATCGTCGCCGGAGAGATCGACGAACACGGGACTATCCTCGAGTGACGGATCCGTCACGTCACACCGAACGCGAGGGGTTCGACGGACCACCGAAGACGTTTCGACGACGCAACAGTAATGAGCCGCGAGACTGTCGTTTGAACCAATGAGTGCAGATCGGTGGCCGTTGCTCGTCGTGCTCCTGATCAGCGCGTCGCTCGTAACGCTGGTGATCCACCTCTCGTTCGTCCCGCGGTACTTCCCAGAGGACGTGTTTACGACCGGACTCGCACTCGTTTCCGGGTGGGCGACGTACACGCTCGCGTTCTACGCGGCAGGACGACTCGGGTCCAAGCCAGCGGACCTCCCCAGTATGCGACTCGCCGACATCGGGATCGCGCTCTTTCTCATCTCGGTGTTGCTCGCGGCGGCGCTCGATACGTTTGGATTCCCGCCGGAAGCGATCCTCGAGGCGTACGTCCTGCCGGCGATCGGCGTCTACATCGGCCTCGCGTTGTTCGGCTGGTCGATCGGCCGACGCACCGAGGCGATCAACGAGATCGTCCGGTGATCGGGTCGAAGCCGACCGCCTCTCCGTCAGGGCCCTCGAGTTCGTGTCTCCCAGACCGATGAAGCGGACACTATAGGTGGACGACGGATCAGTTTGGACCGACCATTCTTCCTGCGGTGGCGCGCGCTGTCGGACGACCGAGCGTAAGCGAGGGCAGTCGACGATGCCGCGCGAGGGGCGAACGAACGCAGTGAGTGAGTCGGCTGGGGAGGGGGTGGCGATCCCGTGTGTTCGTGCGAGCAGGACGCGTTTCGGATGTTCGTGCGAGCAGGACGCGTTTCGGATGTTCGTGCGAGCAGGACGCGTTTCGGA